>DASUAH010000120.1:0-2862 GCA_035763885.1 Gemmatimonadales bacterium
GCCACGGTGCTCACGCTGTGGTTCGGCTGGCGGGCGAGCTTCCTGTGGTTGGGTCTGGGGCTCATTGCGCTCGTGTTCCCGGTCGGCGCCTGGCTCATCCGCAACAATCCCGAGGATCGGGGCGTCCGGCCTTATGGAGCCCGCGGACCGCTGCAAACCGCGGCCCAGGCCGCCACCATCCAGCAGGCCGGCCGGGTCTCGGTGACCGAGGCCGCGCAGTGGCCGCAGTTCTGGCTCCTGATGGCCACGTTCTTCGTCTGCGGCTACACCACGGGCGGCATGATCCTCACCCACTTCGTGCCGCATACTCTCGAGCACAATTTCACGCCGATGCAGGCCTCGTCTGCGCTCGGCGTCATGGGCGCGCTGAACATTGTGGGCACGGTCGGCTCGGGCTGGATCTGTGACCGCTTCGGCCGCCGCGGCCCGCTGGCCATCTACTACTTCGTCCGCGGCCTCTCCCTGCTCTTCCTGCCCTACGTCTGGGACGTGCCGTCGCTGCACCTGTGGGCGGCCCTCTTCGGGCTCAACTACATCTCGACGGTACCCCCCACCACCACCCTGACCGCGAACATCTTCGGCCGCTACTCGGTGGGCGAGCTCTCGGGCTGGATCTTCTTCTCGCATCAGGTCGGAGCCGCCCTGGGAGCGGCCCTGGCCGGCTGGATCTTCGAGTGGACCGGCAGCTACGGCGGCGCGTTCGTGTCGGCCGCGGTCCTGGCCATCGCCGCCGCGGGTCTCACCTTGCTGATCCGCGAGGAACCGGTCTCTCGCCGCCCGACCCCGGCACCGGCAGCGGCACCCGCCGTCTCCTGAGCGGCTGAACCGTCGCTCGCGCCGAGCTCACGAGACCGTGACGGCAGACCCCAGCAATCCCGGAGGCCGGCGTTGGACCCTCGGCGCTAGTGAGTGGCGGCGCGGAGGGCGAACGCGGCGAACAGCGCCAGGGTCACGAGCGGCGGGCCGAGCCAGAACCAGCGGCGCTCCCAGAGCAGGGCCCGTAGGGTCATCGGCCGACCCAGGCCCGGCCGCTGGTCCAATTGGAGAATACGACCGGACTCTGACATCATCGTCCCGTCTCAGCGGTACCGTTAATTTTTAACTGGTAATATGCGATTATCCTATTTTAGTCAAGTTAATTCTCCGGCCGCGCCCACGCCCCGTACCGGGCCGGCCACGGAGTGGAGATGGGACAGCCGGGAAAGAAACCGCCACCGAAACCGACTCCGCTGCGGAGCGCCGGCGGGCCGCCGCCCCGGCGCGCGCGGCGGGGTCGGCCCCCCAAGTTCGGACGTCCCTCACAAGTAATCGCGCTGACGCTGCCGGAGGAGGTGCTCGAGGCGCTCCGGACGCTCCATCAGGATCCCGGCTGGGCGATCGTCCAGCTGGTCGAGCCGATCCTCGGCGAGGGCGGGCACCGGCGACGGGCAACGGGTCCCGCGCCGCTCATCGAGCTCGTGCACCTGCCCGGCCGGCGCGCGCTCATCGTGGTGCAGCCCGAGGTGTTCGCGCGGCTGCGCGGCGTGTCCACGATCCCGCTCGCTGACGGCCGCGCGTTCCTCGCCTTCGATCACGCCGGCGGCCTCGCCGATCTCGAGGTGGCGGTGCTTGATCAGCTGGAGGCCGCACCCCCCAAGAGCGCGGAGCGCGCGCGGTTGATGCAGGTGCGGGACATCCTGCGCGCCTGGCGCCATGATTCCGGCCTGGTGTTCCGCACCAAGTCGATCATCGTGGTCGAGGGCGTGGTCGGCGTCGAGCGGCGTCCCCTGGCTGCCTTACAGGCGCTCGACGGCGAGGCAGAACCCCGACGAGGCGGCAGCGCGCCCACGGCGTGAGCGACGGCGGGCGCGGATGCCCGGAGTCCGGGGCGAGCCCGCCCCCTGCGGGGTCGTGGGAGGAGCCGGTTAGCGGGCGATAGCGAGGGCGCCGCGGCGCGGATCGGCGGCGGCCCAGCGCGTGCCGTCGGCGCCGACCTTCACGGCGCACACCGCACCCGCCCGCCACTCCCACTCCGGCCAGGCGGACACGTCGTGGTCGAGCCCGGCGAGCGCCGCCCGCGTCTCCTGGGCGATCCGCTGCTCCACCTCGACCTTGCCAGGCGACATCACGTGGGGCCAGAACGAGTCGGGGAAGCTTCGCGAGGCCACCCGCGGCATCTCCACCGCCTTCTGGGGCGGCATGCCGAAGACGGCGACGTTGAGGAAGACCTGGAGCATGGCCTGCTGCTGCACGTCGCCGCCGGGCGTGCCGAACGGCATCGCCAGCCGCCCGTCGGCGAACACCATCGCCGGCGCGGGAGTCAGTCGGGGCCGCTTGCCCGGCGCCACGACGCCGGGATGCGCCGGATCGAGCCAGCCCTGGGAGCCCCGGGGCGACACGACGCAGCCCACGCCGGCCACGACCGGAGAGTCCGTGTTCGGATCGCTGGGCGTGGCGGAAAACCCGGTGCCCTCGGCGTCCACCCCCGCCACATCGCTCGTGTCCAGGCTGTCGGCCACGCCCGAAGCCAGCGCCGCAGGCTCAACGGCGGCCCGGGGCCGTTCCCACGGTCCCGCCGGCGGCATTTCTCTCCACGCGCGCTCACCCACCAGCTCGCGACGCCGGGCAGCGTAGGCCTTGCTGAGCAGGAATTCGGGGATCTCGGCGAACTTGGGGTCGGCGAAGTACGCGTTCCGATCAGCGAAGGCCAGCTTGACCGTCTCGATGATCCGATGCAGGTACGCCGGTGAGTTGTGGCCGAGGGATTTCAGATCGAGCCCCTCGAGCATGTTGAGGATCTGCAGCAGCACCGGCCCCTGGCACCAGAACCCGCACGCGGCGACCTCCAGGGCCCCGAAGCGCGTGCGAAGCGCCGGCGCGACC
>DASUAH010000121.1:0-7529 GCA_035763885.1 Gemmatimonadales bacterium
GGGGATAGGGGTCGCCGATGCGACCCTCGCCCTGGCGCTGGAACGTGAGGTCCGGGGTAATCAGCCACGTGCGCGCGACAGGGATTGCGACTGCGACCCGTGTCTGGTCCATATCGGAGAAGTTGCGTCCGATGCCGACGCCCTGGTCGGCGAAGTTTTCCTGCGGGTTCTGGGTACGGAACGCGAGGCTGGACGCCTGGGTGTACCAAGCGTACCACCCAAGCCGCGCGCCAAGCGCGCCGGCGCCGGCCACGGTGTACGCCCAGCGGTCCTGCCTCATGCGGCGGTCGTTGAACCAGAAGTCGTCCAGCCCGCCCTGGAACTGCAGTCTCGTGCGGCGGCCGAGGCTCCACGTGAGGTCGAGGCCGAACATGACGTTGCTGCCGGAGTCCGCGATACCGAATGAGTTGGCGATGACGCTCGGCGAGAGCGGGTTCGCGAACGGTGTCTCGAACCCCCGGCCGACGCCCTGGATGATCAGCGTTTCCCAGACGCCGAGCCGGACGCCCCGGCTGAGCCGCGCCTCGAGCCGGTGGGCGAAGAAGTAGCGGTTCACCGACTGCCCGATACTGTCCCGCTGGCGGCGGAGGTCCGACGCGAACGCGTGTAACCTGACCGCGTCAGTGCCGAGCTCGAGCGCGAGGCCCTGCCGCTCGTAGCCAACGTCGCTGATGGCGATGCCCGGCAGCCCGGCCGGTCCCCAGTTGCGGTCCAGCTGACCGTAGGTGATCGCGCCGTACTTGAACTGCACGCCGAGGTACCCCTCGACCAGCCGGCCGGTGACGTGCTCCTGGGCCGTGTTCGGCCAGTCGGGGTCGCCGATGAGGCGCGGGTCGAGGGCGGGGCGCGTGGACCCCACGACCGGGCCGAAGACGCCCTGGAGGGTGAAGTCGAGATAGGGATTGGCCGCGCGCGCGCCGCCGAGGTGCAGCGGGTCCCTCCGCTTCTGGGTGTACGCCTGCCCGCCGAGCCGCGCCGCCAGCGACCACCGCGCGCGCGCCGTGTCCTCGGTGACGCTCTCGCGCAGCTCGCGGATGAGCGCGCCGGTGCCGCGATCGGGCGCCGTGTCCGCCGCCGCGAGCACCCGCGCCGCGTCGGCGAGCCGGAACGGCCGGATCATCGGCGACGGGTCCTCGAGGTCGCCGCGGAGGATCAGATGCTCGAGGAGGGGGAGGCGTGCGTCATCGAGGGGCAGATACGGCGACGTTTGCGCGACCGCGGTCTGGACCGCGCACGCGAGCAGGAGCGCGCCGAGCGGCGCGCAGTGCTGTCCGGGCATGGGCGGATAAGCTAACCGCCACCGCTATATTGTGCCCATGTCGGAGGTCCGGTTCGAGGCGGTGCGGGGGCGGCGGCGTGCCTCGGGCGCACTGCGTGTTTCCAGCGAGGGCTCGCGTCGTGTCGATACCGCTCGAATCCCGGCGTGAGGTAACCTGGATGGCGAAACAGGACAACCTGGATCCGCAGACGCGCGATCTCGTGCGCTTCGCGGCGGCGATCGCGCAGGGGTACGAGCCCGAGCTGCGCGAGCGGGTGGGGCCGCTCCGGAGCTCGCAGGTGCCGGTGCAGTGGGTGGAGGAGCTGCTCCTGCAATCAGTGCTGATGTGCGGCTACCCGCGCACGCTGGTGGCGTTCATGGTCTGGCGCAAGTTCGGCGGCGTACCGGCCCCGCGGGAGGACCCGGAGTCCGAGTACCGCGATGTCAGCGCCTGGACCGAGCGCGGGGAGCACATCTGTGCCACCATCTACGGCGACAATTACGCCAAGCTGCGCGACAGCGTGCGCGCGCTGCACCCCGCCATGGACACCTGGATGATCACGGAGGGGTACGGGCGGGTGATGGCCCGGCCGGGGCTGGATCTCATGCGCCGGGAGCTCTGTACCGTGGTGCAGACCGCTGTGCTCGAGAGCCCGCGGCAGCTCCACTCCCACCTCCGGGGATCACTCAACGCGGGGGCCACCTTCGGCCAGATCGAGGGCGTGCTGTCGATCGTCAACCCGCTGCTGTCGTTCGACCAGTGGAAGAAGGTGAAGGAGCTCTGGAAGACCGTGCGGGAGGGCTGGAGCCCGGGGCAGTAGATGTTCGTCGACCAGGCGGTGGTGAAGGTGGTGGCCGGCACCGGCGGATCGGGCGCCTGCTCCTTCGCGCGATTCAAGTACAAGCCCAAGGGCGGGCCCGACGGAGGGGACGGCGGCCGGGGCGGGAGCGTGTTCGTGCGGGCCGATCCGAACCTGGCCACGCTGCTCGACTACCGCTATCGCACGCTGTGGAAGGCCCAGCGGGGTGAGCACGGAAAGGGCAAGACGCAGACCGGTCGCTCGGCGGACGACATCGAGCTGCCGGTGCCACCCGGCACCGTCGTGCGCGACGTGGCCACCGGCGACGTCCTGGGCGAGCTGCTCCGCGCCGGCGACCGGCTGCTGGTGGCCCGCGGCGGCCGCGGCGGCCGCGGCAACGCGCGATTCGCCACACCCACGCACCAGGCGCCGCGCGAATGGGAGCCCGGCGAGGAGGGCGAGGCTCGCGAGCTCGAGCTCACGCTCAAGCTCATCGCCGACGTCGGCCTTGTCGGCGAGCCGAACGCGGGGAAGAGCACGCTGCTCTCGGTCATCTCCGCCGCGCGCCCGAAGATCGCGGACTACCCCTTCACCACCCTCGAGCCGAACCTCGGCGTGGTGGGGCTCTCGGATCACCGCTCGTTCGTGGTCGCCGACATCCCGGGGATCATCGAGGGGGCCCACGCGGGCAGGGGGCTCGGCCTCCAGTTCCTGCGCCACGTGGAGCGCACCCGGGTACTGGCGTTTCTCCTCCCGCTCGATGCGCCCGACCTGCAGGCAGTCTACGACCGGCTCCGCCGCGAGGTGCAGCTCTACAGCGCGGCACTCCACGCCACCCCGCACGTCGTCCTGCTGACAAAGCAGGATCTGCTTCCGCCCCACGCGCCGCTGCCCGGCGTGCATGCGCCCGGGGCCGCCGGCGTCCTCGCGGCGTCGAGCGTGACGCGCGGCGGCATCGAGGAGCTGAAGGAGTATCTGTGGCAGCTCGTGCAGGCCGCGCGCGCGGCGGAGTCAGCGGCGGAGGAGGATGCATGGACCGCGAGCGAGCCGCCCGCATCGCCCTCGCCCTGACACCCGGGGTCGGGGCCGCCCGCCTCGACCTGCTGGTCAAGGCATTCGGCTCCGGGTACGGCGCCCTCGAGGCGCCGTTGGCGCGTTTAAGGGCCACGCCCGGCGTGACCCTGGCGCTCGCGACCGCCGTCGCCGCGCAGACGATCGGCGAGGCCGAGCGCGCAATCGAGAGAACGGCCGCCCAGGGCGGTGTCGTGCTCCTGCCGGACGATCCCGACTTCCCCAAGGTGCTGCGGGACATTCCCGATCCGCCCACGCTGCTGTTCGCGCGCGGGCGGCGGGAGCTGCTCGGCCGGCCGGCGCTCGCCGTCGTCGGCAGCCGGGATCATACCCCGTACGGGGGCGAGGTCTGTCGCGCGATCGCGGCGCACGCAGCGGGGGCGGGCGTGGTCGTGGTGAGCGGGATGGCCCGCGGCCTCGACGCCCTGGCGCACGGCGCCGCGCTCGACGGCGGCGGCGACACCATCGGCGTGCTGGGCAACGGGCTGGGTGTCATCTATCCGGCGGCGAACCGCTCGCTGTACGAGCGGGTGAGCGAGCGGGGGCTCCTCCTCACGGAGTTTCCGCCCGGGGAGAAGCCCAACGCGGGGAGCTTTCCCCGGCGGAACCGGCTGATCGCGGGACTCGCGCGCGCGACGGTCATCGTGGAAGCCGCGGCCGGGTCCGGCGCGCTCATCACGGCCGGTGCGGCGCTCGACCAGGGAGGTGACGTCATCGCCGTACCCGGTCCCATCACCAGTCCCACCTCCGTGGGCTGCAATCGGCTGATCCGCGACGGCGCCGCCCCGCTCACCGAGCTGGAAGACCTGCACGGGTACTTTCCCGAGATCCGCACCTGGCCGGCGGAGACAGCGGTTGGCGGCGGGGCACTGCGGGAGCTGCCGGCCACGCTGTCCCTGGCCGAGCGCGAGCTTGCCGCCGCGCTGGGCCGGACGTCGCTGCCCGCCGATGCCCTGGCCGAGCGGCTGGGTCGTCCGCCGGCGGTCGTGCTGGCCCAGCTCGGGATGCTGGAGATCGCGGGCGTCGTCGAGCGGAGCCCGTTCGGGGTGTTTCGGCGGGTGTAACTTTCGCTCGGTGCACGTCTACTTCCACGTCCCGTTCTGCGCGCGGCGGTGCAGCTACTGCGATTTCGCGATCGCGGTGCGCCGGGCCGTGCCCGCGGCGCGGTACGTAGATCTCGTGCTGCGCGAGTGGGGCGAACGGCAGGAGCATCCCGGCTGGAACGAGTCTCCGCGCGTCCGCACGATCTACTTCGGCGGCGGCACGCCCTCGCTCCTCCCCCCGGACGCCGTCGCCGCGCTGCTCCAGCGGATCCGGTCCGACCGCGCCCTCGCACCCGACGCCGAGATCACGCTCGAGGCCAACCCCGACGACGTCACGCCGATGGCCGCGGGAGGGTGGCGGTCCGCCGGTGTCACCCGCCTCTCCGTCGGGGCGCAGTCGTTCCAGCCGGCCGTGCTCCGCTGGATGCACCGGACCCACGACGCCTCCGCCATCGCGGCCGCGGTGCGGACCGCCCGGGCCGCGGGGTTCGACGACGTGTCGCTGGACCTGATCTTCGGCCTCCCGGCGGAGCTCCAGCGCGACTGGCCGGCGGACCTGGACTGCGCCCTCGCCCTCGCGCCCGAGCACCTGTCGCTGTACGGTCTCACCACCGAGCCGCGGACCCCGCTCGCCCGCTGGACCGATCGCGGCCTGGTCAACGCGGCGCCCGAGGACCGGTATGCCGACGAGTACCTCACGGCGCACGGGGCGCTCGCGGCCGCCGGGTTCGAGCACTACGAGGTGTCCAACGCCGCCCGAGCGGGGCGTCGCGCGCAGCACAACAGCGCGTACTGGCGTCGCGCGCCCTATCTCGGGCTCGGGCCGTCGGCGCACAGCAGCGTGGGACCGGAGCGCTGGTGGAACCTCCGGGAGTGGGCGGCGTACGCCCGCGCGGTGGAGAACGGGGGATCGGCCGTGGCCGGGCGGGAGCGGCTCGACTCCGCGGCCATCCGGCTGGAGGAGCTGTACCTCGGCCTCCGCACCCTGGAGGGCGTTCCGGCGGACCGCATCCCGACCGCGCACGCCGCCCGGTGGACCCGCGACGGGTGGGCCCGGGTCGGCGAGGGACGTGTCGTCCTCACGCCGGACGGGTGGCTCCGGCTGGATGCGCTGGTGGCGGCCGTCTGAGTGATCGCTCTAGATTTCCGACTAGATTTCCGATCATGTCCCACGGCGTTGAGCTCTCCGAGCGGGAGCTCCAGATTCTCGCGGCCGTCGTGCAGACGTACATCGCGACGGCGGAGCCGGCCGGCAGCCAGACCATCGCGCGCCGGTTCGGGCTCGGCGTGTCGCCGGCCACGATCCGGAGCGCGATGAACGAGCTGGAACAGAAAGGCTACCTCTTCCATCCCCACCCGTCCGCGGGCCGGGTGCCCACCGAGCGGGCCTACCGGGTCTACGTCGACGGGCTCATGCGGTCGTCGCCCACCCCGTCGCCGCGCGACCGCGAGGCGCTCGAGTCGGAGATGGAGGGCGCCCGGAGCACCCTGGACGAGATCCTCCGGCGCGCCGCGCAGGTGCTCGGCGTGCTGACGTCGGAGCTGGGAGTGGCGGTCGCCCCCGCGTTCCACGACCTGGTGCTGGAGCGGCTCGACCTGATCCCGGTGTCGTCCGACCGGCTGCTGCTGGTGTTCAACCTGCGCGGCGGGGTGGTCCGCACCATCTTCGTGCAGGTGAGCGGGACGGCGATCGCGCCCGGCTCGGTCCAGCGCGTCGCGCAGGTGCTGAACGAGCGGCTCGGCGGGCTCCGGCTCGGCGCGATCCGCGAGTCGCTGGTCGAGCGACTCCGCGACGCCGGCGTGCCGGGCGGCAATCGCGAGCTGCTCAACATCTTCATCGCCGAGCGGGAGGAGATCTTCGACCTCTCCGGCGATGGCGGCGCCGTGGTCCTGGGGAGCGCGCAAGTCCTCGCCGACCAGCCCGAGTTCGCCTCCAACGCCGCCATGCGGGGGCTGCTCGACCTCACCGAGCGGCGGGACCTCCTCCGCGGCGCGCTCGACAGCCGCCGCCAGGCGGGGCTGTCCATCACGATCGGCGGCGAGAACCTCGATTCACGGCTCTGCGACCTCACCCTCGTGACCTCGTCCTATCAGGCCGGCGATCTCAAGGGGGTGATCGGCGTGATGGGCCCCACCCGCATGCCCTACGAAAAGATCATCGGGCTGGTGGAGCACACGAGCCGGCTCGTGGAGGGGCTCCTCGAGTGAGCGATTTCTACGAGCTGCTGGCCGTCGCCCGCGACGCCTCCGACGCCGACATCAAGAAGGCCTACCGCAAGCTGGCGATGGAGTACCACCCCGACCGGAACCCGTCGCCCGACGCGGAAGCGAAGTTCAAGGAGATCGCCGAGGCGTACGAGGTGCTGCGCGACCCCCAGCAGCGGGCGGCCTACGACCGGTACGGCAAGGCGGGACTCGGCGCCGGCGCCGGGGCCTACGGGTTCCACCACGTCAACCTCGCCGAGGCGCTCGAGATCTTCATGCGCGACTTCGGCGGCATCGGCGGCTTCGAGTCGATCTTCGGCGGCGGCTCGCGGGCGCAGGCGGAGTCGCGGCGCGGGCAGGACATCCGCGTCACGGTGAAGCTCACCCTCGCCGAGGTGGCCACCGGGGCCAAGAGGAACGTCCGGCTCCGCACGCTGGAGCGATGCAGGGAGTGCGCCGGGTCCGGCGCGCGGCCGGGCACCCGCCCGTCGGTGTGCAGCACCTGCGGCGGCACCGGCGAGGTGCGCCGCGCGGCGCGCAGCATGTTCGGCCAGTTCGTGTCGGTGTCGCCGTGTCCCACCTGCGCGGGCGAGGGGCAGGTCATCGCCGACCCGTGCGAGGTGTGCCGCGGCGATGGGCGGGTGCGCGGCGAGCGCTCGGTGGCGGTCGACATCCCGCCCGGCGTGTCGGCCAACAACTACGTCACCCTGCGGGGGCAGGGCGCCGCCGGTCCGCGGAACGGCCCCAACGGCGACCTGCTCGTGATGCTGGACATCAAGCCCGACGAGCGGTTCGAGCGGCAGGGCAACGATCTGGTGCACGATCTCCCGCTGTCCTTCTCGCAGGCCGCGCTGGGCGGCGAGTTCACCGTGCCGACGCCCTATGGCGAGGAGCGGATCCGCGTCACGGCCGGTACCCAGACGGGCATGATGTTCCGCCTCAAGGGGAAGGGGCTGCCCGCCCTGGGCCAGAGCGCGGTGGGCGATCTCCTGGTGCGGGTGCACGTCTGGACCCCGGAGAAGCTCACGGCGGAGCAGGAGCGGCTGTTCCGTGAGCTGGCCAAGGTGGAGGGGGAGCCGCCCCGGCGCGAGCCGGGCTTCTGGTCGAAGCTCAAGGAAGCACTGGGCGCATGACCTGGTGGGCCATCGACGT
>DASUAH010000122.1:0-8626 GCA_035763885.1 Gemmatimonadales bacterium
GTGATCGGAGCGCGCCACGCCCAGCGGCTGGGACGCGAGCGGGTGCTGATCGTGGACTGGGACGTGCATCACGGCAATGGGACCCAGGCGCTGGTCGAGCGCGATCCCACGGTGCGCTACGTGTCGCTGCATCGGTGGCCGTGGTATCCGGGCACCGGCGCGGCGGACGAGCGCGGGGTGGGCAACGTGTTCAATGTCCCGCGCGGTCCGGGCCGCCCGCCCGCGCTCTACGTGGAAGACCTGTGGGCGGCGATTGTCGCGGCCACGACCGAGTGGACGCCGGCGCTCGTGCTCGTCTCCGCGGGGTTCGACTCGATGCGCGGGGATCCGCTCGGCGGGTTCACCCTTGAGCCCGAGCACTACGCCGATCTGACCCGCCGGCTGCGCGAGCGCCTGCCCGGTGTCCCGATCGTCGGGCTGCTCGAGGGAGGCTACATCCCCGAACGGCTGGCGGAGGGTGCGGCGGCGCACATCCGGGAGATGAGCGGATGAACGAATGGGCGGCTATACTTCGCCGCCCGTTCTCGAGGCTCCCGTGTCCGCCGCTCTCCACCTCGAAGCCGAAGTGCTCGACCTCCACACCCGCCACCCGTTCTTCATCGCGCGCGGGGGGCAGGCCCAGCACCGCACGGTCTGGGTACGGCTCCGGGATTGCGACGGGCAGGTGGGCTGGGGCGAGGCGGCCGCGACGGGCTACTACGGCGAGACCCCGGAGACCGTGCTCGCGGCGCTCGAGACCTACGTCGCCCACCTTCCCGACGATCCCTTCGATCTCGAGGCCTCGGAGCGCTCCCTCCTCACCGCGCTGGGTGGCAACGCCTCGGCGCGGGTGGCTCTCTCCAGCGCGCTCCATGACCTGGCGGGCAAGCGGATGGGTGTGCCGTTGTGGAAGCTCTGGGGCCTCGATCCCGCTGCTGCGCCTCCGTCCACCTTCACCATCGGGCTCGACACGCCCGACAGGATGCGCGCCAAGGTGCTGGAGGCCGAGCCGTATCCCATCCTCAAGGTGAAGCTCGGCACCGACCGCGACGGCGAGATCCTGCGCGCGATCCGCTCGGTCACCAACAAGGAGCTGCGGGTGGACGCGAACGCCGGCTGGGGCCGGAAGCAGGCGATCCGGATGCTCCCCGAGCTCGAGGAGTTCGGCGTCACCGTGCTGGAGCAGCCGGTGCCGCCGCACGACCTCGATGGTCTGGCGGCGGTCACCCGGGCGGCGCGGATCCCGGTGATCGCCGACGAGAGCTGCCTGGTGGCGACCGACATCCCCCGCCTCGTGGGGGCGGTGGACGGAGTGAACATCAAGCTCGCCAAGTGCGGCAGCCTGCGCGAGGCGCTGCGGATGGTCGCGGTCGCCCGGGCGCACGGGCTGATGGTCATGGTGGGATGCATGATCGAGTCGTCCATCGGCATCACCGCGGCGGCGCACTTTACCCCGCTGGTGGATCTGGTGGACCTCGACGGCGCGGCGCTGCTCTCCGACGATCCCTTCGCCGGGGCGACCATCGAGGCCGGCCGCGTCGCGCTCCCGGCCGAGCCGGGCCTCGGCGTCCGGCGGCGATGACCGCGGCCTACGCCCAGGTCGCGCTCCCGCTCCCGCTCCACGCCACTTACACCTACCGCATTCCCGACACCCTGGCCGACCGCGTGGCGCCCGGTGCCCGCGTGGTCGTTCCGGTCCGGCGGCGCGAGCTGGTGGGCGTCGTCACCTCGCTTGGGGATACGGGTCCTGCGGTCGCGCCGCGGGACATCCTTGCCGCGCCGGATCCCGAGCCCGCGGTGTCGCCCGAGCTGCTCCGCACTGTGGAGTGGGTGGCCGGCTATTACGGCTCCCCGCTCGGTCTTGCGCTCCGCGCCGCGCTCCCGGCCGCGATGTGGGGCACCTCGCACGTCGTCGCGACGCGGGTCGGCGGCGGCCCCGACAGCGGAGGGCTCGCGGGCCGGGTCCTGCAGGCGCTGGAGGACCGCGGGGGCGAGGCCCCGGTCGCGACGCTCGCACGCGCCCTCCGCCGCCCCATCTGGGACGTCCTCGACCGGCTCGCGCGCGCCGGTGCGGTGACGCTCCGGGTGGAGCCGCCCGATACCGGCCGGGATCAGGCCACCGAGCGCCTCCTCGCGATCGTTCCGGACCGGCCGTCGCTGCTCGAGCGCGAGCGGCTCTTCGCGCGCCGGCGGCGGCAGCGCGAGCTGTTCGAGGCGCTCGAGGGCCTCGGGGGGCGCGCCCCGGTTCGCCACCTCGTCGAACGGCTCGGCTTCGGCGACGCGCTGGTGCGCCAGCTCGCGCGCAGCGGGCTCGCACGAATCGAGCTGGCCCAGCGCTTCCGGGACCCGTTCGCGGACACCCCGGCCACGCCACCCCCCGCGGAGGCCACCCCGGACCAGCGCGCCGCGCTCGAGGCGATCGAGTCGCTGCCGCCGGGCGGCGGGGCGCTGCTCTTCGGCGTGACCGGCAGCGGCAAGACGCTGGTCTACCTCGAGGCGGTGCGGCGGGCGCTTGCCGCGGGCCGCGGGGCGATCGTGCTGGTGCCGGAGATCGGGCTCACCCCCCAGACCGTGAGCCGGTTCCGCGGTGCGTTCGGCGACGATGTCGCCGTGCTCCACAGCGGCCTCTCCGACGGCGAGCGCGCCGACGCGTGGCGCCTGCTCCGCCGGGGCGCCCGCCGGGTCGCCGTGGGCGCCCGCTCCGCCGTGTTCGCCCCGGTGGCCGATCTGGGCATGGTGGTGGTGGACGAGGAGCACGAGGCGAGCTACAAGAACGGCGAGGCCCCGCGCTATCACGCCCGGGATGTCGCCGCGGTGCGCGTGCGTCTCGAGCGCGCGCGCCTGGTGCTCGGGAGCGCCACCCCATCGCTCGAGGCCATCGCCCTCGTCCGCCAGTCGCTGCGGCTGGTGCGGCTGCCCGCGCGCATCGGCATGCGGCCGCTGCCCCCGGTCGAGCTGGTGGACCTGCGCGTCGCGCCGAGGGTGGCGGGCACCGGACCGGTCGCCTGGTCGGCGCGGCTCGACGAGGCGATCGCCGGCGCCCTGGCCCGCGGCGAGCAGGCGATCCTGCTGCTCAACCGGCGCGGCTGGGCCGCGTTCCTCCAGTGTGGAGGCTGCGGCGATGTCCGGCGCTGTCCCCGCTGCTCGGTGTCGCTCACGGTGCACCAGCACCCCGCGTCGCTCCGCTGCCACCATTGCGGCCACGAGGAGCCGCTGCCGCCGGCGTGCCCCGCCTGCGGCCATCCGCTGCAGCAGATGCGCGGCGTGGGTACGCAGCAGGTCGAGCGCATGCTGGCCGAGCGCTACCCGGCCGCGCGCATCGCCCGCATGGATCTCGACTCGACCAGCACCAAGTGGTCGCACCAGCGGATCCTCGGAGCCGTGGAACGGGGCGAGGTGGACCTGCTGGTGGGTACCCAGATGATCGCCAAGGGACTCGACTTCCCCAACGTGACGATCGTGGGGGTCGTGGATGCCGATACCGGGCTCTACCTGCCCGACTTCCGCTCGGCCGAACGCACCTTCCAGCTGCTCGCCCAGGTGGCGGGCCGGGCCGGCCGCGGGCCTCGCGGGGGGCGGGTGCTGGTGCAGACCCGGAACCCGCGCCATTCGGCTCTGGCGCACGCCGCGCAGCACGACACCGAGGGGTTCCTGCGCGAGGAGGAGGAGCTCCGCAAGTGGCCCCCCTATCCCCCGGTCGTGGCGCTGGCCAACGTGGTGACCTCGGGGCTGGACGAGCCGGCGGTGGCCCGGCGCGCGGTGGAGGTCGCCGACTGGTGCACGGCGCTCATCGCGCGCCATGGGCTCGAGCTCGAGGTGCTGGGCCCCGCGCCCTGCCCGCTTGCCCGGCTCAAGGACCGCTGGCGCTGGCACGTGATGCTCCGGGGCGGGACCCGCGCGCTGGGGCGGCTGGTCCGCTACGCCGCGCGCAAGCTCCCCCGCGGCGGGGACGCACGGGTGATCGTGGATCGGGACCCGGTGTCCGTGCTGTAGAGCTGGATCGCACCTCGACGTCGCAGCTCAACCGGATATCAAGCGCGCTCGCGGATCCGGCGACGCTGCCCCTCTGTCGTCATGTCCCGGGCCACGACCTCGCGCACGATCCGGGCGACGAACCCGTAGCCGCGCGCTTCCGCATTGAGCCAGCGCGCCCACTCCAGCTCGTCGAGCGCGGCCTCCACCGCGCCGGGCGCGAGGCCGGTCGCCGCCGCAAGGCGATCGGCGGTCACCCGGTCGCCGAGCACCGCGGCGGCGGCGAGTGCGGTCTGCGCCGGGGTGGACAGGCGCCGGAAGCCCACCCGGATGGCCGCGGACACGGCGTCGGGCAGGTCGCCGGGGAGGGTCTCGGTAAGGGTGCGCAGCGGCCGGGGCCACGCGCCCGCCACCGTGCCGAGGTCGAGACCGAGGGTGACCGCGTACAGCAGCTCGACCGCGAGGAGGGGGAGGCCGGCCGAGTCGGCGGCGAGCCGGCGCGCCAGGCGCTCGACATCCGGCTCGCTCCATGAGGGCAGCGCGTTGCGGGCGAGCGCCGCAAGCGCGTTCTGGTCGAGCGGCCGGAGGCGCACCGCCACCCCATCGATCTCCCGCCCGATGCGGGCCCGCAGCCGCTCGACCTCTACGCACCCGGGATGCGGCGTCGTGGCCAGGACGACGACGAGTGGAAGGCGGGCGTGATCCCGCAGCAGCTGCCCCAGCGTCTGGACCGAGCGGTCGTCCAGCCACTGGGCGTCGTCCACGGCGAGCACGACGGTCTGCTCCTCGAGCGCCGCGCGGAGCACGTCCGAGACCGCGGGGCCGAGCGCAAGCGGGGCGGCGGCCCGGCTTGCCGGGTAGCGGTCGGCCCACTCGGGCAGCGGGTCCGCGAGCGCCGCCAGGGCTGCCGGCTGCGCCGCGGCGATGCCGCTCGCGTCGAGCAGCCCGCCGCGGGCCAGCGCGAGGAGCCCGGACCAGGGCTCTGCGCGGTCGCCGTCGACCGCCCGGGCCATCGCGACTACCGCGCCGTCCACCCGGGCCCGGGCGGCGACCTCGTCCAGCATCCGGGACTTGCCGGTGCCCGGGTCGCCTTCGACGATGGCGAGCATCGCGCGACGCTCGCGCACCGCCACCCGCAGCGCGCCGAGCAGACGGTCGAGCTCGTGCTCGCGGCCCACCAGCGGCATGCGGCGCGTTGCCGACGGCGGCTGCAGCAGCGAGGGGGGAGGGGCGGGGGCGGGGGCGGGGGCGGGGGCGGGGGCGCGCTCGCGCCGCACCCGATCCGCGAGGGCGCGGGTCTCGCCGTCGGGGTCGGCGCCGATCTCGTCGCGGAGGCGCGTGGCGTGGGCCTCGAATCGCGCCAGCGCCTGGGCGCGCTCGCCCGCGAGGGCGAGCGCGCGCATCACCGTGCGCACCGCTCGCCCGGACCGCGGGTCAAGCGCCAAGGCTCGCTCCCCCGCGCGGGTTGCGGCGGCGAGGTCGCCGGCGCGGTCCAGCTGGTCCGCCCAGCGCAGCAGCACGTCCACGGAGCGGGCCCGCCACGTCGCGCGTTCCGCGGCCAGCCAGTCCTCGAATGCCGAAGCATCGGGGACCCCGAACCCCTCGAGAAACTCGCCCCCGACGAGGTCGCTCGCGCCGCGCCAGTCTGCTCGCGCGGCGAGTGACTCCAGCTCGTCCAGGTCGAGCCGCGGTATCCCCGGTGCGAGACGCACCTGACCCGCCGCCGTGTCCAGCGCGTCGTCGCCGGCCGCGCGGCGGAGGACCCGGAGCGCCTCGTTGAGCGAGTGCCGCGCGGCGCTCTCGGACTTGTCGGGCCAGAGCAGGCCGGTGAGGTGGTCGCGGGACCGCGCGCGCCGCGGCGAGCGTGCGAGATAGATGAGCAGCGCGAGGTGCTTGCGCCACACCAGCTCGGGTCGTGGCGGTGCACCATCGACCTCGACCTCCACCGGGCCGAGGGTGCGGCAGCGGATGGTCATCTCGAGGAAGTCGGACATGTGGCGGTTGCTGGTATGCTAGTTTCCCCCGCATGGGCCGCAAGCGTGCATCCGTCGAGGGGACTTCCCTGTTCACCGGCGCCCGGAGCGCCGAGCCGCTCGCGGCGCGCCTGCGGCCGCGGACGCTGGAGGAATTCGTCGGGCAATCCCGGCTCCTCGGCCCCGGGCGGCCGCTGCGCCTCCTGATCGAGCACGGGGTGCCGGGCTCGCTCGTGTTCTGGGGCCCGCCGGGGAGCGGGAAGACGACCCTGGCGCACCTGGTTGCCGCGGCCACCGGACGGGTGTTCGTGCCGTTCAGTGCCGTGAGCGAGGGCGTCCCCCGGATCCGCGAGATCGTGACCGCGGCCCGGGAGCGGCTCGCGAGCGGCGGAGCCCAGACCGTGCTCTTCGTGGACGAGATCCACCGGCTCAACAAGGCGCAGCAGGACAGCCTGCTGCCGCCGGCCGAGGACGGCACGGTCACGCTGATCGGCGCCACGACCCAGAACCCGAGCTTCGAGGTGAACGGCGCGCTGCTCTCGCGCACCCGCGTGTTCGTGCTGGAGCCGCTGGCGCCGGCCGATATCCTGGTGCTGCTCCGCCGCGCGCTGGACGATGGGGAGCGCGGGCTCGCCGCGCTCGCGCTCGAGGTGGACGACGTCGCGCTCGCGCTCATCGCCGAGGAGGCCGATGGGGACGCGCGCCGGGCGCTCAACGTGCTCGAGGCCGCGGCGGGGCAGGTGGGGATGCGCGAACGGGTCACGCTGGAGGTGGCGCGCGACGCGATGCAGAAGCGCTTCGCGCGGTACGACAAGGCGGGCGAGGAGCACTACAACCTGCTCAGCGCCTACCACAAGGCGCTGCGCGGGAGCGACGCGCAGGGCGCGCTCTACTGGATGGCGCGCATGCTGGACGGCGGCGAGGACCCGATGACCATCTTCCGCCGCGCAATCGCGATGGCGGCGGAGGACGTGGGCCTCGCCGATCCGAACGCGCTGCTCGTGGCCGTCGCCGCCCGGGACGCCTTCCACATGCTCGGCCCGCCCGAGGGATATCTCCCGCTCGCGGAGATGACCATCTACCTGGCCACCGCCCCGAAGTCGAACAGCGCGAAAGCCGCGCTCGACGCGGCGCTGGCCGCCGCGCGCGACACCCCGGCCGCGCCGGTGCCGCTGCACCTCCGGAACGCGCCCACGCCGCTCATGAAGGAGCTCGGCTACGGGGAGGGGTATCGCTACGCGCACGACGCCCCGACCCACTATCTGCCGCAGGAATACCTGCCCGACGAGCTCCGCGGGACCACCCTGTACCAACCGGGCGGCATGGGATTTGAGAAGAAGATCGCCGAGCGGCTCGAATGGTGGGCCCGGCTCAAGCGGGACGAGTGACGACCGTCACCGGCGGGCGCGCCATCCGGTCGGCGCCCGCCGGGCCTGCGGCCTTATATTCTCGGAGCGAGTATGCGAAGCCCCTGGGTGGTAGCGGCGGTGGCAGTCGTGGCAGCGATGACGGGATGCGGGCCGGGGCTCGGTGCCGACTTCATCCGGCCGCGCATCCAGCTCGACCGGGTGATCGTGCGCGGGGTGGGGCTCACCGGCGGGAACCTCGACCTGGTGGTGAACGTCGCCAACCCGAATCGGTTCGACCTGCGGGGCACCCGGCTCGACGCGGGGTTCGACGTCGAGGACTCGCACGTCGGCACGGTGACCTACGATGCCGACTACGTCGTCCCCAAGGGGGACTCGACGGTCGTCACTCTCCCGCTCCGGTTCGAGTGGCGCGGCGTGGGTGGCGCGTTCCGCTCCGCGCTCCAGTACGGCGACATTCCCTACACGATGAAGGGGCAGGCCACGCTGGAGACCCCGGTCGGACGCCAGGTCGTGCCGTTCACGCTCCGGGGCCGCGCCCCGCTCACCCGGCCGGGCGGCGGCCTGCCGGCGCTGCCCACCGTTTCTCCGTGAGGACAGTCCTCCCATCCGAACCCTGATCGATGTCCGCGATCCGGTCGAGCGCGCGGTGCTGGTGGCGGCGCCGCGCAAGGGCTCGGCCGACGCGCGCTACACGACCGAGCACCTCGACGAGCTGGCGCAGCTGGTGGACACCGCCGGGGCGGAGGTCCTCGGGCGACTCACGCAGCAGGTCGTCGCCCCCAGTCCCGCCACCCTGATCGGGGAAGGCAAGGTCGAGGAGCTCCGCGACCTGATCGCCGACGCCGGCGCCACGCTGGCCATCTTCGACGAGGAGCTGACGCCGGTGCAGGGCGTCAACCTCGAGCGCCAGCTCGAGGTGCGGGTCATGGACCGGGCCGAGGTGATTCTCGACATCTTCGCCACCCGCGCGCGGAGCCACGAGGCGCGGCTCCAGGTGGAGCTGGCGCAGCTCGAGTACCTGCTCCCGCGGTTGACCCGCATGTGGACCCACCTCTCGCGCATCCGCGGCGGTATCGGCCTCCGGGGCCCGGGCGAGACCCAGCTCGAGACCGACCGCCGGATCATCCGGCGGAAGATCCAGGCGCTCAAGGCGAAGCTGAAGGGTGTCGAGCGCCACCGCGAGACCGTGCGCGCGGGGCGGGACCGTATGCTGAGCGTGGCGCTCGTCGGCTACACCAACGCGGGCAAATCGAGCATTCTGCGCGCGCTCTCCGGCGAGCACGACATCTTCGTGGAGAACCGGCTGTTCGCCACGCTCGACACGCTCACCCG
>DASUAH010000123.1:0-2547 GCA_035763885.1 Gemmatimonadales bacterium
TGCACGGCCCAGCCCGCTTCGGCCAGACGCGGGACGCAGTACGAGGTGTCGAGGCCGCCGGAGAAGGCGAGCACGATGGGCGTGGAGTCATGCATAATGAATAAATATGCAGGTCCGCCGCCGCGCCGCAAGGGCTACCCGCCGGGGCTGCCCGTCGCCGCCTGGGCTACGTGATACCGCGGGGTGACCGCCTCGACCGCCGCCGCATGCTCCGCCCCCTCGACTCGCGCGCGGAGGCGGTCGCTGGCGGGGAGGACCATCAGCCGGGGCTCCCAGCTCACCGCCCGATCGCGCTCGTCGCGCACCGCACCAGCTTCGAGCAGCCGGCTCGATTCCGCGAGGGGGAGGTCGCCCAGCACTCCGAGCAGCGCCCGGAAGTGGCCGTCGGCTTCGGGCTCGAGGAAGTGGAGCACCTTGCGGCCCAGCGCCGCCATGTAGAAGTGGGCTGGGGCGAAGGCCACCCCGTCCAGGCCCAGTTCCTCGGCCAGGAGCAGGAGAAAGGCGGAAGTCTCGCGCAGCATCCCGAGGCCGGGGTGGTTCTGGCCCGGGAGCGGCGGCCGGTTCGCGCGGAATACCCGGCGCGGGTTCTGGAGCAGCAGCCATTCGACGTACAGGATTTCGAACCCCGGCACCGCGCGCGCGGAGCGCCGCAGCGTGAGTTCGAGGAGGAGGTCGGCCCGGGTCCCGGAGCCAGCGTGCACGCGGAGGATGTCCGCCCCGCCGACGCTCGTCGCAATCGAGACCACAGGCTCGCGGAAGCCGAGCTCGCGCAGGCGGTCGAGGAATCCCAGCCGCTCGAGCAGGAGCTCGATGCCCTGGTGCGAGAACCGGCCGAGGAAGCGGTATGGTGGCGCCTCCGGTGACAGGCCGAGATCGGCTTCGCTGAGGCTCCAGTCGTCGGGGCCGCCACCCTCACGCACCAGCGAGGCCTCTTCCAGCGTAGCGCGGACCCGACGGTAGCGACGCAGCAGCAGTTCCGAGTCGTCGGGGGGCTCGATGGCGCGGCCGCGGAGCAGCCAGCTCACGAAGCGCGCCGTGTAGCGCCACGAGCTGCCGCCGTACCCGCCCCCCAGCACCACCGCGATCGCCGCCCCGGGAGCGTCGCGCCGGATGGTGTCGATCACGCGCTGATCCCGCTCCAGCATGCCGTGCGGGGTGAGACGCCAGTCGCCGAGTCGGTCGTCGGCGGCGGGGTCAGTCCCTGCCACGTACACCACAAGGGCTGGCTGGTGCCCCTGTACGACGGGCGGGAGCTCGCGCGAGAGCACCGCGAGGAGTGCCTCATCGCCCACGCCCGTGCCGAGCGGCAGCACGGTCGCCGCCACCGCGGGGCCCTCGTTCCAGGTGGCGTTGTGGATGGAAAAGGTGTGCACCGTGGCATCGCCTGCGAATGCCACGCGGGTTCCGTTGCCATCGTGCAGGTCCAGGTCCACCACCAGCACGGGGAGATTCCAGCCCCGGGCACGCAGCCGCGCGATGGCGACGGCCACGTCGTTGTAGACGCAGAACCCCATGCCCCGGTCCGGCTCCGCGTGGTGTTGCCCGCCGCCGAGGCTCACCGCGACGCGCCGTGTCCGGATCGCCAGCCGCACCGCCAGGATGGTTCCCCCCGTCATCCATCGCATGGCGTCGAGCAGGCGGTCGGCCAGCTCCGCGGAGACGGGCGTTCCGTAGATCGAGGTCAGCGTTTCCTGGTCCTGCAGCGAGGCCAGGTACCGGTCGGTGTGGACCCGACGGAGGTCGCGCAGCGACGCGGGGCGAGGGCGCTCGAGATCCGTTTCTTCGATGAGCCCTTCGTCCAGCAGGAACGACAGTACCTGTGCGCCCCGCTCGGGATCCATCGGGACCCCGCTCACCGGGACGGTGTAGCGCGGATCGAACACCAGCAGCGCGGGAGGCGGCCGGAAGAGTCGCCGGAATCGGCGCAGCGTGCGCCGGAGGGGGCCCGGGATCGGCATCGCTCCAAGGTGGGAGCGGCAGGGCGGGCGGCGCAACGCGCGGGAGGGCGCTCCACCCCGATCCAGGCCCTCGCGCGGCACGACGGCCGGCGGCATATTCGCGGCCATCACCCCCAGCCAGACAACCACGGGAGCCCGCGTGACGCCGCCCGGCGAGACGACGACGTATGCCCGCCGCCTCGGGCTCTTCTCCGCGACGATGGTCGTGATGGGCGGGATCATCGGATCCGGCATCTTCCTCAGCCCCGCCATCGTTGCCCAGCGTGTCGGCACCGCGCCACTCACGCTGGCGGCCTGGGCCGCGGGCGGCGTCATCGCGCTCCTCGGCGGGCTGGTCTACGCCGAACTCGGTGCGCGCCGACCCGAGGCGGGTGGCAATTACGTCTACATCCGCGATGCCCTGGGCGGGCTGCCCGGTTTCCTGTTCGCGTGGACCTTCCTGGGGGTCATCAACGCCGGCGGGATCGCGGCCGTCGCGCTCACCTTCTCCACCTATCTCATCACAGGCTTCGGCATCCCGCCGGAATTGCTCACCGGCCTCGCGGTGGCGGCGATCGTCGTGCTCACCGCCATCAACGTGCTCGGGGTC
>DASUAH010000124.1:0-9863 GCA_035763885.1 Gemmatimonadales bacterium
AGCGAGCGACGGCCGCGGTGGAGCGGGGCCGTCACCAGCACGAGATCGACCTGCGGCAGCGCCGCCAGCGCGCCCGCCGCGCAGGTCCCGAGCGGCCCGCACGTGAACAGGACCACGCGGAATCGGGACGTGCTCAGAGCAGCCCCCGCGCGCGGGCGATGGTCGTGCGCAGCATCGGGACGAGCGGCGCGAGGAGCGCGACATAGATCGAGAGCGCGAGCCCGGTGGAGCGCGGATCCGCGCCGGGCTCGAGCCCACGCGCGATGGCGACCGCCGCCGCGCACCAGAGCAGCGGCGCCGCCGCGCGCACGACCGTGCGGGGAACGGCGCCGCGCGCCGAATGGAGCGTCAGCGCCACGATGGCGAGGCCGTAGCCGGTCTGCGCCAGCAGGGCGGCCACGGCGACCGCCTGCAGGCCGCCTCCGAGCCGGAGTGCGAGCAGGGACCCGAGCAGGTTGATCGCGGTGCCCGCCGCGGCGAGCAGCGGAAGCACCCGCTGGCGGTCGGCCGCGACCAGCCCGACACCGCCCAGGCTCGCGATCCCGCCGGCCACGCCGGTGAAGATGAAGGTCTCGGCCGCGGCGCCGGCCGCCTCGTAGGTCGGGGCGAAGAGCGCGACGGCGGGCCGGATGCACAGCGCCGCCAGCCCGAGCAACGGCGGGAACAGATGCGCGAAGGGCAATAGCGCGCGGGCGAGGTGCTCCTCGAGCGCCAGCCGGATGCCGCCGCTCTGGGCGCGCCGGTACACGTCGGGGAAGACCACCGTGCGCATCACCCACCCCGCGCTGCCGGCGAGGCCGGCGACCGCCACGGCGAAGGCGTACTGGCCCAGCAGGGGCCGGCCTCCGAACGTGACGACAGTGAGGCGGTCGCCGGTCGCGAGGAGCCGCCCGATGGCGAGCGTGATCGCCAGCGGGAAGCCGACCCGGAGCAGGCGGCGGAGCACCGGTGCGGAGAGCGCCGGCCGGAGCGGCACCCGCCCCGGAAGGAAGCCGAGCGCCAGCACGTGCCCGAGCACCAGCCCGCCCAGCGCGCCCCGGAGCCCCCACTCGAGCGCGCCGAGACAGGTGCACACCACCTGGAGCACCGCGTGAACCAGCTCGAGCGTCGCATATTGGCGGAGGCTCGCCCGCACGCGGAGCGACACCAGCCCATAGACGTAGAGCTGCTCGGAGAGAATGGCGCCGGCGAAGGCGCGCAGCTCGAACGCCCGCGCCGGGTCGGCCACCGCGAAGGACGCTGCGATGCTCGCCGCCGCGATCACGCCGAAGACGGCGAGCAGGAAGCCGAGGGCGGTGCGCCCGGGCAGCTCGCGACCGCCCGGCTGCGCCTGCGAGCGCGACCGGGTGAGCTCGAGCTCGAGCCCCCGATGGGCGCCCAGCGCAGCGAACCCCGCATAGCCGAGCGCCAGCTTCATCAGCGCCCAACCACCGAAGCCCGCCGGTCCGAGCAGCGTCGCGAGGACCAGGCCCCTGAGACCCAGGAGCCCCTCGGTCAGCGCCCGCGCGGTCCCGTACATCACCAGCCGCCGCACGACGGTCCGCCCGGGCGTGTCGCCCGCCGGAGCCGGTGCGCTGGTGGGCTCGCGCATGGCCGTGCCGGTATTCACGCCCGGAGGATCGGGTCGGGGCCGCGCCGCACCGGGCGCAACCAGGTGCGCCCCTGCGCCAGCAGCTTGAGGTACCGCAGCTCGCCGACGATGCGGGTGCCCTCCCCCGCGGTCTTCGCCACGGTGCGGAGCGACGCGCGGTTGGTCTGTGCCACGATCCGCCAGCCCTCGCGGAACCCGTGCTCCCGCGCCCAGCGTATGCGCGCGCTCGCCAGCGCGCTGCCGAGCCCCGCGTTGCGCTCGCGCGGCGGCACGTACAGCGCCCAGAGATACGCGACGCCGGCCGGGAGCTCGAGCGGGTATCCCTCGAACTCGGCGGCCATCCGGTCCGAGACCCAGGCATAGCCGACCGGGACGTCGTCCCGCCACGCCACGAGGCAGACGCGCCCCGCGCCGGCCATCCGCGCGAAGAGCGCGAGACGCCGGCGGCCCGCGATCGGCGAAAGCCGGCCCCAGTCCGGCCCCTCGAACCGCTCGATCCGGACGCCCGCGGGCGGCGGGGTCGCGCGCGCGCGGTCCAGCGTGTGCACGATGAGCCAGGACCGGCTCCAGCGCACGACCCGGTACACCGTGCGCGAGGCGATCTCGTCCCAGACTCCCGTGAGGCCGTCGCGCCGCCAGGACGCTCGGGCGTCCAGCGGCAGGGTCAGCGCATCCTCGAGGTACTTCCCCAGGCGACCGCCCGCCCGCATCACCGGTCCGCTCCGGGCACCCGCCGGCGCTCCTTGCGCCGGAGCCTTCGATCCACCACGGGCGCGAGGATCGTGAGCAGCGCCCGCGTGCGGCGGGTCGTGCCCCGAGCGAGGGTCACACGGGGCACCAGCGTCGCCCCACGAAGGAGCTTCGCCCGGAGCGCGGTCGGGCCGAGCTCCAGGCGCGCGCAGCCGGCCGCGCACCCGAGCGCGATCGGCGCATGCACCAGATCGTTGAGCCACGCGGCCTCGGTCGCGGGGCCCGCGGCGAACCCGGCCAACGTGCCGTCCACCACGCCCGCGGCCTCCAGGTTGACGCTGAAGCCGGCAAGCTCGCCGTCGCGCCAGGTGAGCTGCGCCCAGATGCCCGGCGCCGGCGCGGCAGCGAGTCGCTCGAGGAATCCTCGCGGCAGGAGCGGCTCCCGGCCGTCCCGGGCCCTGGCCTCGGCGCGGTACAGACTTTCGCCCGCGGCCGCGGCATGACGCCAGTCGGGCGCCGCCTCCAGCCGCAGGCCCGCGGCGGCGAACGCCTCCCGCTCGCGCCGCACGGTGCGGCGCACGCTCCTGCTGCGCGCGGCGACATAGCCGTCGAAGCCGCGCCACGCGAGCGGCAGCCGCGCCGTGGAGCCCGCGAATGCCTCCACGTAGCCGGCCCGCCGCGCCGCGGCGGCGAGCTGCCCCGTGGGATCGGCGAGGAAGGGCCACACCACCGCGCGCGTGCCCTCGGCCCGGGCGATCGCCTCGAGGCGATCGAGCACGCCCGCGAGCACGTCGTCCGGCAGCGACTCGACCTCCCCCAGCGGGTCGGACGCGGTGGCGAAGGGGGCGCCCACCGCCAGGGTGGGCCGCAGCCGGGCGCCCGCGAGCCACGCGAGACGGTGCAGCGGACCCAGCCAGCGGCGATGCAGGTCGCCGTGCAGCGATGCCCACTCGAGGTAGGCAGGGAAGATCGCGGCCAGCACGCCGTTCCGCTGCACGCCGACATGGCGCGGAGCGAGGCCGCACGACTCCGCCGCGACGAACCACGCGTGCCGGTGGAACCCCCGGCGCGCGAGGCCATCCCATTGCTCGGCGGGAACGCCGGCAGCGCCCCCGAGCTCGGCGATCGTCCACCCGGTGCGCACGCCGGTCGATCGCTCAAGCAGCGTCATCGCCGCCTCCGGCGACCTCGATCGTGCCGCCGCGCTCGACGAACACCGGCGTCCGCGCGAAGAGTCGTGCGGCCAGGCCGCCGTCGGCACAGCGGAGCGCCACGAGGTGCGCCAGCGGATCGCGCACCGGAACGAACCCCCAGGCCCGCTTGGCCCACGCGACCCCGTCGTCGGGGAATGGATCGGTTCGGCCGCAGTCCACCCACAGGATCCCCTCCGCCCGCGCGGCGGCGAAGGCCGCCGCGAGCACCGCAGTGGTGATGCCGTTTGCCAGCAGCTCCGGGTCGGCGTCGCGCACGCCGATCAGCGGGTACCACACGCTGGCGCGCCCGCGCACCGAGCAGATGCCGGCCACCCGCATTCCGCCGCGGCGCAGGAAATAAAGTGTCGCCCGCCGCTCGAGCGTCCGCCGGAACCGGTGCGACGGCATCCAGGCCCGCTCACCGTGCCGGGTCGTCGCGAGCGGCACCACCATGGCGTCGAAGAACTCGCGCCAGTCGGCCGGGGTCCCGGCCGGCTCGAACATGCAGCCGAGCCGCTCCGCCTTGCGCAGGTTGGACGCGAGGCTCCGGCCGGGGGACCGCGGCGGCAGGTATGCCGTCGCCGCACGCCAGCGCACCGCGTCGGGGACGAGCAGCCAACCCGCGCGGGCGAAGGTCGGCGCCACCCAGCGGTGCACGTTGGCGGCGACCAGGTCCGCGTCCAGCGCCGCGAGCGTGGCGGGACTCCACAGCCGGACCGCCGGGGTGTCGCCCCGCAATCGCTCCGCCGCGAGTCGCCCGAGCAGGAACTCGAACCGCTTGGGGCGGCCCGCGCAGGCGATGCGCAGCCGCTCGCCCGCCACGCTCCCCTCGTAGCGGGTGAGCGGTCCGCGCAGGGTGAGGGGGAGCGCGAGCGCGCGGTGCGATGCGACCCAGAACCGCGCGTGGCGAGAGGTGTAGACCGGCACGAGGAACCGCTCCTCCACCGCGGCGAGCAGGCTCCCGCCCGGCTCAGCCGGCACGGCTCCCCTCGCCGGGGGCCGCCTCGTGCGCCGGCTCGTCGTAGGCCGACCGCACGAGCGACCGCGCCACCCGGTACTTGCCGCTCGGCTCGCAGCGGATCTCCTCCACCGGCTCGACCCGGAACTCCACGCCGCGGCCGAGCAGCTCGCTCACCTCCGCGGGTACCGGCGGGATGCGGCCGCTGGGCCATTCCGGTCCCATGACGACCCGCATCACGATCCGGTCCGGCCGCTCCTGCACCAGCTGGTGCTGGCGGATCGGCAGCCCGGACTTGCGAATCAGCGGCCACGAGAGCTGGTAGGGGTGGATGGTCCGGCCGTCCGGCAGCAGAAGGTGGTCGACCATCCGCCCGCGAACCTCGCGGATGGTGGAGAACGGGCTTCCGCAGGGACACGCGGCCGGACCACGGGTGACGAGATCGCCGAGGCGATAGCGGATGAACGGCATGGCGTAAGCGTGCAGGTTGGTCGCCACGACCTCCCCCGCCTCCCCCTCGCGGGCAGGCCGGCCGTCCACCAGCACTTCCAGGATCAATCCATCGTCGCACACGTGCAGCGGCCCGCCCGCCGGGCACTCCCACGCCAGGAGATCGAACTCGAAGCTACCGTAGAAGTCGAACACCGGAGCCGCGAACGCCTGCTCGACGAGCCGGCGCATCGCGACGGTGAGCACCTCGGCGCCGGTGAGCACGAGCCGGGGCCGCACCCGGGTGTCGGCCCGGTCGAGGAGATGTCCCGCGAGGTGCGCCAGTGTCCCGGCGTAGCCGCTCACCACGTCCGGGCCGAGCCGTGCCATCCGCTCCGCCAGCTCGGCCGCGGGCAGCCCGATGTCGAAGCGCGCACGCCGCCGGATTCCCAGCGCGTGCAGCGCGCGGCCGATCAGCTTGTTGTCGCGGCGGTCCGGCGTCCGCTGCCGGCCGATGGAGGCGAACCGGTCGCCGGCGCGCACGCCGACCTGGCGCAGCGCCCGGAGCCGGAACAGGTGGAGCAGGTTCTGCTCCAGCCACGTGCGCCGGACCGTGAACGGATGACCCGTCGAGCCGCTCGTGCCGCTCGGGATGAGCCGCTCCGGATCGCGGTCCCGGGCGACGACGGCCGCGGGTCTCTGGCGGCGGAGATCGTCCTTCGCGCTGATCGGGATCAGGGGGAGGTCCGCGAGCCCCCGGACCGCGTCCGGCCGGAGACCGTGGCGGTCGAAGAGCATGCGATAGTAGGGAACCTGGGTGTACGCGTGCCGCACCAGCCGCCGCAGCAACCGGCCCTGGTACGCATCGAGCTCGTCGCGCGTCACGCGGCGGTGGCCCGCGAGCGCGGACACCACGGCGAGCCCGGCGGGACCTCGCCTCACCCGGCGGCCACCGACAGCTCCCGGCTCGCGGCGGCGCGGGGCGCGGGGCCGAGCCCGAGCAGCTCGCGCGCGCGGACGGGAGTCGCGAAGGGCCGGCCGAACGTCTCGCTCAGGCGGCGGAGCCGCTCGACCAGCTCGAGATTGCTGCCCAGCCGGGCGCGGTCGAAGGTGTAGTAGGGATTGTCCTCGATCCCCACCCGGCAGTGCCCGCCCATCGCGATGGCCAGCGTGTTCATCGGCAGCTGGTAGAGTCCGATGCCGGCTGCGGACCAGACCGCGTTCGCGGGCAGGTCCTCGACCAGGTTCGACAGGTGTCGTGCCGTGGCCGGCACCGAGTACCGGGAGCCGAGCAGCAGGTTGAAGTAGTACGGCGGGCGGAGCACGCCCCGGCCGATCAGATAGTTCGCGGCATTGATCATCCCGAAATCGAAGCACTCGAGCTCGGGCCGGATCCCGTTCGCGTGCATCTTCTCCGCCAGAGCGACGACCATCTCCGGGCTGTTCTGGCTGGTGCCGGTCGGGAAGTCGAGGGAGCCGAGTGTGAGGCTCGCGAGGTCCGGCCGCGCCGCGCCGGTGAGCTCGAGGACCTCGCTGCGCCGCTCGAGCTCGGGAAAGTTCCGCCCGCTGCAGCTGACGCACATGATGGCGTCGGGGTGCTGCGCGCGGATGCCCAGGATCATGCGCTCGTAGACCCCGGCGCGCCACGTCGGCTTGCCGTCGCGGTCGCGCGCGTGCAGGTGGACGATCGCCACCCCCAGCTCGAGCACGCGGCAGGCGTCCTCGATCACCTCCTCCGGATCGACCGGCACGTGCGGCGTCGTCGCCTTGGTCGGGATCATCCCGGTCGGGCAGAAATTGACCACCAGCTCGGGATAGGGGGTGTACGGATGCGGCAGACGATGGCTCATGCAGTCTCCTCCGGAGTGCCGGCGTCGCGCCGGGAGTCGAGCGGCTCGACCACGCGCACCTTCGCCCGCGCGCCGGTCGGGAGCCGCTCGACGAACTCGACGTCCACGTCCAGCGATTCCTCGACGTGCCGCCGCAGGGCCGAGCGGATCCCGTGGTCCATGCGGGACCGGTCCGCGTGGGTCGCGGGGACCGCGCGCACCCGCAGGCGGGCGCGGTCCACCTGGCTCACCTGGTACTGCAGCAGGCCCTCGATCCGCTCGATGGCGGTCGTCAGCGCGTAGGGCGACACCCGGCGCCCCGCCAGATCGAGGACGTCGGCCTCGCGCCCGGCGACGATGCCCAGCAACGGCAGGGTGCAGCCGCAGTCGCAGCGGCCGGCCAGCAGCGCGCCGCGGTCGCCGGTGCGGTAGCGCAGGAGCGGCATGGCGCGGTTCACCAGCACCGTCACCACCAGGTCGCCCTCCTCGCCGTCCGCGGCCGGCTGCCCCCCGCGGCCGAGCGCCTCCACCCGCAGCACGTCGGCGTTGACGTGCATCGCGCCGCGGGGGCACTCCCATGCGATCTCCTTCGTCTCCGAGCTGCCGTACACGTCGAACACCGGAGCGCCGAACGCGTCGGCGAGGGCGCGGCGGGTGGACGGCTGGAGCAGCTCGCCGCTGGTGAACAGGAGCCGCACCGGCGGCCGCGCGCCCCGCGCCGCGAGCCCGCGGCTCGCCTCCAGCAGCGCCGAGGGGAGGCCGTAGAGCGCGTCCGGCGCGAAGGCCGCGAGCTTGCGCGCCACCGCCTCCGCAGACTGCAGCACGCTCACCCGCCGCGCGGCGCCCAGCCGCTCGACGAGGGCACGGCCCTCCTCCGCCACCGGGATCGCGTCGAGGATCGCCACCCGGTCCCGCGGGCCGAGCCCGCACGCCTCCCGCGCGCGCAGCTTCGTCGCGTACTTGAGCGTCAGCCACGCGCGGGGATCGTAGTGGACCCGGAACGGCTCGCCGGTCGAGCCCGACGAGCTGGACGACGGCCACCACGGCCGGCGCCAGCCGTCGAGCAATGCCGCGCGACCCGCGAGCCGGAGCTCGCGTTTCGTGACCGGCTCGAGGGCGCGGAGCACGGCGTCGGGATCGCGCGACGCATCTGCCGGGTCGTGGGCGGCGGCGCGCAGCCGATCGGCCCAGAAGCGGGTGCGGAGCGCGAACGGAAGCAGGGCCGCCAGGCGGTGCCGGCCGAGCGCCCGCAGCTCGTCCGCCTCCAGCGCGAGCGCCCCGCGTGCCAGCGGAACCCGGCGCGGGATCATGCGACCGCCTGGGGCGGCTCGACCGGCAGCGGCAACGGGTGCCCCGCGAGCTCCGCATAGATCGTCGCGTACCGTGCGGCGACCGCCGGCCACGAGAGCGTCGCGAGGGCGCGGGCCCGGTTCCGCGCACCCATGCTCGCGCGGAGCCCGGGATCGTCGCCCAGCCGCCGGATGGCCGCCGCCAGCGCCGCCGCGTCGCCGGGCCGCACCAGCAGCCCGTTCTCGCCGGGGGTGACGAGCTCGGGGATCCCGCCCACCGCGGTCCCCACGATCGGGAGCCCCGCAGCGAGCGCCTCCGCGAACGCGTTCCCGAACGCTTCCTCACGCGAGGGGAGCGTGAAGAGATCCGCCCGGCGCAGCCGCTCGGCCACGGCGGCATGATCGAGCGCGCCGGTGAACTCGATCTCGCGACCCACGCCCAGGCGGTCGGCGCGCTCGCGCAGCATCCGCTCGTCCGGCCCGCTGCCGACGATCTCCAGCCGGTAGTAGCCGCGCTCCAGCCGCGCGAGAGCCTCGACCAGATCGCCGAGGCCCTTCCGCTCGACCAGCCGCGCGACGGCGATGCAGCGGACGGGACCCTGCACCGGCCTCGGCGCCTCCGGCGGCCGGAACAGGCGCACGTCCACCCCGTTCGGCACCGCGGTGACACAGAGCCTGGGCTCGGTACGGCGGGCGAGCCGGCCAAGGCTCTCGCACACCGCGACCACCCGGCCGGCACGGCGCCAGACCGACCGGGTCACCGGCCGCAACAGGCGGTGGATCCGCTGCAGGCCGCGGTTGTAGGGATCGTACCCCGGTACGTCCGACCCTCGGAGCGATACGATCGTGGGAATGGCGTGGCGCCGGCAGAGCGGCAACAGCAACCCGGTTGGCAGGGAGAAGAACAGGTGGGCAACGTCGTATCGTCCCCGGGAGAGCAGCCGGTGCAACAGCGGCGCCGCCGTCAGCACGTAGCTGCCGGCGCCCATCATGCCTGCCTGATGGACCCCCTTCCGCCAGGCGCGCACCCGGTGCACCGCGAGGCCTGGACGCGGACGCAGGCAGGCGCGGTCGTCCCCGCCCGGATGCGAGGTGACCACGTCCACCCGGTCACCCCGGTCGACCAGCTCCTCGGCAAGCGCCGCGGTCGCGATCCCGGCCCCGCCGCCGAGCGGGGGGTACTCGTAGTTCAGCAGCAGGATTCGCATAGGGATGCCGCCGAAATCGGCAAGAGGCGAGCCGATGGCGGGGCTGGCCGCCATCCCGTTGGGGCTGCGGCAGATGGAAGGCGTCGTCCGGCCGCCGGTCGGGGACCGCCAGCCACAGGCTGGCGCGCGGTCTACAGCACCATGTAGCGGCCCGGCGACAACCGCTCCGGGACCCGGCCGTCAAGGAGCGTGCGGCAGGTCCGGCCGGGCACCGGCGCAGAGCGGCCCGCGCGGCGATCCGAGACTTGCTGCGGGGGCGAATCAGGGGCGACCTTCCTGCATGAAGTGTCGCCTCATGCTCCTCGCGATTCCCGCCTTCGTCGTCGCCGGCTGCGAACAGCCCCGCCCCAAGGAACCGCCGCCGGTACCGGTCACCGCCGCGGTGGCCGAGCGACGCTCGGTCCCGCGAATCCTCCAGACCACCGGCACCGTCGAGCCGATCGCCACCGTGGCGGTCCAGTCCCAGGTGACCGGCGTGCTCCAGCGCGTGCTGTTCGCCGAAGGGCAGGAGATCCGCCGGGGGCAGGTGCTGTTCGAGATCGACCCGCGGGCCTACCGGGCCGCGCTGGAGGGGGCGCAGGCCGAGCTGGCGCGGGACCTGGCGCAGCTCGCGATCGCGCGGGAGAACGCCCGCCGGCTGGAGGAGCTTGGACCCGACTACGCCACCCGCCAGCAG
>DASUAH010000125.1:0-3159 GCA_035763885.1 Gemmatimonadales bacterium
CACAAGACGCTCCAGCGCCGCCGGGCGGTTCCATCGGAGCCCGAGATCTCGTCCGCAGAGGATGAGGACGGGGGCGAAGATGAGCGCTCCGGTGGCATCGCCGAGCCACCAGGTGAGCCAGACCGGCCGGTAGTCGGCCCACCGCGCGAACCCGCCGAGCGCCAGGCTCGTCACCCCGATCGTCGCGCTGACGGTCGTGCTGATGAGGCCTGCCAGCACGGCGAACTTGAGGATATCCCGGGGGTGCGCGAAGAGGTTGCTCCCGTTCGCGTACCGCCTCACCAGGTATGCGCCGACGAGCCCCTCGAGCGTGTTCCCCGCCGCCACGCCGAACGACGTCCAGACCGTCCCGTACGTGGTGAGGTTGGCCAGAAACGCGCCAAGGAAGATGCCGGGGCCGGCGCGGTAGCCAGAGAGGAGAAGCGCCGCGAGAGCGATGCCGGTCGGCGGCCACACCGGGGTGGCGCTGGGATGGACAAACGCCAGCCCGAGGCCGAGTTTCGCCGCGACGAAGTACACTCCGGCCACGAGCAGCACCGTGCCGAGGGCGCGGCCGCCTTTGAGTCCTGCGAATGACACCGGCATCGGTCTCCGCTCCCTCCTCCAGCAGATGAGGGTTCAGCCGTGCGTGATATGTATGATGCCGCTCGACAGCACTCCTCAGACCTGTACTCGACGGGGGACTTCGTCGACGACTACGCGGTCGATCCCGAGGAGCGCAACGACCCCTCGTTCTCCTTCGAGGTGGTGGTGCGCCGCCGCGTGGCGCGCCTTTCGGCCGGCTACGGAACAGCGATCGATGAGGAGGACGGCACGCGCTGACTCGGCCCGTCGTTCCTCCGCCTGAAGGGCACGCACACCGGGTGTCCAAGAGAACGTGCATGCGCGATGCCACGTTCTCCATCGCCGCTTTGGACAGGACAACGGGCATGCTCGGGGTCGCCGTCGCCAGCAAGGCCCTGGCGGTCGGCGCGACCTGCGCCTTCGTCCGCGCGGGATGCGGCGCCATCGCCAGCCAGGCGTACTCGAACCCGCGCCTCGGCATCGAAGGCCTGACCCACCTCGCCGCAGGGCTGGGCGCCGAGGCGACGCTGCGCGAGATCCTGGCGCGTGATGATGGCCGCGACTGGCGGCAGGTGAACGTCGTCGACGGCCGGGGCGGATCGGCGACACACACCGGCTCTCGCACGGATCCCTGGAGCGGCTCGCGGAGCGGGCCCGACTACGCGATCGGCGGCAACCTCCTCGTGGGCGACGCGGTGGTCGTGGAGATGGAGCGGGCGTTCACGGCCGGGGACGGATTGGAGTTCGGCGAGCGCCTGATGCGCGTCCTCGAGGCCGGAGACGGCGCGGGCGGGGACCGGCGCGGCAAGCAGTCCGCCGCCGTCCTGGTCGCCTACCGCCAGATCTTCCCCTATCTGGATCTGCGCGTGGACGACCACCCGGAACCCATCAAGGAGCTCCGCCGGCTGCTTCAGCTTGCCTGGGAGGGCGAGTACCTGGCGAACCGGCGCCGCCTCGCCGACACGCTCCAGCCCCGCTCCGTAGACGAGATCATCAAGCTCCAGCAGGCCACCCGCCGCAGGCTGCAGGACTCCGGGGACCACCCCTGACGGCCCGTCTAGGGACGTTCAGCGGCGTGGTAGGAGAGGGATATGCTCCAGACCGTCCTGCTGCTGGGGATTGCCAACGTCTTCATGACCACGGCCTGGTACGGCCACCTGCGCTATACGCACTTCCCGCTGTGGAAGGTGGTCCTGGCCAGCTGGTCCATCGCCCTGATCGAGTACTGCTTCCAGGTCCCCGCCAACCGCTTCGGCTACAGCCACTTCTCCGCCGCGCAGCTGAAGACGCTCCAGGAGATCCTGACGCTCGTCGTCTTCGCCGGCTTCTCCGTCCTCTATCTGAAGGAGAGCCTCCGCTGGAACCACCTGATCGCCTTCGTCCTGATCGTCGGCGCCGCCTACTTCATGTTCAAGCGCTGACGGCCCAGGCTCTTCGGGGCTTTGTCCCGCCACGCCGAGCGGAGGAGCTCTTCGACATCGGCGGCCTTCGCTTTCGCGAGTGTGACCCGCAGCCCGACGGGTTTCTTCCCCCACCACAGCTTCTCGTACGCCTGCGGCGCCGCGGCCGCCATCACATCCCGCTCAGGCTCCCCGACGAAGACGTGGAGGTGTTCTCCGCCCGGAGGAACCGTGGCGAAGATCTTCCCCCTGATCCGGAAGGATGTCTTGTCGAAGTGCGGCGCCTCGACGGCCTCCAGCAGGGAGAGCGCAAAGCGGCGCACCTGAGCCGGCGTGGCGGCACGGCGTGCCGGCTTCATGGGCGGCCCCTGAGCGTCCCTCGCAGGAATGCGATCGTACGCCCCCACGCCAGCTCAGCGGCCCTCCGTTGGTACGCGTCCGGCCGGTCCGGCTCGAAGAACCAGTGCCCGGTGCCCTTGTACTGATGGAAGGTCACGGGGCGGCCCGCGGCGCGCAGGGCGGTCTCCAGCTCTTCGACCACGGCTTCCGGCACGAACTCGTCGGTCTCCGCGAAGTGGCCGAGGTACGCCGCCTTCGACCGCGCGTGATCCCCCGGGCCCATGCCGTAGAAGATCACCACGGCGCGAACGCGATCCGGGGCGTCCGCCGCCAGCATGAGCGCGTAATCGACGCCGAAGGAGAAGCCGACGATGCCGAGTCCGGGGCCGCGTGCGCCGGGGTGGCCGGCCAGGAACTTCGCCGCCGCCGCGGCGGCGGCGCGAACGCCTTTGCCTCCGTCCGCCTCCGCGCCGCTGCTGAGCGCCTGGGCTTCCTCCCGCGTCACCGCGACCTTGCCATGGAAGAGATCGGGGGCGAAGGCGACGAAGCCTTCCTGCGCCAGACGGTCACAGACGGACTTGATCGTGTCGTTCAATCCCCACCAAGCATGGAGGACCAACACGGCCGGGCCGCTGCCGCGCGTGGGAAGGGCGAGATACCCCTGGGGCTGAGGTTGCGTCATCTGCTCAACGTCCTCTCTGGATCTTCACGTGTCATCGCTCCAGGTGCACAGACACCCTTCCAGACGCCGTGTGACGACCGTGCCGAGGCAGGCTTGGTTCAATTCTAGCGCGCAAGGCATTCAAGGTGCCTTGCCCGAGGGGCGTCCGCGGCAGCTCTTTCCTCATGCCGATCC
>DASUAH010000126.1:0-4231 GCA_035763885.1 Gemmatimonadales bacterium
GGCCGGCCGGCCGGACGGCCGGACGGTCGGTAACCGCTCGGCTGCCCGATGCTGGCCGTCCGGCCATCGACGCGCACCCTGGGTGCGCGTTCGAGCAGCAGCGGGCCGAGCTCAGCGGCGGACGCCGCGCCGGTCGGGGTGGCGAAGCTCGAGAGACAGACGCAGGTCATGCTGCCGGCACAGGGGGCGGCTGCTATACCGAATAAACACCGAAATACTATACCGGCTGCCGCCCCCGACAGCAAGTCTCCGCTACCCCGCGGCGTCGCGCACCCGGATCGGCATCGTCACCATCGTGCGCCCTGCCCACTGCAGCCGCTTCTGGATCGCCAGCGCCGTCTCGTTGTGCAGCAGCCGGTCCCACCATCGCTCCCGCTGGAAGATGAGCTTGCCGGCGAAGAAGGTGACGCGGGGAAACTCGCGCGCGACCTGCAGGCACAGCTGCTCCGCCTCGGCCACTACATCGGTTCCGATCGCCAGGCGAGCCGCTGGGCGCAGGCCAAGCCGCGCCGCGAGCGCCACGTACCGCGCGAGCATCTCCTCGGACCGCTTCCGCAAGTCCTCGACGGCATGCTCGCCCTTGAACTCGCCCGAGTCCACCACTCCCACGGTCAGGAACACCACGTTCTCGAAGTGCCCCGGGAACGCGCGGAACACGTTCAGGAGCGTGTGGATCCCCACGCCGCCGAAAGAGCCGACGAGCACGGCCGCCGTCGGCCGCCCCGGTTCGGGCGGCTGCGGGGGCTCGGTGGGGCCAGCCGCCGTGGGCAGCTCTCCCAGCTCGCGGAAGAGCTGGTCCACTCTCGCGTTGACGGCCCGGTAGTGCCGGCGCACGAGGAAGCAGCATCCGATCACGACCCCGGTGACCACCAGCGTGATCCAGCCGCCCTCGGCGAACTTCTCGAACACCGTCACACCGAGGATGGTCGCGCACAGGGCGAAGCCGGCGCCGAAGAGAGCGAGGCGCGCCGGACGCTCGCGGCTGCGCTCGCGGGCGCGGCGCCAGAAGCGCAGCATCGCGAACATCGACAGCGCGAACGTGAGGAAGACATTGATGCTGTACATCACCACCAGGTGCCCGACGTCGCCCCGGGTGTAAGCGAGGGCGGCGAGCGCGGCGCCGCCCATGAGCAGGATGCCGTTCTGCGTGGTGAGCCGTTCGGAGAATGCGCCGAAGCGATGGGGGATCCAGGAGTCCACCGCCATGTTGGCGAGCACGCGTGGGCCGTCGAGGAACCCCGCCTGCGCCGCGACCACGAGGAGCGTCGCCTCGGACAGGAGCGTGAGCACGACGAACGTCCCGCCGAGGGGCAGCCCGACTGCAAAGTGCTCGGCCAGCACGGCGTTCAACGTCTTGCCGGGAACCGGCCGGAGCTGCCACAGCAGGTAACACAGGAGCAGCCCCGAGGCGGTGAACGCCAGCGAAGTCGCCATGTACAGCATCGTCCGCTTCGCGGTGTGCACGCGGGGCTCCCGCATGATGGGCAGTCCGTTGGAAACCGCCTCGATGCCGGTGTAGGTACCGCCTCCCAGCGAGTAGGCCCGCAGGAACACCAGCGCCAGCCCGCCCAGCCCGAGCGCGCCATACCCCTCGCGATAGCCGCCGCCGGCCGCCGCTGCCGTCACGCCGAGGTCGGGCAGGCGGGTGACGATGGCGCCACCGATGAGCACCAGGTGGGTGGCGAGAAACAGCAGGAACACGGGCAGGAGCGTCAAGACCGATTCCCGGACGCCCCGGATGTTGAGGGTGGTGAGCCCGAGCACGAGCGTGATCTCGACCGGCAGCCGGACCGCGGCCCACGACGCGGGCAGGAAGCTGAACAGGGCATCGCCCGCCGCGGCGATCGAGATGGCGATGGTGAGCACGTAGTCCACCAGCAGCGCGGAACCGGAGACCACGCCCGGGACCGGGCCGAGCAGCTTGGTCGCCACGACGTACCCGCCACCTCCGCTGGGGAACTCCTCGATAATGCGGCTGTACGCGGACGAGATGAGCAGCACCGTGCCGGCCATGAGCGCGGCAAGCGCCGCGGCCAGATACGTGTGCTCGCCGAGGGCCGTGAAGGCCTGCTCCGGACCATAGGCGGACGATGACAACCCGTCCGCGCCCAAGCCGACCCACGCGAGAAACGGGATCAGCGACAGCCGGTGGAACAGGTTGCGGTCATGGAGATCGCGCGGCTTGCCGACCAACACCCGGCGGAGTCGGCCCGCGGCGGAGCGCGGTTCCCCGGGCGGGTCGGCGGGGGATGATGTAGGATCGGATGGGGCGGCGGACGACATCGGCGTTCTCCGGAGTACCAGGCCCGGAATAGTGGAACGCCGGAGATGGCAGGTCAGCGCCGACCGGGAAATCTTAACGGAATCCTGATGCGGCGCCTCTCTAGACTTGGGGCGTGGCGTGGCAGGGCAGGAGGAGCCAGCGTGGACGGCGGCGCATCGACCGACGCACGGTGGGGGACGAGGGGACGGGCGTACGGGGCCGCCGTGGGCGTCGTCGCGGTCGCGGTCACGATCTGCCTGAGCCTTCGCGGGCGCCTGCAGACGACCGACGTGGCCATGCTGCTCCTGGCCGCGGTGGTGATCGTGGCGTCGCGGTACTCTCGCGGCGCCGCCGTGGTCGCTTGCGTCGTCGCGATCGCCGGGTTCGACTTCTTCTTCGTTCCGCCCTACAACACGCTCGCGGTGCACGACAGCGCGTACGTGCTCACGTTCGGCGTCATGCTGCTGGTGGCGCTCGCGATGAGCCGGCTCACCGCGCGGATCCGGGAGCAGGCCGACGAGGCGCGCGAGCGCGAACGGCGCACGGCGGCGCTCTACGCCCTGACCCGTGAGCTCGGGCAGGCGCAGGGTCCCGCCGCGCAGGTCGAGATCGTCACGCGTCACCTGGCGCAGGCGGTGCGCGGACGCGCTGAGCTGGCGCTGGCCGTGAACGGGGAGCTCCCGGCGGACGCCGCGACGCCCTCGCCCGCCGGGATCTTCGACGGCGTGGCCGTCCGCGTGGCCGCGGCCTGGGCGTTCGGGCAGGGGGAGCCGGCCGGTCTCGGCACGCCGCGCTGCGCCGAGGCAGAGGCACTGGTGCTGCCGCTGCGCACCCACACGCAGGTGCTCGGAGTCGCGGCGCTCGCGCCCGCAGCGGGAGGAACGATCGGACCCACCGAGAGAGGGATGGCGGAGGCGCTGGCGGAGCAGGCGGCGCTGGCGCTGGAGCGGGCCGCCCTGGCGGAGCGCCACCAGCAGGCACGGGTCGAGGTGGAGGCGGAGCGGCTCCGCACCACTCTCCTGAGCTCGCTGTCGCACGATCTGCGCACGCCGCTCGGCAGTATCGAAGGTGCGGCCAGCACGCTGACCGAGGACAGCGGCACGCTGCCGGCCGCGGTGCGCCGCGAGCTCGCCGAGACGGTGCTGGAGGAGTCGCGGCGCATGACACGGCTGGTGACGAATCTGCTGGACATGGTCCGGGTCGAGACCGGTACGCTCGCCGTCCAGAAGGCCTGGCAGCCGCTGGAGGAGGCGCTCGGCGTCGCGCTCCTGCGGATGGAAGACCGGTTGAGCGGGCGCCAGGTGGAGACCCGGCTGCCGGACGATCTCCCCCTGGTGCCGATCGACGAGCTTCTGGTGGAGCAGGTATTCGTCAACCTGCTCGAGAACGCGTCGAAGTACACGCCGCCGGGCTCGTCCATCGCGATCGCGGCGTGGGCCGACGATGGCGCCGTGGTGGTCGAAGTCGCAGATCGCGGACCGGGCGTTCCGGCCGAACAGCGCGAGCTGGTCTTCCACAAGTTCCATCGCGGCCCACGCGCGGCGAACGGCGAGGCGCCGGGAGGCGCGGGCCTCGGCCTCACGATCTGTCGCGGCATCGTGGCGGCTCACGGCGGGCGCATCTGGGTGGAAGCGGGCGCCGGCGGCGGCGCCGCGTTCCGCTTCTCGCTGCCGCTGGACGGTCCACCGGTGCGGCCGCCCGCCGCCGAGCCGGCTGACTGACGCGCCATGGCTAAACCGTCCCCCCTGGTTCTCCTGATCGAGGATGAGCCGCAGATGCGGCGCTTCCTGGCGGCCACGCTGCGCGCGCACGACTACCAGGTGGTCGAGGCGGCGACCGCGCGGGAGGGGCTGGCGCAGGCCGCGGGGCGAAACCCCGAGGTGATCCTGCTCGATCTGGGGCTGCCCGACTCGGACGGTCTGGACGTGGCGCGGGCGATCCGCCGCTCGGCGCGCACCCCCATCATCG
>DASUAH010000127.1:0-9736 GCA_035763885.1 Gemmatimonadales bacterium
TAAGTAGCCATGAGCTATGAGCTATGGGCTATGAGCTACGAGCTGTGAGCTGAGGGCCATCTGCTTGGCTGAGGGCTCCCGAGCCGCCGACGCGCCGGACATCACGGAGCGCCTGGTTGCCTCGGGGGCTGGAGGCGAGCAGATGGCCATGGCCCCTCAGCTCATAGCTCACAGCTCATAGCTGATAGCTCATAGCCCATAGCCAATATCCCACAGCGAAACGGCCGCCCCCGGGGGCGGCCGTTTCGCTTGCGATTCGACGTTACTTGCTGACCTTGGTCACGTTCTCGGCAGCGGGGCCCTTCGCACCCTGCACGATGTCGAACTCGACTCTCTCGCCCTCAGTGAGGCTGCGGAAGCCGTCCATCTTGATCGCGGTGTGGTGGACGAAGCAGTCCTTGTCGCCGTTCTCCGGGGTGATGAAACCGAACCCCTTCGCGTCGTTGAACCACTTCACCGTGCCAGTGGTGCGAGCCATTGCTCCTACTCCGATGTTGGTTGACTGCGTCGACGCCCGGACAGACCGGGCGCCGAGATTTTGTGAGCACAGGCCTGTCCCGTGTCACAAAATACCAAAAAGACCCAGGGACGAACTCGCGCCCGGGTCTTCTGATGCCGACTGCTGAACCGCTGGAAGCGTACAACCGAGGCCGAATCGCGCCCATAAATAAGCATCCGGCGGCCGGTTCGTCAAGGATGCGCCCTGATCGGTCAGATCTTGAGCCATCGGGCGGCCGCCCGGGCCAGGTCCGGCCCCGGGCGCCGGGGGGCGCTCCCGGCCGCCCGGCTGAGCGCCTGGAGGAACTCGGCTGCGGAGGGGTAGCGAGCCTCGACTTCGGCCCGCAGCCCGCGCTCCAGCACGCCCCAGAGCTCCTCACTCACGTCCTCCCGGCGGCCGTCCGTCGCCGGGAGCTGGTTGGTCGTCTGCTTCGCCAGCACCTGCTCCGGGGTGATCCCCGGGAAGGGAACGGCGCCGAGCAGGGCGTAATACGCCACCGCCGCAAGGCTGTAGAGGTCCGAGCGCTGGTCCACCCGCTCGCCGAGCAGCTGCTCCGGGCTCGCGAACTGGGGGGTCCCGCTCTGGCTGGTGGCGCCGCCGAACTTCCCGCCCCGCAGCGCGAGGGCGAGCCCGAAGTCGGTGATCCGGAGACTGCCTCCCGGCCCGATGAGCATGTTCTCCGGCTTGATGTCCCGGTGGACCAGCCCCGACCCGTGCGCATGGGCGAGGGCGGACAGCGCCTCTCGCAGCAGCCTCAACACCCGCTCGAGCGGGAGCGGCCCCTCACGCTCCACGAGCTGGGCCAGGCTGGGGCCCTCGATCAGCTCCATCGTGTACCAGATGAGCCCTGATCGCCCGGCGATGTCATGGATGTTCACGATGTTGGGGTGGTTGAGCCGCGCCGCGAGCTGTGCCTCGCGCCGGAACCGCTCGACGACCGCCGGATCCTGCGTGAGGGCGGGGTGGAGGATCTTGAGGGCGACCTCGCGCTCGAGGTGCAGGTCGCGCACCCGGTACACCCGTCCGAAGCCTCCCTGGCCGAGCGGAGCCAGCAGCTCGTAGTCGTCCCCCAGGGCGCGTCGCAGGCGCTTCTCCCAGCGTCCCTTGTCGTCGGCCTCCTGGCCCGTCAGGGTTCCGCCGATCGAGACCGCGGCGGTCTCGAAGGTGCCGGCCTCCGAGGCGAAGTCCTCCAGCATCTCAGCGGCGCTCAGGTACCGGTCATCCGCTGCCGGCCGCAGCGCCCGGAGAACGACCCGCTCGAGCGCCCGGGGACAGGTGGGCCGCAGCTCGGTGGGGGCATGGAGGGTCGCCGGGTCCAGTGGCGGCTCGTGGGCCGTGATCGCGTAGTACAGGATCGCCCCCGCGGTGTACACGTCGCTCGCCGCGTCGCCCGCCGAGCCGTCGCGAACCTCGGGGGCCATGAACGCCTGGTGCGTGGGCAGGACTCCGGGCGGCAGCGCCGCGATGGTCCGGCTCGAGAAGCGGAGGTCGGTGATCGCCCCGCGGTCGCCGGGGCTCACGATGAGCGAGGCCGGCACCACGCGTCGCACGATGACGCCGCGCCCGTGGGCGTGCTCCAGGGCGCTCAGCAGGTCCCGCGCGAGCAGGTGCACGGCGGGGATCGGGCGGGGGCCGCGGAGCACGGCCTCGTGGAGGCCCTCGCCATCGAGCCAGTTGCCGACGCGGTACGCCAGCGAGCCGACGATCCCCACGTCGTAGACGTGCCGGACCGCCGGGTGGTCGAGGCGTGCGAGCGCCTCGGCCTCCCGGAGAAACCAGGCCCGGGTCGGTTCGTCGGACCAGAAGTTGACGCGGAGGCTCACCTGCCGCTTCAATGTCCGGTCCACTGCGAGGAAGAGGACGCGCTCCGCGGAGGCGGCTACCAGGCGCTCCAGCCCGAAGCGGGCGCCGACGGCGGCTTCGGTCTGCCGGAAGATCTCGGCCGGGTCGGTGGGGATCACCGCAGGAGACCGCGGCGCCGCTCGATGCGGCCGCGCCCCCCGCAGGCGGTGGCGCTGCACCACCGCCGGCTCTGCGTCGTCGAGCCGTCCAGAAAAAAGAGCGAGCAGGGCTCGGCCGCGCAGCGACGCACCATGTGCCCGGGGTCGGCCAGCGTCGCCGCCGCCGAGCGCGCCACCACCTCGAGGGCGCGGGGCGGGCGCTCCGGGACCAGGCGCACCGCCCAGCGGCCCGACGTTCGCACCAGCCGCTCGCACCCCGGCTGGTGTGCGAGCACCGCGTTGATGGCGGCCACCGCCGATGAGGGCGGCTGCCGGCCGACGCTCAGCGCCTCGGCCAGCGCGGTGAGCTGCCGGCGCAGCGCCAGCACGTCGCTGAACGGGATCTCGTCGACGTCGGACATGAGCTTCTCGGCCCGGGTCCACCGGTGATAGGCGGCGGGGTCGGGGAGGAGGTCGGGCGGGTCCTGCACGCGGCCGCGGGCGGTGTTGACGAAGTCCAGCCAGCAGGCGTCGCCGAGCAGGATGAATTCGAGATCGGGCATGGCGCGCGGGCCGCTAGTCGTCCGCGACTTCTACTGCGTTCCGGCCCCCGCGCTTGGCCCGATAGAGCGCGGTGTCGGCGGCGGCGAGCAGCGCGCCGACGCTGCCCCCGTGATTCGGTGCCTCGGCGATCCCGATGCTCAGGGTACACTGGCCGAACTCCGGGTGCGACTTGCTGAGCTGGTCGAGACTCGCCTGCACCCGGGAGACGAACACCTGCGCCTCGGTCGGCTTCGTCATCGGGAGGATAACGAGAAACTCGTCGCCCCCCAGCCGGCCGACCACGTCCAGCGCACGGGCCTGCAGCCGCAGCAGGTTGGCCACGAGCACCAGGAGCCGGTCGCCCGCCGCGTGACCCATCGTGTCGTTGACGACCTTGAAGCGATCGAGGTCCATCAGGAGCACGCTGGTGTGCAGCTGGTGCCGGAGACTCCGCGAGATCTCCGCCGAGAGGCGCTCCTCCAGCGCGCGGCGGTTGTACAGGCCGGTGAGTTCATCCGTCGTCGCCGCGCTGTGCAGCTGCTCCACCAGCTCCGAGTTCTTCAGCGCGATCGCGGCCGCGAACGACAGCGTGCCGGCCAGTTCGAGCTCGGCGCGCCCGTACGGCTTCTCGCTGATCCGACCCCCGAGCACCAACACCGCCATTCGCTCGGCGCCGGCGTCGAGCGGGACGATGAGCTGGGCACCCTCGCCCACCAGCGTGCCGACCGCCACATCCTCGGAACTGGCCGCCGCGCTCCCCGCCGGCAGCGCCCGATCGAGGGCCGCGCGGGCGATCGGCCCCCGCTGCGGACGGTCGTTCAGGGAGCGTGAGAGCTTGGGGACATAGGTGCCGTCGGGGCCCGGCCGGTAGATGGTTGCCCACCACGCGAAGAACACCTCCGACATGAAGTCGAGGACCAGCTGCTCGGTCTCTTCGATGGAGTGCACCGAGGACAGGAGGCGGGCGACCTGCCGGAGCGCCCGCAACTGGAAGACCGCGTCATCCAGCGCGCTCTGCCGATCAAGGAGGATGCTCCGCAGCTCGAACACCACGGACAGCCCGACCGCGAGAGAGGTGGCGACGCTCCGCATCTCGGATGCGGCGACCGGCACCGCCGAGATGACCACCTCGGTTTCCCCGTTCTTGAGCCGCGTGACCTCGATCGCGTCCGCGGGCTGTCCGGTCGGCCCCACGGTCGACATCGGGCCCTGCGGTGCGAGCAGGGTCAGCCAGATGCCGTCGTTGTGAAACCGCTGGACCAGCGCCACCCGGCACCGTTCCAGCAGCTCCCCGTCGGTCCGGGAGAGCCGGCACGCGGCGGCGAAGGCGCTGGGAAGGGTGGTGAGCGCAGCCGGGGTCGGTGTCGAACCCATTGGCTGCATAATAGCTGCCGGCGAACCCCGGGGGGAGCGGCACGCCCACCGGCGCATTGCCGCCAATCACCGTGAACCCGAGCCTCGCCGCCGGCCGCCGGGCGGCGGACCGCCGACCGCCTACCGCACCGTGATGCGCCCCAGGGCGGGGGCAACCAGCGTCCCCCGCAGCGAATCCATGGCGTAGCGCATCAGGAGATCCACGGCCCGCGGGGCGGCCGGCAGCCCCCTGCATGCCTCGGCGGCCTCGGGGACCCGGTAGCCATCGCCCGCGGCGCACGCGAGAAAGCCCGGCAGCGCAACCAAGAGGGCGTCGCCGGCGCCGATCGCGGTGCCGTCAGGGCGGCGCAGGTCTCCGGTGACGCGCTGCCCGGAGGGCTGGGCCGCGTCGTAGCTGAACCTCACGCCGGACACCTGCAGGAACCCGCCCTTGCCGATGACCCCGTCCGACACGCTCCGCTCCAGCAGCTCGCGCAGGCGCGCCCCCGTCATCCGCGCTACCAGCATCCGCGTTTCGTCGGGGAACAGGAAGACCGATTCGACCTGATAGCTCGTCAGCGGCCCGGCCGGGAGTACGTCGTCGTACCGGAGGGCGCCGGCGTTGAGCAGCGCGACGTCGACGCCGGTGCCCGCCCGGATCGCGTCGGTCACGACGTTGCCGAGTCCCGTTTCGGCCCGCCGCTGCAGGGCGTCACGGGCATCGAGAGGTGCCGGGAGCGTTCCGAGCCGTCGCTCCGGACCGAGCCGTGCCCGGAGGCTGTCCTGCCACCCGGCCACCACCACTGCCGTCGCGGAGTCCATAGGCAGTCCGGCGTGCACCGGGAGGAGCGCGACCGCCTGGCGCCAGTGGCCCTTGGCCCCCCAGACGGTCGCGAACTGCGCGGTGCGGGCGTTGGCGTCGGCCTTGAGAATGTGGCGCCCCGACACCTCGAGGGTCTGCGCCTCGTGCTCGTGGCCGCCCAGGACCAGATCGAGCCGGGTCTCCCGGTTCAGCAGGCGGCGGTCGTCCTCGATCGGCTGATGGGTGATGGCGACCACGAGCTCCGCCCCCTGGGCCGCGAGCGTGTCGATCACGCTCCGGGCGACGCTGTCCGGATCGGCGCACTGTACGTAGCCGGGGTAGTCACCCCGCATGGTGAGGCCGAACAACCCGACCTTGCGCTCGGCGAGCCGCACCGTGTCCCAGGGCAGGACTCCGGGGATGGACCCCCCGCCCGCTTCGGTGCAGTTCGCGGAGAGCCACCGGAACCGCGACTCGGCGATGCGTGCGACGAGCGTGTCGCGGGGCACCTCGAACTCGTGATTGCCGAACGTGGCATAGTCGAGCCGCGCGGCGTTCAGCGCGTCTACCATGTGCCGGCCGTGGTAGTACTTGCTCAGCAGGCTCGGCGAGAGAAAGTCCCCGGCCAGCACGAACAGCGTTGGCCCCTCGCTCGCGATCCGGTCACGGAGCGCCGCGACCCGCGCCAGGCCTCCGCTGCCGTCCGCCAGCGTGTCAGCGACGTATACGTCGTTGATGGACAGCAAGCGGATCGGGTTGGTGGGCGCGGGCGGCGGCGGCAGGCCCGCCAGGCACGCGGTCAGGCTTCCCAGGGCGAGTGCGGCGGCGCTCCGGCGCAGCGCGTGACCGATCACAACTCCTCCTCCCGCTCCTGCAGGCTCCGGGCGAGATCGGCGCTCAGCGCGCGGATCTCGTCCAGCATCGGGCGCTGCGGCCAGTCGGCGCGCGCGGTGAGCACCTCGAGCATCGAACGGTACCACCAGATCACCTGCTCGGAGTCGGCTTGCGACACGCTCCCGAGATATTCGGTTCCCAGCCGCCGGAGCGCCGCGAGCGTGGCCCCGCAGCAGTGGATTTCGTCAGCCGCGATGACGTCGAGCGCCCGCGGCTCCGCCACGCCCAGGTGCGCGAGCATGTCGAGCTTGCGCGCCCGCCACGGGCGTTCGCCCCGTTCAGCGTAGCGGAGCTCGGCCGCGTCGCGCGCGATCGCCAGCACCACGGGCCCGAACTTCTCCCCGATCTTCCCCTCGAAGACCGCGCGCTGGTCCGACCGGGACTCTTCCAGGATGTGGTGCACGATGCCCGCGACGATCGTCGCCTGGTCGCAGCCGTACCGCGCCAGGATCAGCGCCACGTTGGCTGGGTGCGCCGCCTGTCCCATCCCGCCCCATGGCGGGGCCGACGGGCGGTAGTGCTTCGCCGTGAAGGCGAGGGCGTGGTTGATGCGGTCGGAGTAGCCGTGCATCGATGGATGGACGGATGGTCGGATGGACGGGTGCTCAGACGGACGGGACGGCGGGCGGCGCATCGGCCCATCGGTCCATCCGTCCATCTACGGAATGCCGAGAAGCTTATGCGTCTGCAGACTGAGCCGCCAGCGCGGATGCGCCAGGCAGTAGGCCAGCGCGGCGCGCGTGTTGGCTTCCCGCTCGGCGCCGTCCATGGGCTGGAGAAAGAAGTGGCGGAAGTCGAGACCCTCGAACCGTTCCGGCTCGCCGCCGGGCTGGGGGAATACCAGCTTGAGCTCGTCGCCCGAGCCCAGCCGCAGCTCCGCGCCGGCCTTGGGGCTCACGCACACCCAATCCACCCCGGGCGGCGGCTCGAGCGTGCCGTTCGTCTCCACCGCCACCTCGAAGCCGGCGGCGTGGAGCGCTGCCACGAGCGGGGCGTCCAGCTGGAGCAGGGGCTCACCTCCGGTGCAGACGACGAACGGCCGGGCCCCGGCGTCCGCGGGCCACGGCCAGGCGTTCGACACCGCCGCCGCGAGCTCCCGCGCCGTGTCGAACCGTCCCCCGCCCGCTCCGTCGGTCCCCACGAAGTCCGTGTCGCAGAATGTGCAGGTCGCCGCCGCCCGCTCCTCCTCGCGGCCGCTCCAGAGGTTGCACCCCGCGAAGCGGCAGAACACGGCCGGCCGGCCGGTGTTGGCGCCCTCGCCCTGGAGGGTGTAGAAGATTTCCTTGACCGCGTAGGACATACAGCCGAACGGTAAACGGGAATGCGGGTGCACGGGGGCCCGCCGGCGCTCCCGCGCCTGCGCGCCTGCCGCCTATCCCCGCTGCCGGGCGCCTGCCTCTCCGGCCTGGTAGCACGACGGATCCGGCACCCCGGCCTCGCGAAATCCCTTCAGCCTGAGCTGGCAGGCGTCGCACCGGCCGCACGCCGCACCGGCCGGCGTTGGATCGTAGCAGCTGAGCGTGAGCGAGTAGTCCACCCCGAGCGCCATCCCGCGTTCCACGATCTCCCGCTTCGTGAGATGCAGGAGCGGCGTGTGGATGGTGATCCGGCGGCCTTGCTCGGTGGCCGCCCGGGTGGCGAGGTTGGCCATCGCCTCGAACGCGGCGATGTACTCCGGCCGGCAGTCCGGGTAACCGCTGTAGTCGAGGGCGTTCACCCCGATGAAGAGGTCGTGCGCTTCGAGCACCTCCGCCCAGGCCAGCGCGAACGAGAGGAAGATCGTGTTGCGGGCGGGCACGTAGGTGACCGGGATGCCCTGGCCGATTGCGTCCAGCGCCCGATCCTTGGGGACGGCGATGTCGGCGGTGAGGGCGGAGCCGCCGAACGTGCGCAGGTCGATGTCCACCACCGCATGCTGCCGGACCCCGAGTCGCTCCGCCACCCGGCGCGCCGCGTCCAGCTCCGGGGCGTGCCGTTGGCCATAGCGGAAGCTCAGCGCGTAGATCTCGAACCCGGCCTCGCGCGCCATGGCGGCCGCGGTGGCGGAGTCCATCCCTCCGCTCAGGAGCACGACTGCCCTGGGTGTCATCATGTCCCGAAGCTAACCGCGGGGCGCCCGTCATCGGCTCCCGCGCCCAGCAGGAACCGCAGCGCGGGCTCGAGCTGCGGGTGGCGGAATGGATAGCCGGCCGCCTCCAGCGAGACGGGGAGCACCCGCGTGCTGGCGAGGATCGTCGCCTCGGCCATCTCGCCGAAGATGACCTGCAGCGCGGCGCGCGGCAGCCGGAACGGTGTGGGTCGGCGAAGCACGCGCCCCAGCGTGGCGGCGAAGGTGGCGCCGGTTGCGGGCGCGGGGCCGACCGCGTTGACCGGTCCCTCCAGCCGCTCGTCCATCAGCAGGTGGTGCACCGCGCCGATCGCGTCGTCCACCGAGATCCAGCTCATCCAGCTCCGCCCGTCGCCGACGGGGCCGCCGATCCCGGCGCGGAACGCCGGCAGCAGCTTGCGCAGCGCGCCTCCGGCTGGGGAGAGCACGATGCCGAACCGCGGGTGCGTCACCCGGATCCCCGCCCGCCGAGCGGGCTCCGCCGCGGCCTCCCACTCGCTGGCCACCTCGACGAGGAAGTCGGTGGGCGACCCGGTCATGCTCGCCTCGGTGAGGATCTCGTCGCCCCGGTTCCCGTAGATGCCGATGGCCGATGCGGAGACCAGGACCCGGGGAGGGCGGGGGAGCGCCGCCAGCGCCTCCGCGAGCAGCCGGGTCGCCATGCCGCGGCTCTCCCGGATCCGGCGCCGGCGCGCGGCGGTCCAGCGGGCCGCTGCGACCGGCTCGCCGGCCAGGTGTACCACGGCGTCGATCCCGTGCAGCGCGGTCGGGTCGAGCGCGCTCTGCGGGGGATCCCACCGCACCTCGCCCGGGCCGGCAGCGCGCCGGACCACGCGGGTGACCCGGTGGCCCCCGGTCTCGAGAAAGGCCGCGAGCGGGCGGCCGATCAGCCCGCTCGATCCGGTGATCGCGATGTGCAGCCGGGCGCGCCCCGCGAATCGGGCGTGCGCGGCGAGATCGTCGGCCAGCACCGCGTGCCGGTATGCGAGCATGCGCGCGATCCGCGGGCGCAGGAGCCAGAGATTGCTCGCGGCGCCCAGGAGCCCGTAAGGGGGCGCGTACTCGATCCGGTCGGTGAGGAGGCACCCGCCGCCGTCGGGGGTGAAGCGGTGGGTGTGGATCCAGTGCGCGAACGGTCCCTCGACCTGCTCGTCCACGAACTGCCGGCCCGGAACATTGTCGCGGTGTCCGGCCACCCATCGGACCCCGATCGGGCCGGCGCGCACCCGGACGACCGTCCTGCTGCCGTCCCCGATTCCGCCGGTGCGGTCGAGCACCTCGATCCGTTCCCACGGCGGGGTGAGCCGCTCAAAGGCGCCGGGCCGCGCATGCCACTCGTAGACCGCGTCGGCCGGGAACGAGAGCCGGGTGCTGCGCTCGACGACGAACGACGACGCCATGATCTCGGCCTCCGGCTCTAGATTCCCGCCATGCTCGCGCCGCTCGTTACCGGCCTCGTTGCCGCCGCGCTCGTGGCCGGCAATCCCTGCACGGTGGCCCGGGTCGTGGACGGCGACACGTTCCGCTGCGTCGGGGGCGAACGGGTTCGCTTGATCGGAATCGATGCACCCGAGCATGGGCAGGGACGCGCCGCCCGC
>DASUAH010000128.1:0-2852 GCA_035763885.1 Gemmatimonadales bacterium
TCGCCGAGCGTCCGAAGTGCGCGAGTGCGTCGTCCCAGGTCCCGATGTGGAGCTCGTGAAGCGCGAGGCCGAGATACGCCAGCCCCAGGGCGAGCGGATGCTGGATCCGCTCGGCGACAGCCACGGCGCGGCGGTGGTAGGCGCCGGCCACACGGAACAGCGGGATGAGGTCGCAGATCAGGCCCAGCCCCATGCTCCCCCGGGCGATGCCAAACTGGAACCGGCTCTGTTCCGAGACGTTCAACAGCAGCAGCGCTTCCAGGACCAGGCGTTCCACGTTGAGGAAGTAATCGATCCAGCCCATCGCCTCGTACACGCGGGCCCGCTCCTCGGCACGCCGGGCGCCGTCGTGCCCGGCAGGGGATCGCAGGAGCAGCGCGGGGGCCGCGCGGTGGCCGATCTGGCGGACGACCTCACGCAGGGTGGCGAGACGGATCCCCCCTCGGGAGGCCGGCAGAGGTGACCCGAGGTACCCGAGGGCGCGCTGCAGATAGGCCAGCGCCTCCTGGTGCTGCCCCCGGCGGAACATCGCCTCGCCCATCTTGCGTTCCAGGGCCGCCCGCTGTACCGGATCCCACCGGTCCCCGAATGCCCGTCCGTAGGCCGAGGACGCCTGCCTGTAGTGCGCGAGGGCCTCCGCGTCGGCCGCCATGCGCCCGGCCTGATCCCCGGCCTTGAAGAGATAGGCCTGGGCTTTCCCCCAATCCTCGGCTCGGGCGTAGTGGTAGGCGAGCAGACCGAAGAACTCCTCCAGCCGGTCCGCGAACAGCGCCTCGATCGCCTCGGCCACGCGCGCGTGCAGCTGGCGGCGGACGCGCAGGAGGATCGTCTCGTATGTCGCCTCATGCGTGAGCGCATGCATGAAGGTGTACTCGAGCTCTGGGGTCCGCCGGCGCTCACGGATCAGCTCGACCCGCTGCAGCTCCATCAAATACCGATCCGCCTCCACCTCGGCTTCGAGGATGTGGCGGAGGACCCGGTAGAAGAAGCTGCGGCCGATGACGGAGGCGGTCTTCAGGACATGGCGGATGTCCTCGTCGAGCCGGTCGATGCGGGCGATGATCACGCCGCGCAGGGTGTCCGGGATCGCGATCTTCTCGAGGTCGGGGCTCACCTGCCAGCGTCCGCGGGTCCGCACGATCGCGCCGAGGTCGACGAGCGCGCGGATCACTTCCTCGGCAAAGAACGGGTTGCCCTCGGAGCGGTCCAGGACCAGCGTGCGCACAGCCGGATCCACATCGTCCGCCTGCAGCAGGTTGCGCACGAGCTGCAGGCTGTGGGCGGAGGTGAGCGGCCGCAGCACCAGCTCGGTGTACCGTTCGGCGTACTCGCTCGCCAGGGCGTGCCGCAGCGCCGCGACGGGCGTCTCCGGATCCGCGCGGCTCAGCCCGCAGAACAGGATAGGGAGGGTGCGGGCGAGCGGCAGGAGGTGCGCGAGCAGGTCGCTGCTGGACTGGTCAATCCAGTGCAGGTCCTCGAACACCAGCACGAGCGGGCCCTCCCGGGCCAGCCCTTCGAAGAACCGGCGCGCACTGCGGTAGATCTGCCGGCCCATCGCCTCGCCGTCGAGGTACTGCACCCGCTCCCGCCACTCATCCTTGACATCCAGGCCCAGCAGGGTGCCGAGGTATGGCACCACCTCGTCCACCTGCCCGGGCAGCAGCTCCCCCACACGACGCTCCAGCTTGGCCCAGGTCTCGGTCTGGCTGTCGGTCTCCACGATGCCGGCGGCGGACTTGAGGATCTCCAGGAAGGGCCAGTAGCTGATCGCTTTGCTGAACGACAGCGTCCGGCCAACCAGCCAGGTGGCCTGATCGGCGGGAACACCGGCCCTGAACTCCGCCATCAGCCGGGACTTGCCGATGCCCGGCTCGCCGAGCACCATCGCCACGGCGCCGCTCCCGGCCCCGAGCTGCCCGAAGCACCGCCGCAGAGCGGCCAACTCGCTGTCCCGGCCGACGAGGGGCGAGCTGCCGCCGCCCAATCCCCGGGGTGAGAGCGGCTGGGCGCGCATCCCGAGACACTCGTAGGCCGTGACGGGTTCCGCCATCCCCTTCAGCTGGCGCGGAGGCATCAGACGGTATTCAACCGCCCATGCCGTGGCCTCGTAGGTGGCCTCCCCGACCAGGATCCGCCCGGGGTCGGCCGTCTGCTGGAGGCGGGCGGCGAGGTTGACCGCCTCGCCGGTGACGAGGAACTCCCCCGTCGCGGCGGCTTTCGGGTTGGCCACGACCTCGCCCGTCGTGACGCCGATGCGCACCTCCGGTATGATCCCCGCCTCGACGAACGGCCGCACGTGCGCCTGGATGCCCAGGGCCGCCCGTACCGCGCGGAGTGCGTCGTCTTCGTGAACCGCGGGCAGGCCGAAGACGGCCATCACGGCGTCCCCGATGAATTTCTCGACCGTGCCGTCGTGGTGTTCGATCTGGTGCCGGGCGATGCCGAAGAACCGGGCCATGCGCTCGCGCAGGTCTTCCGCATCGAGCTGGCCGGACAGGCGCGTGGAGGCGACGACGTCCGCGAACAGGACCGTGACGACCTTGCGCTCCTCGGGGACTGGGGCGAGGCGGGCCGTCATGCCCGGTTCCTTGGACGCGGAGGGAGGGAATCCTCTGCCGCTACTCGAGGCGCTTCTGGAAGCGGACGACGCTGACGGTGAAGAACAGCGCGCCGAGCACGGCCAACGGGACGATCTGGCTCATCAGCTCGGGCAGCCCGACGCCTTTGAGGATGATGCCCCGCACGATGACCAGGAAGTAGGTGAGCGGGATGGCGTAGCCGATCCACTGGATGAGGGCGGGCATGCCCTCGCGGGGGAACATGAATCCCGACAGCAGGATCGTCGGGAGGAA
>DASUAH010000129.1:0-14205 GCA_035763885.1 Gemmatimonadales bacterium
GCCGCGCTGGTTCGACGAGCTGTCCGACCGGATCCGCAGCGGCGACGTGACCACCTTCAACGGGGAGAAGTGGGACCCATCGTCCTGGCCCCGGAACCAGGTGCTGCAGGGCTACGGCCACCTCGACGCGCCCCGTGGCGCGCTGGGTCACTGGGTCCAGATCCACAACGAGAAAATCTCCCGCTACCAGTGCGTCGTGCCCAGCACCTGGAACTGCTCGCCGCGCGACGGGCAGGGGCAGATGGGGCCCTACGAGGCCTCGCTCACCGACAATCACCCGCTGGTCAATCCCGAGCAGCCGCTCGAGATCCTCCGGACGATCCACTCGTTCGATCCCTGTATGGCCTGCGGGGTCCACGTGCTCGACGCCACCGGTCGCCAGGTGACGGAGGTGAAGGTCCAATGACCGGGCCGTCCAAGGGCGCCGCCATGGAACCGCGGGGCCTCCGGGGCATCTCGCTCCGGCACGAGCTGGAAGCGGCGAGCGGCGAGTACCAGTGGGTGTACCTCTGGCACTGGGCGATCCGGGTCATGCACTGGGTGGCGGCCCTGTCGATCGTGGTGCTCGCCACGACCGGTCTCTACATCGGCCGGCCGTACTTCGCGCCCGGTGCCACCGGGGAGACGCCGTTCCAGATGGGCTGGATGCGATTCCTGCACTTCAGCGCCGCCGCGCTGCTGGTCATGACGGCCATCGTACGGGTGTACTGGTTGATCGCGGGCAACAAGTTCGAGCGGGCGGCGGCGCTCTTCCCCGTGCGCCCGCGCGACTGGGTCAATCTCGCGAAGCAGGTGAAGTTCCTCCTCCTGATCCATCCCGAGCGGGCGCCGCGCTACCTCGGCCACAACCCCCTCCAGCAGCTGAGCTACACCGGGCTCTACCTGCTTGCGCTCGTCTCCGTGGTGACCGGCTTTGCGCTCTACGGCCAGTCCAACCCCGACGGACTCATCTTCCGGGTCTTCGGGTGGCTTGGCCCGGCCCTGGGCGGGATGCAGAACGTGCGGTTCCTGCACCACGTTCTCACCTGGCTGTTCCTTGCTTTCATCCCGATCCACGTCTATCTCGCGATCCGGTCCGATGTGCTGGAGCGGGGCGGGGCCATCTCGTCCATCATCACCGGCGGGAGGTTCGTGCCGCGGCGGCACCACTATGTCGATGAATGAACCCCGGGCCGCCCGGACGCTGGTCATCGGGCTGGGCAATCCGCTCATGGGCGACGACGGCTTCGGGCTCGCCGTGCTGGCGCGGCTGCGGCGGGACTGGGTGCTGCCGCCGGAGGTCGAGCTGGTAGACGGCGGCACCTGGGGCATGCGATTGCTGCCGCTGATCGAGGAGGCGTCGCAGGTGCTCCTGCTCGATGCCGTGGATCGGGGAGCCCCGCCCGGCACGCCGTTTCTCCTCGAGGCGGACGAGCTGCCCCGCGGGCTCGCGTTGAAGCTCTCCCCCCACCAGATCGACCTGCGCGAGGTGCTCGCGCTCGCCGCCCTCAGGGAGACGCTGCCGGCCGAGCTGGCGGCCGCCGGCGCGCAGCCCGCGGAGATCGGCATGACCACACGGCTGAGCGACACGCTGGCTGCCCGGGTGGACGAGGTGGCGCGGCTCGCCGTCCGCCGGCTCGGCCGGTGGGGGCACGCGTGCCGGCCGGCGGAGGCTGCCGCCGTTGCATGAGCTGAGCGTGGCGATCGAAGTCTGCCGGATGACCGAGGAGCGGGTGGGCACCGCGCGGGCGGGGCAGGTGCTCGCGGTCGGACTCGAGGTCGGCGAGGACTCGGGGATCGAAGCCGGCAACCTGGAGTTCTGCCTGACGGCGCTGCTCGCCGAGCCCCCGTTCGCCGGGGCCCGGCCCGTCATCGCCCGCGCCCCGGGCGATGTGCTGCGCCTCAGCTACCTGGAGGTGGACGATGGCGGTCCGGACGATTGACGTCCGCGAGCGCGTCATGGCTCGCAACGACGAGCTCGCGACCGTCGTCCGCGAGCGCCTGCGCTCGGCCGGGGTCACCGCGCTCAACCTGGTGTCGTCGCCGGGCTCCGGGAAGACGACGCTGCTGGAGCGCACGCTCGAGGCGCTCGGCGGCGAGCTGGAGATCGCCGTGGTGACCGGCGACGTGCAGACCCAGAACGACGCCGACCGGCTGGCGCGCCGTACCAGCCGCCTGGTGCAGGCGGTCGTCACCGGCGGCGCCTGTCACCTCGACGCCAGCCAGATCCTCGCGGCGCTCGACGCCATCGAGCTCGACCGGACCCGGCTCCTCCTGATCGAGAACGTGGGGAATCTGGTCTGCCCCGCGAGCTGGGATCTCGGCGAGGACGCGAAGGTCGTGGTTTTCTCCGTCACGGAGGGCGAGGACAAGCCCCTCAAGTACCCCAAGATGTTCCGCGAGGCGCGGTTTGCCGTCCTCAACAAGATGGATCTCCTGCCGCACCTGCACTTCGACCTCGATCAGGCGGTGGCATGGGCGCGCGAGATCAATCCCCAGCTCCGCTTCTTCTTCACCTCAGGGGTCACCGGCGAGGGTCTCCCCGCGTGGCTCGACTTCCTCCGCCGACTCGTCCGGCGGCCGGTGCTCGCATGACCGCCGCGGGCGCGCTGCCGGCGGAGGCGGCGATGCGCCTGCGGATCACCGGCGTGGTCCAGGGGGTCGGCTTCCGCCCCTTCGTGCACCGGCTGGCGCTGCGCCACGCCCTGACCGGCTGGGTGCGCAACTCGGCGGGCGATGTCCGGATCGAGGTGGAGGGCGGGGCCGCGGCCATCGACGCGTTCGTGCGCGAGCTGGCCGAGCAGGCGCCGCCGCTCGCCCGCATCGAGCGGATCCAGACGCGCCGCCGCGGCCCCGCGGGTCGCCGCAGGTTCGAGATCCTGGGCAGCGCCGAGGAGCTCGACCGGAGCCCCCCCGTGCCCGCGGACGTGGCGATGTGCGCCGCATGCGAGGCCGAGCTGTTCGACCCGGCGGATCGCCGGTACCGGTACCCCTTCATCACCTGCACCGACTGCGGTCCCCGGTTCAGCGTGATCCGCGCGATGCCGTTCGATCGCGAGCGCACGACGATGCGGGAGTTCGCCCAATGCGCCGCCTGCGCGCGTGAGTACCGCTCGCCCGGCGACCGGCGGTACCACTCGGAGACCAACAGCTGCCCCGCGTGCGGCCCGTCGCTCTGGTTCTCGACCGGTCGTCCCGCGGTGCCGGTTGCGAGAGATGGAGGGGCGCTCGAGTCCGCAGCCGCCGCGCTGGTGGCGGGCGGGATCGTCGCCCTGCGCGGCCTCGGGGGCTTCCACCTCGCGGTGGACGCGACGTCGGAGGCCGCGGTGCTGCGGATGCGGGAGCGGAAGGGCCGCGAGGCCAAGCCGCTCGCCGTCATGCTGCGGACGCTCGATGATGCCCTCGCGTTCTGCCAGCCCACGGCGGCGGAGACGCGACTCCTCACCGCAATCGACCGGCCGATCGTGCTGGTGCCGCCGCGGCCCGGGGCGCCGTTCGCGCCGTCGATCGCGCCGGGACTCGCGCACGTGGGCATCTTCCTGGCGTACACCCCGCTCCATCACCTGCTGCTCGATCTCGTGCGCCGGCCGCTCGTCATGACCAGCGGGAACCGGAGCGACGAGCCGCTGGCGTACACCAACGCCGACGCCCTCGCGCGGCTGGGCGACATCGCGGACGGTTTCCTGCTCCACGATCGCGAGATCGTGTCGCCGGTGGACGATTCGGTCGCACGCTGCGCCGGGTCGCATCCGGTCCTGCTGCGGCGCGCGCGCGGTCTCGCCCCGCTGCCGCTGCCGCTGCCGGTCGCCACGCCACGGCCGCTGGTGGCCGTCGGCCCCCACTTCAAGGCGACGTTCACCCTCGCGGCCGGCGACCGCGCGTTCGTCGGCCCCCACGTCGGCGATCTCGAGTCGCTCGAGACGCTCACCCGCTATCGCGTGCTGCTCGACCGCTGCCGGCGGCTGTTCCGGGTCGAGCCCGAGGTGGCGGTGCGCGACCTCCACCCGGGCTATCTCTCCACCCGCATCGCCGAGGAGCTGGGCCTCGCGCGGGTAATCCCGGTGCAGCACCATCACGCGCATATCGCCGCGGTGCTCGCCGAGCACGGCGAGGGCGGCGTGGTGGTGGGGCTCGGCTTCGACGGCACCGGCTACGGCGACGATGGCTCGATCTGGGGCGGGGAGGTCCTGCTGGCCGATCTCTGCGGCTACCGCCGGATCGGTCACCTGCGGCCCGCGCCGCTGCCCGGTGGCGACGCCGCCGCCCGTGCCCCCTGGCGCGCGGCCGCGGGCTACTGCGCGCTCGAGCCGACGGCGGCCCCGGCGCTCGCGCTCGCCTTCGAGGGCGTGCCCGCCGCGACCCGTGAAATCGTGGAGCGGCAGATCGCCCGGGGGTTGAACACCCCGGCCGCCTCCTCGATGGGCCGGCTCTTCGACGCGGCCGCGGCCGTGCTCGGCGTCCGGCAGCTCTCCCGCTACGAGGGTGAGGCCGCGATGGCGCTCGAGGCGCTCGCGGGGGCCCGCCCGGGCGCCTCGCTTCCGTTTCCCCTGCGCGACGATCCGGGCGGTGGCTTCCTGCTGGATCCGCTCCCGCTCCTGGAGGCGCTGGGCGCTGCCCGGCGGACGGGCCGGCCGGCCGAGGAGCTGGCGGCAGGCTTCCACGACGCGCTGGCGCGGGCGGCCGTCGACGCGGCGGCGCGGGGCTGCGACCTCGGCGGCGTCGCCACCGTGGCGCTGGGCGGGGGCGTGTTCCAGAACGCGCGCCTGGTCACGTCGGTGATCGCCGGTCTCGAGGCGCGGGGCCTCCGGGTCCTCGTACCTCGCACCCTGAGCCCCAACGATGGCGCGGTGAGCTTCGGCCAGGCGGCGGTGGCCGCGGCGCTGCTCGCCGCCGGGCGATAGGAGGCCCCGATGTGCCTTGGGATTCCCGGCCGCGTGGTCGAGATCCACGACGACCGCGGGCTGCCGATGGGAGTGGTCGATTTCGGCGGCGTCCGGCGCGAGGTCTGTCTCGCCTACGTGGCCGACCAGGTCAAGCCCGGCGACTACGCGATCGTGCACGTCGGGTTCGCCCTGTCGCTCGTCGACCGGGCCGAGGCCGCCCGGACTTTCGACGCGCTGCGCGAGCTGAGCCAGCTCGACGAGCTGGACTGGCTGCGTGAGGTGGCGGACGCGGCGGCCGCCGAGCGGCCTGAGGCGTCATGAAGTACCTCACGGAGTATCGCGACGGGACGATCGCGCGGGGGCTCGTCGCCCGGATCCACCAGGCCGCGACCCGGCGCTGGTGCCTGATGGAAGTGTGCGGCGGGCAGACGCACACGATCGTCAAGCAGGGTCTCGGCGAGCTCCTGGACGACACCGTCGAGATGATCCATGGCCCCGGCTGCCCGGTCTGCGTGACGCCGCTGGAGCAGATCGACAAGGCGCTTCACCTCGCGGCGCGGCCCGAGGTAATCTTCACCTCGTTCGGCGACATGCTCCGCGTGCCCGGGAGCGAGTGCGACCTCCTCGCCGTACGCGCGCGGGGCGGCACCGTCCGGGTCGTGTACTCGCCGCTCGACGCGCTCGCCCTGGCGCAGCGGTATCCCGACCGGCAGGTGGTCTTCTTCGCCGTGGGATTCGAGACCACCGCTCCCGCGAACGCGATGGCGGTCTGGCGCGCCCACCAGCTCGGGGTCACGAACTTCAGCATCCTGGTCTCGCATGTCACCGTCCCGCCGGCGATGGTGGCGCTGCTCGAGGCCCCCGACAACCGGGTGCAGGGATTCCTCGCGGCGGGGCATGTCTGCACCGTGATGGGATGGACCGAGTACGAGCCGATCGCCGCGAAATACCGGGTGCCGATCGTCGTCACCGGCTTCGAGCCGCTCGACATCCTCGAGGGGATTCTCATGACGGTGCGGCAGCTCGAGGAGGGACGGCACGAGGTGGAGAATCAGTACGTCCGCTCCGTGCGGCGCGAGGGAACGCCCCCGGCCCGCGACATCGTGCAGCGGGTGTTCCGGCTGGTGGATCGCAAGTGGCGCGGCATCGGCGAGATCCCGATGAGCGGCCTGGGGCTGCGGGAGGAGTTCGCGGACTTCGATGCCGAGGTCAGGTTCGGCCTCACCGGGATGTCCGTCGAGGAGGCGAGCGAGTGCCGCGCGGGCGACGTGCTGCGAGGGCGCCTCAAGCCGATGGACTGCCCCGCGTTCGGCACCCGGTGCACGCCCGAGCACCCGCTCGGGTCGCCGATGGTCTCGTCGGAGGGAGCGTGCGCGGCGTACTACAACTACGGGCGGCTGCGGGTGACCGCCGGTCGGGAGGGGTAGGGTGACGTTGGCGTCGGCTTCCGGCTCGGTGCAGTGTCCCCTGCCGCACGTCGTGGCGGACCGCATCCAGCTCGGCCACGGCTCGGGTGGCAAGCTGAGCGCGGCCCTGCTGCGCGATTACTTCCTCCCCCGGTTCGGCAACCCGCACCTCGCCCGCCTCGGCGACGCCGCGGTGGTGCCCGTCCCCGGCGACGACGTGGCCGTCTCCACCGACAGCTTCGTGGTAAGCCCGCTGGAGTTTCCCGGCGGCAACATCGGGACCCTGGCCGTGCACGGAACCCTGAACGACCTGGCGATGATGGGGGCGCGGCCCGGCTATCTTGCGGCGGCGTTCGTGCTCGAGGAGGGGCTCCCGTTCGGCCTGCTCGGCCGGGTGCTGGACGCGATGGCCGACGCGGCGCGGGCGGCCGCGGTCCCGATCGTCACCGGCGACACCAAGGTCGTGGAGCGGGGCAAGGCCGATGGGCTCTACATCACCACCACCGGCATCGGCCTGCTTGCACCCGACTTCCGCCCGGCGCCCGACCGGGCTCGGCCGGGCGACGCGATCCTGGTGAGCGGCCCGATCGGTCGCCACGGCATGGCCGTGATGGGGGCGCGCGAAGGGCTCGGGTACGAGGCCGAGGTGTCGAGCGACACGGCGAATCTGTCGCCGCTGGTGGAGCGGCTGCGGGCCGAGGTCGGCGTCGCCGTGCACGTGCTCCGGGATCCGACCCGCGGCGGGGTGGCGAGCGCGCTGAACGAGATCGCGGTCGCGGCAGGCGTCGGGGTGGAGCTGGACGAGCGGCGGCTGCCCGTGCCGGGCCCGGTCGCCGCGGCGTGCGACCTCCTCGGCCTCGATCCCCTGTACGTGGCGAACGAGGGCATATTCGTCGCCTTCGTCGAGCCGGCCGCGGCCGGCAGGGCGCTGCGGGTCCTGCGGGAGCATCCGCTCGGATCCAACGCCGACCGGATCGGCCAGGTGGTGCCGCAGCACCCCGGCCTCGTCGTCCTGCGCACCGCGCCGGGCGGCACCCGTATCGTTGACATGCTGCCCGGCGACCAGCTGCCCCGGATCTGTTAGACCCCGCGCATCCACGGAGTGTATGTGACTCAACCTGCCACGGCCCGCTGCCCGTCCTGCGGCGCCGCGACCACCGGCAACTTCTGCAGCGCCTGCGGCGCCGCCGCCGCGGGCCGGAGCTGCCCCGGGTGCGGCGGCACTGTGCCGCCGGGCGGACGGTTCTGCTCCCAGTGCGGCCGCCCGGTGGGCGCCGCCCCGTCCCGCGACCGGCCGCCCGGCTCGATGGCCTTCGCGGCCGGGGTGGTCGTGCTGGGGCTGCTGCTGGCCGTCGTGGTGCAGTGGGACTCGCGGCAGACGCCGGCGGCCGCCGAGGCGGCGGCGGCTCCGGGGGCCCTGGGCATTGGCGGAGGCGCAGGCGGGGCCGCGGGCGGGGGCGTTCCCCCCGACATCAGCGCAATGTCCCCCCGCGAGCGGTTCGACCGCCTGTACAACCGGGTGATGCAGGCCGCCGAGTCGGGCGACGAGGGCACCGTCACCCGGTTCACCCCGATGGCGCTCGCGGCCTACGCGCAGCTGCCGGAGCGCGACGCGGATGCGCGCTATCACGCGGCGCTGCTGGAGGTCCACACCGGCGACGCGGCGGCCGCGCTCGCCCTGGCCGACACCATTCTGGCCGAGGCGCCCGGCCATCTTTTCGCCTACGTCATCCGCGGTACCGTGGCGCGCTGGCAGAAGGACGACGCGGCCCTCGCCCGCGCCTACAAGGGCTTCCAGGGGCGTTACGAGGTCGAGACGTCGCTGGTCCGGCCGGAGTATGCCGACCACAAGCGGGCCCTGGACGACTTCCGCCAGGCCGCGGAGGGCAGCCGGAAGAACCGATGAGCAGAGACTATATTCCGGCCATACCGAGGTGCACACCATGAAAGCTGGCCACAAGTTCATGATCGGCGCGGCGCTGATCGTCGGCAGCGTCACCTTTCTCATCGCGCAGGGCGTGCGGGAGACGGGCGTGTACTTCCTGACGCCCAGCGAGCTCGCCCAGAAGACCGCGGACGATCCGACCTTCGTCGAGAACGTCGGGTTCAAGGTGGGGGCGAAGGTCGTGCCGGGGTCGATCCGCCGCGATCCGGCCGCCCAGACCGTCGATTTTCAGGTGTCCGACGGCGTCAGGACGTTTCCGGTCACCTACCGCGGGCTGGTCCCGGACACGTTCACCGATGCCAACGACATCGAGGTGGTCGTCGAAGGGCGGCTGGGCCGCGATGGGGTGATCCGGGCGACCGACGTCCTCGCCAAGTGCGGATCGCGGTACGACGCGGCGGCTCGGCAGGGCTGACCCGACATGACGCTGCTGGGGCAGTTCGCCTTGTGGGCCGCGCTCCTGGTCGGCCTCTGGTGTCTCACGCTCGCCTTGCTGGGGCAGTGGCGCACCCAGCCCGCGCTCGCCGCCATGATCACGCGCTCGGCGCATGCGATCACCGTGTGCCTGCTGGTCGCCGCGGTCGCGCTCTGGCACGGGCTCGTGAGCCACGACTTCAACATCGAGTACGTCGCGGCGTACACCTCCCGCAACCTTCCGCCGTACTACATCGTGTCGGCCTTCTGGGCCGGCCAGAAGGGATCGCTGCTCTTCTGGGCGGTGGTGCTGGCGCTGTTCGGGAGCCTGGTGCAGGGGATGACGTCGCGGCGCTACGCGCCGCTGCTGCCCTACGTGGCCGGCGTCACCTCGGCCGTGGTCGTGTTCTTCGTCACCGTGATGCTGTTCGCGGCCAACCCGTTCGAGCGGTTGCCGTTCACCCCGCCGGACGGCCGCGGGCTCAACCCCCAACTGCAGAACGTCGGCATGGTGATCCACCCGCCGATGCTCTACCTGGGCTACATCAGCATCACCGTGCCGTTCGCCTTCGCGGTCGCGGCCCTGCTCTCGCGGCGGCTCGATACCGGCTGGATCCATGCCATTCGCAAGTGGACGCTGGTCTCCTGGCTCTTCCTCTCGATCGGCATCACGCTGGGGATGTGGTGGGCATATGTCGAGCTGGGGTGGGGCGGCTACTGGGCCTGGGACCCGGTGGAGAACGCGAGTCTGCTGCCGTGGCTGACCATGACCGCGTTCCTGCACTCGGTGATGATCCAGGAGAAGCGGGGCATGCTCAAGCGGTGGAACCTCGGCCTCATCATCGGCACCTTCCTGTTGAGCATCTTCGGCACCTTCATCACCCGCTCGGGCGTGATCGCGAGCGTGCACAGCTTCACCCAGTCCAGCGTCGGATGGTTCTTCCTCGTGTTCCTGATCATCGCGGGGGTGTTCGCCTACACGCTCCTGCAGACGCGGTGGCCGGCGCTCGAGCCGGAGGCGCACCTCGACGCCGTCGTGAGCCGGGAGTCGGCGTTTCTCTTCAACAATCTGCTGTTCGTCGGGATCGCGTTCTCGGTGCTGTGGGGGACGCTGTTCCCGATTCTGTCGGAGGCCGTGCGGGGCACCAAGATCACGGTGGGCCCGCCCTTCTTCAACCGGGTGAACGTACCCCTCGGGCTCCTGCTTCTCGTGCTCACCGGCATCGGGCCGCTGATCGCATGGCGCCGGGCGTCGGTGGCGAACCTCCGCCGCCAGTTCCTCGCCCCCGGCCTGGCCGGCCTCACCACGCTCGCGGTGCTGCTCGGCGCGGGGGTGCGCGACCCGTACCCCCTCGCGGCGTTCGCCCTCGGCGGCTTCGTCGCGGGCACGATCGTGCAGGAGTTCTTCCGCGGGTCGCGCGCCCGGATGCGCATGCACGGCGAATCCGCGCCCGTCGCGCTGTTCCGGCTGGTGGCGCGCAACCGCCGCCGCTACGGCGGGTACCTGGTCCACACCGGCATGCTCATCTACTTCGTCGCCTTCGCGGGCATGGCGTTCCGGACCGAGCGGGAGGCCACGCTCCGTCCCGGGCAGTCGGCCGACCTCCGGAGCCCCTTCGGTCATACGTATACGTTCACCCACATGGGCATCTCGCAGTATGAGGCGCTCAACCGGGTGGTGTCCGCCGCCACGGTCGAGGTGCGGCGCGACGGACAGCGGCTCGGTCTGCTCACGTCGGAGAAGCGCCAGCACGTGGACAGCTTCGGGCGCGCGACGTTCGAGCCGTCGACGGAGGTGGGGATCTGGAGCGGCCTGCGCGAAGACCTGTACATGGTGTTCGCCGGTGCCGTGAACGGGACCGAGGAGGCCGTGTACCGGTTCAACATCAATCCGCTGGTCTGGTGGGTCTGGTTCGGCGGAGGCGTGCTGGTGCTCGGCGGGGTGGTCACGATGTGGCCGGGCGCGCCGCGGGTGACGAGGCCAGCCCGGGAGCCGGGAGCGGCCCGCGAGGCCGCGACCGTATGACGCCGCAGGTGACGAGCCGCCGGGCATTCCTTCAGGGCGTGCTGCTGAGTCCGCTCGTGCTCGGCCCCGCGCGGGCGCTCGGCCAGGACCCGGGCGGGCTCGCGGGCGGCGGCGCGGCGGGGACGCTGCGGGATCCGTCGGTCGCCGGGCGACCTCGCGCACCGACCAGCGCGAAGGACAACGACGAGGCGATCAAGCAGATCGAGCATCGGCTCCGGTGCACCTGCGGCTGCAACCTCGACGTCTTCACCTGCCGCACGACCGACTTCACCTGCACGTACTCCCCCGAGCTGCACCGCGAGGTGGTCGCGCTCTACGACAATGGGCGTACGGCGCAGGAGATCGTCGACGCCTTCGTCGCGAAGTACGGCGAACGCGTGCTCATGGCGCCGAAGCCGGTGAACTTCAACCTGGTCGGATACCTGCTGCCCGGCGCCGCGATCCTGGCCGGCGGCGCGGCGCTCGCGTGGGTGCTCAGCAGACGGTCGGGCGGCCGGACGGCCGGGCGGCCGGTCTCGCCCGAAGGATCGGTCACCGACGCAGCAACGGACGCCGGCGTGGCCGGGCCGTCCGGCCGTCCGGCCGTCCAGCCGTCCCCGGAAGAGCTGGAGCGCCTCCGCCGCGAGCTGGCCGAGGTCGAGGACTGATGCTGTGGGAGGCGGCGGCCGCCGCCGCGCTCGGTCTTCTCGTTCTGTGGATCGTCCTGCAGCCCTTCGGTGGGGCCCCCGGGAGGCACCCCGCGCCCGATGAGCCCCCGGATCCCGAGGAGACCCCGCGCGGCGTGGCCCTCGCCGCGCTGAAGGAGATCGAGTTCGACCGCGCGGTCGGCAAGCTCGCCGACGCCGACTACGAGGAGCTCCGCGCCCGCTACACCGCGGAGGCGGTCGCGGCCATGCGGGCTGAGGACGCCTCGCGGGCCGGGGGCGACGTCGAAGCGATGATCGCGGCGCGCGCCCGGGCCCTTGGCGCAGGGACGGCCGCGCCCTGCGCCGCCTGCGGTCCCCGGCCGGAGGCCGACGCAGTCTTCTGCTCCAGCTGCGGCCGGAGACTCTAGCACCTCCGCTCCGACCGGGCTACCCTCCCGGAATGCCGTCGCCCCGCGGACCGTCCGGACGATGAGCTCCGGTCTCACCCTCCTTCTGATCGTCGCCGCGGCCTTCCTCGCGGCGCACGTCGTCTTCGACCTGCTCGCGCGCCGGTTGCTCATCGTGTCGGGCGCCGAGTACCTCTTCCTGGGCATTCTGCTCGGCCCGCGCGTGTCGGGGATCATCAGCGCCGGCGTGCTCGACGGATTCGGTCCGTTCCTGGTGCTCGCGATCGGGTGGATGGGCGCGACCATCGGGAGCCATTTCGAGCTCGCCAGGATGGTGCGCATCCGGGGCGCGTTCTTCGAGACGGCGTTCCTCGAGGCCGCGCTGTCCCTCGCCGTGATCAGCGGGCTGATGATTGCCGTGCTCGTGCTGGTGCTCGGCGTCCCGCCGGACGAGGCGATCGTGCCGGCCACGGTGCTCGGCTGCATCGGCGCGGCCTCGTCGTTGTCGGGCCTGGGCGTCGTGGCGCGCCAGCGCCTGCGGCGGCCCGTGCTCCGTCTCGTCGCGGTAGCCGGGGGCATGGACGCCGCGGTCGCGATCGTCGGCTTCGGCCTGCTGCTGTGCCTCGCCCATCCGTTGCCGCCCGGGGGGGTGCGCCCGCCGACGCCGACCGAGTGGGCGGTGATCGGCGTGGCCCTCGGCACGATCGGCGGGCTTGTGTTCCACCTGTTCCTGGGCGGCGAGCGCAATCCCGACCGCCTGTTCATCTCGCTGGCCGGCGCGCTCACGCTCGCAAGCGGGGCCGCCGCGTACGTGCGGCTCTCGCCGCTCCTCTCGACGATGCTGATCGGCGCGATCCTGGTGAACACCACGCGGAGCCGCCACGAGATCCGGCTGGTGCTGCACCGGGTCCAGGGGCCGCTGTACGTGGTGCTGCTGATCTTCGCGGGCGCGGCGTGGGAGCCGGTCGGCATCGAGGCGGTGGGCCCGGTGGTCGCGTTCGTGTTGATCCGCCCCTTCGCCAAGATGGGAAGCGCCCGGCTGGCCGCCCGTCTGGCCCGGACGCTGTCGCTGGTCGGCCCGCAGTGGGGTACCGCGCTGCTCGGCCAGGGCAGCCTTGCCGTCGCGATCGCCCTCAACTACCGGACCTACGACAACTCCGCGCTCTCCAACCTGGTCTTCACGGCCGCGATCGCCTCCGTCCTGCTGACCGACCTGCTCTCCGCCCGCTTCGTCCGCGCCGCGGCCGGCCGGCCCGAGCCCGGCGTGGTGCCCCGAGGCACGCTCGCCGAGACGCCTCGCGCGGGCGGCCGGTGATGCGCCGCCCGGCGATTCTCGCGCTGCTGCTCGGCCTCATGGGCCTGCTCCAGCCGCTCGGCTCGGCCGGCTACGGGGCCCAGGTGCTTCTCACGTTCGGGTTCCTGGTCCTCGCCGCGTACACCGTCGGAGAGGTGGTGAGCGGGCTCCGCGGCCCGAAGATCGTGGGGTATCTCCTGGCCGGGGTGCTGTTCGGGCCGTCGGTGCTGGGCGTATTCCCCTCGCAGGCGGTCGAGCGGCTCGGCCCGGTGAGCACCCTCGCCGTCGCGCTCATCGCCTTTCTCGCCGGGGCGGAGCTGCGCTGGGAGGAGGTGCGCACGCACGGGGCCGCTCTCCTCAAGGTGGTGTCGGCCGAGCTGGGGCTCGGCTTCGTGGCGATCGCCGGCGTGATGGTGGGCATCCACGGGTGGGTGCCGTTCCTGCGGGATCTGCCGCTGGTAGAGGTCGTCGTCGCCAGCCTCCTGCTGGCGTCGGTCGCCGTGGTCCATTCGCCCGCCGTGACGATGGCGCTCCTGTCGGAGACCGGCGCCCGGGGACCGGTGGCGCGGACCACCCTGGGCATCGTGCTCCTGGCCGATGTGGTGGTGGTGCTGCTCTTCAGCACCGTCCTCACGCTGGCGCGGAGCGTGGTGCCCATGGCCGGGGGCGGGGGGCCGTCGCCGTTCCTGGTCGCGTGGGAGATCGGTGGGGCGTTGCTCGTCGGCGCCGCGCTGGGCGTCGCAGTCACGGTCTACCTCCGCATCGTGGGCCACGAGCTGTTTCTCGTCGCCATCCTCGTCGCCCTCTTCGGCGCGGAGGTCGCCCGGCTGCTCCACGTGGAGACGCTGCTCACGCTCGTCACCGCCGGGTTCATTGCCGAGAACACCTCCCGCGGCGAGCGCGCTGACGCGCTGCGCCAGGCCATGGAGCGCTCGGCCGCCCCGGTGTTCGTCGTATTCTTCGCGCTGGCCGGAGCGCGGATCGACCTGTCCGCGCTGGCGCAGGCGGGTTTCATCGTGGTCCCGCTGGTCGGGGTGCGCGCGTTCGCCATCTGGTCGGGCGTGCGGGTGGCCGCTCGCTGGGCCGGCTTGGGCGAGATGGAGCGCCGGTACGTCTGGATGGGGCTGGTGTCGCAGGCCGGCGTGGCGATCGGCCTGGCGACGCTCCTCGCGCAGGCATATCCGGCGCTCGGCCCCGGTCTGCGCACGCTGCTGCTGGCGGCGAT
>DASUAH010000130.1:0-27848 GCA_035763885.1 Gemmatimonadales bacterium
CCCAACGCTTTCGCGAAGAAGCCGACCGAGCTCGCCAGCAACTGAGCCGCCGCATCGAGCCAGCTGATCTTCAACATGAGCGTCACCTCCCTTCCGGTGTACCGCAACCACGGGGAAGTGGCTCGTCTCGCTATGACGCGCCAGACGCTCCGCTCTGATCAGTTGTCCGCTCGCCTCCGCTCGCTATTCAACCGCGACCGGGGTCCCCCTCCCTTGTTTCCTTTCGCCCAGAAGTGAGCCCGCTCAGGACGGACGCCGCGCCTCCGTCCAGCGGTTCGTCGCGTCGAGCACGGCGAACACCGCCGCGCGTTCCGCGCTCTCCTTGATCTGCGCCGTGCCGGTCAGGAGCAAGGTCTCCCGCCCCCCCAACCCCTGCACCGCCACGAAGGCGAACTCGCGGTCGAACGCCTCCACGATCTTCGCCCCCTCCAGCGCCACCGAATGGTCCGTCAACAGCCGGTCCAGCACCGTCACCGCCGCCTTCGCCGCCGCCTCCACCCGGCTCCGCGGCGTGTCGCTGCTCTCCTCCTCCGCCGACTCGGTCTGCCCCCGGTACGACAAGGTCACCGCGATCGTGATCCGGTGCGGCCGCCGGCCCGGTGCCACCGCCAGGTTCTCGAACAGCACCGCCCGCTGCAGCATCCGCTCCCGCACCACCGACTGCTCCAGCGCCTCGATCGGCCGGACCTCCGCGGTCTGCGCGATGCTGATCTTGCGGTGATCGATCTTGAGCCCGAGCTGCGCCAGCAACGCCGACTCGATGTTGCGCACGATCTGCTTGGGGGCGAGGCCCGAACTGGCCAGGACGTGGATCTCGCTCACCTCGCCCAGCGGCGTGGTCACCACCCGCGCCGAGAGGATGCCCTCCAGGCTCGTGAGCAGGTTCTCCGCCCGGCGCACGCCCCAGGGATCGGGCATCGCCTCGTGGGAGCCGCCCGGCCGCGCAGGCGTACCGGGCTCCCCGGGACGCCCCCCCGCCCCCGGGGACCCCGCGCCTGCCGCCGCCGTCTCACTCCGGAAAGCCGTCATGTGGCCTCTCGTCGCGCCCGCTCCCGCCCGCCGATTGTGCTGCCGCCCTGCGAACTATGCTACGACATTGCGACCCGACGCCTTGGCCCGATACAGGGCCCGGTCCGCCGAGGCGAGCAGATCGCCGTCGATCGGCTGCCGCGGATCGAACTCCGCGAGCCCCACACTCACCGTCACCAGACCGGCCGGATAGCCCAGCCGCCGACCCACCCCCTCGATGCCGGCGCGGAGCGCCTCCGCCACCCGGGCGCCCCCCTCGAGATCGGTGCGGGTGAGAATGACCACGAACTCGTCGCCCCCGTAGCGCGCGGCCACATCCGACGCGCGCACCGCGTGGCGGATCTCGCCCGCCACCCCCCGCAGGATCTCGTTGCCGGCTTCGTGCCCGTACTGGTCGTTGACCTGCTTGAAGCGGTCGAGGTCGATGAAGAGGAGCGCAAACCCCTCGCTGCTCCGCTTGCTGCGCTCGATCTCGAACACCAGGCGCTCGCGCAGCACCCGGTAGGTCGAGAGGCCGGTGAGCAGGTCGACCGCCGCCGCCTGCTCCGCCTCCTCCGCCCGGCGCTCCTGCCACGGCACGCACTGCCGCAGCGTCGCCCGGCCGGCCACCGCCGCCACCGCGAAGTGGTGACAGGTGTCGTACCCGCACGCCCCGCAGTCCCACGGCCGCCCGTTCGGCCCCAGCCCGATCTGCTCCAGCACCGCCACGACCGCCTCATCGTCGGCCGGCACCGCGCGGGGCTTGATGTCGAACGCGGCCCCGATGCTCGCCACCACGGTGGCGTCCACCACCGGTACCCGGCTCCGCGGCGGTTCGGTGCTGGCCACCAGGGCCCGGCGCCAGAACAGCTCCTCCTGCGGCCCCGAGAGCGGGTGGTCGAGCGAGCCCTCACGCGACAGCAGGTCTACGAAGCCGAGGTCGAGCCGGTTCACCGCCACGGCCCGGGCCAGCGCCGGGAGCGTCGCCAGCCCGCGCAGCTTGAGGAACCGCCGGCTGGTCTGGCGCGTGTCGTCCAGCAGCGCCAGCGGCAGCCCGCCCGCCGCGCTCAGGTGGCGGCGCCGCTCTTCCGGCACCCGCTGGAAGAAGACCGGCTGCGTCACCGGCGCGATCCCCTTGACCCGCAGGATCTGCTCCAGATCCGCGAAGGTGATGGCCGCGTCGAGATCCGCGCTATTGGCCGGCGGCACCACCCCGGCGTACACGATCCGAAGGCCGGGCCCGTGCAGCGCCCGCAGATACCGCGCCTCCGCCACCGCCGGCACCGTGACCGGCGCGAGATAAGGGATCAGCTCGGGATACTGCGCGCGGATCGTGTCCACCACGACGGGATCGGTGGACCGGATCAGCGTGCCCCAGCTTTCCTCTTCCCAGAGTCGCAGATATTCACGAGCGACCAGCTCGTCGCCGATGACCCCGCGGGTTACCGTGCGGAAACCGGCCGCGTAACAGGCGTTGATCAGCTGCTCGGGGGTCGCGGGATAGAAGTGGGCGACAGACTCCGGACTCAGGATGAGGACCCCGTCACCCTGAGACGCGATCGCCAGCGCGCGCCCGATCTCACCCGACACCGTCACCGCATCGTGCGGACAGGCCGGGAGGCACTCTCCACACCGGATGCAGCTTTCGTCCACCACCTGAAGCAGCGGTTTGACATCACCGCCGCTCACCGCGATGGCATCGGTCGGGCAGACCCGGACGCAGGCCAGGCAGGCGACGCACCGCTCGGCGTCAATCGCGAAATTCACTACCGCGACCTACGCCTGGGCACGGCGACGCCGGCCGGCCGCCAATATAGGAAACAGGGTTGAGAAATGTCAACAGGTGACCCCATGCAAACTCTTTACAGACAAACCATTAGGAGGCCAACGCCCACCAGCCCCGGCCGCGTCATCGGACCCGAATCCGGGCCGGCCGCGGCTCAGCCGCCTGCGCAAGGTTCTGCAATATATGAGCTTGCAACCACAATGCAGTGGTGTCGTGAATCTGGTCACCCGTCCAGCCGGTACGACTTTATCTTCCGGTAGAGGGTCCGCTCGCCTATTCCAAGCGCCTCGGCCGCCCGGCGTCGGTTTCCGTTCGCCCCCTCCAGCGCGGCCCGGATAGCGGCCTTCTCCACATCAGCCATTGTCATGCCAGACCGGTAAACCACCGCCGATTCAGGCTCCGCACGCTCGACCTCGGGCACGAGATCGATGACCGGGCCGTGGTTGCCCAGCTCGATGACCTGCACCCTTTGGGGGGGCTCTTCCAGCCGGCGCCGCAGCTCCTCCACCTGCCGCCGGAGATCCACCAAGCTACGCAGGATAAACTCCAGTTCCGGCGCCGGAAGCTCGCGCGGCGGAGCAGAAATCCGCGCCGGCAGGAACGTGCCGGGCCCCTCGAACACATCGGCCGGGATGTCGGAGGCGCGGATCTCGGTGCCGGGGGCGAGCACCACCATCGACTCGATCAGGTTCCGCAACTGCCGCACGTTGCCCGGCCACGGGGCGCTCACCAGGCGCTGCATCGCCTCGGGCGTGATGCCGCGGAAGGTGCGGTCGTGCTGCCGGGCCAGCTCGCGGGTGAACCGCCGCACCAAGAGCGGGATGTCGTCCCGCCGCTCGCGGAGCGGCGGCAGGTAGATGTTGAGGACGTTCAGCCGGTAGTAGAGGTCGTCCCGGAAGTCGCCGTGGGCGACGCGTTCCTTCAGGTCCTTGTTGGTCGCCGCAGTCACCCGCACGTCCACCTTGATCGGCTGCGTGCCGCCCACCCGGAAGAACGAGCGGCTCTCGAGCACCCGGAGCAGCTTGACCTGGGTGGACAGCGGAATCTCCCCGATCTCGTCGAGGAAGAGCGTGCCGCCGTCCGCCAGCTCGAAGCGTCCCAGCCGTCGCTCGGCCGCGCCGGTGAACGCGCCCTTCTCGTGGCCGAACAGCTCGCTCTCGAGCAGGGTCTCGGGAAGCGCGGCGCAGTTGACCGCGATGAACGGCTGGTTGCGGCGGGGGGAGAGATCGTGGATCGCCTTGGCCACGAGCTCTTTGCCGGTGCCGGACTCGCCCTGGATCAGCACCGTGCTCGACACCGGCGCCATCTGCTCGATCCGGACCAGGACCTCCTGGATGCCGGCGCTCTCGCCGATGATCCCGGTCCGCTCCTGGAGCCGGCGGCGCTCCAGCAGCCGCCGGGCCGTGGCGACGACCTCGTCCGGCTGGACCGGCTTGGTCATCAGCTCGGTCACGCCAAGGCGACCCACCCGCTCGGCGCGCTCGGAGTCGGTCGGCTCCAGCAGCGCGAGGGTCGAGATCTCGGCGTCGCGCGCCAGGGCGGCGAGCTGGAGATTCGGCCCGTCGTGCACCGCCCCGGTGAGGATCACCAGGTCGGGATTCTCCCGCCGGACCGACCCGCGGGCGTCGTCCAGGGACGAGAACATGGCCGTGGACAGCCCCGCCGCCTCCAGCGCCGCGTTGGCGCGCACAGCGGTCTCGAGGTCGTCCATCGTGATGAGTACCTCACTCATGGCCGGTGCGCTCGCCGCGGACCAGCTCGACGGCATGGTCGATGAACTGCGCCAGCACCGCCAGGCCGTCGCGCACTCCACCGGAGCTGCCCGGCAGGTTCACGATCAGCGTACGGCCGCGTACGCCCGCCGTCCCCCGGGACAGCGCGGCGCGCGGGAACCGCGGGTAGGCGGCGCTGCGCAAGGCCTCCGTGATCCCCGGCGCCTCTCTCTCCAGCACCGCGCGGGTGGCCTCGGGCGAGACGTCGCGCGGGGTGAGCCCGGTGCCGCCGGTCGTGAGCACGAGATCGGCGAGCCGGTCGTCCGCCCACTGCCGAAGCGCCGCCGAGATGGCGGCGGGCTCGTCGGGCACCAGCGCACGGTCCGCCAGCGCGTACCCCCGCTCCGCGATCCAGGCGACGATTGCATCGCCGGAGGTATCCTGCCGCTCGCCGCGAGCCCCGGCGTCCGAGATGGTGAGGACGGCCACCCGCATCAACTGTCCGTCCGGCCGTCGGGCCCTCCGGCCCGTCGCCTGCCCGCGGTGCCCTGCTTCCAGAACGGGCGGCTTACCACCTCCGCCGGCGCGCGCTCCCCGCGGATCTCGACCTCGAACCGCGTCCCCACCGTCGCGACCGCGGCCGGCAGGAACGTGGTGCCGATCGGCGCGCCGAGCGACGGGCTCATCGCGCCGCTCCGCACCACGTCCACCGGCCGCCCGCCGTGCCAGACGGCGGAGCCGTGCCGGGGAATCCCGCGGCCCTCCAGCCGGAAGCCGACGAGCTTGCGGGTGACCCCGCGCTGCTTCTGCGCGCGCAGCGCCGCGTCACCCACGAACGGCGCGCCCTTGTCAAGCTTCACGATCCAGCCGAGCCCGGCCTCGAGCGGCGTGATGGTGCGGTCGATCTCGTGCCCGTAGAGCGCGTACCCCATCTCCAGCCGCAGCGAATCGCGGGCGCCGAGCCCGATCGGCGGCGCGCCGGCGCTGGTGAGGGCGCTCCAGAGCACGCCCACGCTGCGGTCGCGGCAGTAGAGCTCGAACCCGTCCTCGCCGGTGTAGCCGGTCCGCGACACGAAGCAGTCCACGCCCGCCACCTGGCCGGCCGCGAACCGGTAGTAGCCGATCCGGTCGAGAGGCAACGGCGTGAGGGTCCGCAGCAGGGCCTCCGCGTTGGGCCCCTGGAGGGCGAGCAATCCGACCTCGTCGGAGATGTCCTTGAGGCGCACGTTCGCGCCGCCCTTGTGGTCCACGAGATGGGTCCACGCCGCGGCGACGTTGGACGCGTTGACCACGACCATCCACTTGTCATCGAAGCGGTAGAGCGTGCAGTCGTCGATGAAGGTGCCCTCGGGCGTGAGGATCGCGGAGTACTGCACCCCGCCCGGCCCGACGCGCGTGACGTCGTTGGAGGTGACCCGGTTGAGGAACGCGTTGCGGTCGGGACCCGTGATCTCGAACTCGCCCATGTGCGACACGTCGAACAACCCGACGTTGGTCCGCACGGCCTGGTGCTCCGCGAGGCTGCCGGTGGGGTACTGCACGGGCATCTCGTAGCCCGCGAACGGGACCATCTTCGCGCCGAGGGCGCGATGCACGTCCGCCAGGGGAGTCTGTTTCAGTTCGGACATCGTCTGCCGGCACCGCTCACCTTTCTCCTCCCATGAGGAACGCCATCAGCGCTTTCTGCACGTGGAGCCGGTTTTCGGCCTCGTCCCAGACCCGGGACTGCGGGCCTTCGATCACCTCGTCGGACACTTCCTCGCCCCGGTGGGCCGGCAGGCAGTGCAGGAAGATGGCCCCGGGGGCGGCGCGCCGCATCAGCGCGCCGTCCACGAGGTAGCCCCGGAAGGCCTTCTCCCGCACCGCCTGTTCCGCCTCCTGTCCCATCGAGGCCCACACATCGGTGTTGACGACGTGCGCGCCGGCGACCGCCTCGGCCGGGTCGTCGGTGAGCCGGACGCACGTGCGCGCGGCGTTGCGCGCGAGGATCGCCGGGTCCGGCTGGTAGCCTTTCGGGCAGGCGAGGCGGAGCTCGAAGCCGAGCAGGCCGGCCGCGTCGAGCCAGCTGTGGGCCATGTTGTTGCCGTCGCCCACCCAGGCGACCGCCTTGCCGTCCCAGCCGCCGAGCGCCTCGCGCACGGTGAGCAGGTCGGCGAGGACCTGGCAGGGATGCTGCGCGTCGGTGAGCCCGTTGATCACCGGCACCGCCGCGTAGCGCGCCAGCTCCTCCACCTCCGCCTGATCGAAGGTGCGGATCATGATCCCGTCAACGTAGCGGCTCAGCACCCGCGCCGTGTCCCGGACCGGCTCGCCGCGGCCGAGCTGGATGTCGCGCGACGAGAGGAAGAGGGCGTGCCCGCCGAGCTGGTAGGCTCCGACCTCGAACGACACCCGCGTGCGGGTGGAGCTCTTGGCGAACACCATGGCGAGCGTGCGTCCCGCCAGCGGGCGCTCGCGATAGTCGCCGCGCTTCATCCGCGCCGAGAGGTCGAACAGAGAGAGGAGCTCGGCTTTGCTGAGATCGGGAATGGCCAGGAAATCGCGCTTCGGCATGGGATCGCGGGCAGGGGTCGGTGGGAATGGTCGGCGGAGTCTAGTCGGCGGGAATGAGGCGCGCCAGAGCGGCGTTGACGCGGCGCCGGAGCACGCTACGTTCCGGCGACTTCCTTCCGACTTCCGGAGTGATTCATGATCCGTCTCCGTCCGCGCTTCGCCGACGGCCCCGCCGCACTCACGGTCGCGCTCGCGCTCACACTCGTCTCGCCCGTCTCGGCTCAGCAGGCGGCGGCCCCCACGGTGGTCCGCGCGGCCCGGCTGCTCGACGTGACCCGCGGCGTGATCGTCCGGCCCGGCGTCGTCGTGATCGAGGGCGACCGGATCCGGGCGGTCGGCGAGGGTGCCGCGCCCGCGGGCGCGGCGACGATCGACCTGGGCGACGTGACGCTGCTGCCCGGACTCATCGACGCGCACACCCATCTCACCGGCCAGATCGAGGGCGACTGGGTGGCCCGCCCGGTGCGCGAGACCGCGGCCGACCTCGCGCTGCGCGGCGCGCGCAATGCCCGGCGCACGCTGCTGGCCGGGTTCACCACCGTGCGCGACATCGGCGCGGGCGGGGGCGCGGACGTGTCGTTGATGAAGGCCATCGACGCCGGCTTCACCGACGGGCCGCGCATCGTGCCGGCCGGGAACGCGATCGGCATCACCGGCGGGCACTGCGATGCCACCGGCTGGGCGCCCGGTGTGCTCGAGGGCGACTGGAGGGACGGGATCGCGGACGGCCCCGCAGAGGCGGTCAAGGCGGTCCGGTATGCGGCCAAGCACGGTGCGCGGGTGATCAAGGTCTGCGCGACCGCCGGCGTGCTGTCCTTCGAGGGACCGGTGGGCGCGCAGCAGCTGGGCGACGACGAGCTCCGCGCGGTGGTCGAGGAGGCGCGCCGCCACGGCCTCAAGGTGGCCGCGCACGGCCACGGCGACGCGGGCATCTACGCCGCCGTGCGCGCCGGCGTGGCGTCCATCGAGCACGGCTCGATGCTCTCCGACCGGACGATCGCGCTGATGAAGGAGAAGGGCACCTACCTCGTCCCCACGGCCTATCTGCTCGGCGCGATCCCCCTCGACCAGCTGCCCCCGCCGATCCGCGCCAAGGCGGAGCAGGTGATCCCGCGCGCGAAGGACAGCCACCGCCGTGCCATCCGGGCCGGGGTGAAGATCGCGTTCGGCACCGACGCGGCCGTGTTCCCGCACGGCGAGAACGCGAAGGAGTTCGCCGCGTACGTGGCCTACGGGATGACGCCGCTGCAGGCGATCCGTACCGCCACCCTGAACACGGCGGACCTCCTCGGCGTGCCCGATCGCGGCGCCATCGCGCCGGGCCGGCTCGCCGACCTGATCGCGGTCCCGGGCAATCCGCTGCGGGACGTGCGGGCGCTCGAACAGGTGAGCTGGGTCATGAAAGGCGGTCGCGTGGTCCGGCCGCCCGAGGGCCGCCCGGTCACGGCGCTGCGCGCCGCCCGGCTGCTCGACGTCACGACGGGGCGCATGGTGACTCCGGGCGTGGTCGTGATCGACGGCGCCCGGATCCGGAGCGTCGGCGCGGGCGACCTGCCGGCCGCCGCGGAGGTCACGGACCTGGGCGACGTGACGCTGGTGCCCGGCTTCATCGACAGCCACGTGCATCTCACCGACGACATCGAGGGGGACTGGACCCTCCGGAGCGTGCGCGAGATCCCTCCGGACGAAGCGCTGCGCGGGGTGCGCAACGCCCGGCGCACGCTCCTGGCCGGGTTCACCACGGTTCGCAACGTCGGCGCGGGCGGGTTCACCGACGTGTCGCTGATGAACGCGGTGGACGCGGGCTGGGTGGAGGGGCCGCGCATCGTCCCGGCCGGCCACTCGATCGGCATCACCGGCGGGCACTGCGACGCGACTGGATTCGCGCCGGGGATCGAGGAGCAAGGTCCCCTCGAAGGGACCGCGGACGGCGTGCCCGGCGTGCTTGAGGCGGCGCGCCAGCAGATCAAGTACGGCGCCAGGGTGATCAAGGTCTGCGCCACGGCGGGCGTGCTCTCGTTCGAGGCAAGCGTCGGCGCGCAGCAGCTCTCGGACGAGGAGTTGCGAGCCGTCGTCGAGGAGGCCGGGCGTCACGGCCTCAAGGTGGCGGCGCACGCGCACGGCGCGGAGGGGATTCTGGCCGCGGTGCAGGCGGGCGTGGCGTCGATCGAGCACGGCTCCGTGCTCACCGACGAGATCCTCGGCGAGATGAAGCGGCGCGGCACCTATCTCGTGCCGACCACCTACCTCCGCGACATCGTGCTGGAGAATCTGCCCGAGCCGCTCAGGAGCAAGCGGCAGAGCATCGCCGAGACGGCCAAGGCGAGCCATCGCCGGGCGGTTGCGGCGGGCGTGAAGATCGCGTTCGGGACCGACGCGGCGGTCTTTCCCCACGGGCAGAACGCCCGCGAGTTCAAGTCGCTGGTGGACCGGGGGATGGCGCCCATCGATGCCCTCCGCGCGGCCACGCTCAACGCGGCCGACCTGCTCGGGGTGGCGGATCGCGGGGTCATCGCGCCGGGCAAGATCGCGGACCTCGTCGCCCTGCCCGGCAACCCCCTGGAGGACATCAGCGCGACGGAGCGGCCGGCCTACGTGGTGAAGGGGGGAGTGCTGTACGAAGTGAGCAGTGAGCAGTGAGCAGTGAGCGGTCGCCTCACTGCTTACTGCTCACTGCTCACTTCAAAGAATGTACCGCCGCAGGTCGTCGTCGTTCACGATCCGGCTCAGCCGCTCCCGCACCCGCGCGCCGTCGAACACGACCCGCTGCTCCGGCCAGTCGGGCAGGTCGTAGAGCAGGTCCTCCATCAGCGTCGCCATCACCGTGTGCAGGCGCCGCGCGCCGATGTTCTCCATCCGGTCGTTCGCGAGGAACGCGAACCGGGCGATCTCCTCGATCCCGTCCGGGGTGAACACCAGGTCGCGCCCCTCCGCGGCGACCAGCGCCTGGTACTGCCGGGTGATGGCGTTCTCCGGCTCGGTGAGTATCCGAATGAAGTCCGGCTGGGTAAGCGGCTGCAGCTCCACCCGGATCGGGAACCGGCCCTGCAGCTCCGGAATCAGGTCCGACGGCTTGCTCACGTGGAAGGCGCCCGCCGCGATGAACAGGACGTGGTCGGTGCGGACGTAGCCGTACCGCGTCTGCACGGTGGACCCCTCGACGATGGGCAGCAGATCGCGCTGGACCCCTTCCCGCGAGATGTCGGGTCCGGCCGCGGGCCCGCGCTCTCCGGCGATCTTGTCGATCTCGTCCACGAAGATGATCCCGTGGTTCTCGACCCGGTCGAGCGCCTCGTTCACGACGTCGTCGTTGTCGACCAGCTTCTTGAGCTCCTCGTCCACCAGCACGCGGCGGGCCTCGGGGACCTTCACCGTCCGGCGCTTCTTGCGCCGGCCGAGCATCTCCTGGAGCATCTCGGAGAAGTTGATGTCCTGGCCTTCCATGCCCTGCGGCGGCTGCATGAACTCCAGCATCGGCAGGCTGGCCTGCGCCGTGACCTCGATCTCGACCTCGCGGTCGTCGAGCCGGCCCTGTGCCAGCAGCTCCCGGAGCTTCTCCCGGGAGCGAGTCCGGCGCTCGTCCTCGGGCGTGGCGCGCTCGGCCTTCGCCTGCCCTCCCGGACCCACAACGAACACGGAGGGGCCGGCGCCGCCGGCCGTCGGGCCGTCCGGCCGGCCGGCGGTCTGCGGCAGGGGAGCGGGCGGGAGGAGCAGATCGAGCAGCCGCTCCTCCGCGCGCTGCTCCGCCTGCGGGAAGACCTCGTCCTCCCGCTCGGCGCGGACCATGGTGATCGCGGCGTCCACGAGGTCGCGCACCATCGACTCGACGTCCCGCCCCACGTAGCCCACCTCGGTGAACTTCGACGCCTCGACCTTGATGAACGGGGCGCCGGCGAGCCGCGCGAGCCGCCGCGCGATCTCCGTCTTCCCGACGCCGGTGGGACCGATCAGGATGATGTTGTGCGGGGTGATCTCGTCGCGGATCTCCTCGGGGGTCTGCGCCCGGCGCCACCGGTTGCGCACGGCGATGGCCACGGCCTTTTTCGCGGCATCCTGCCCCACGATGTAGCGATCGAGCTCGCCCACGATCTGATGCGGTGGGAGCTCCTCCAGCCAGGGGAGGGGTTCCGGGGCCTGCTCTTCGCCCGCCTTGATTACGTCGGTCATATGCCTAAAGGTAAGCGACCCGCTCACTTCTCACTGCTCACTTCTCACCTTTCGCCCGGCAGTTCGAGCACCGTAATGTTCCGATTCGTGAATACGCAGATGTCCGCCGCGATCTCGAGCGCTCGCCGGACGATGTCGCTGGCGGCGAGGGCCGGGTCCGGCAGCAGGGCACGCGCGGCCGCGAGGCCAAAGTTGCCGCCGGAGCCGGCGGCGACGATCCCGTCGTCGGGCTCGATCAGCTCGCCCGCGCCGCTCAGCAGGAACGCGTGCTCCAGGTCGGCGACCACGAGCAGGGCTTCGAGCCGCCGGAGCACCCGATCGCTCCGCCAGTCCTTGGCCAGCTCCACCGACGCGCGCGGCAGGTTGCCCGGAAAGCGGTCGAGTTTCTCCTCGAACTTCTCGTACAACGTGATCGCGTCGGCGACCGAGCCGGCGAAGCCGGCGAGCACCTTGCCCGATTTCAGCGTGCGGACCTTCACGGCGCCGGACTTCATCACCGTTTCGCCGATGCTCACCTGGCCGTCGCCGCCCAGGGCCACCCGGCCGTCTTTCCGGACTGCGAGGATGGTGGTGCCGTGGAAGCGCATAGTGTCTCTCACCGGGCTCGCGGGTGCGCCTGCTGGTAGACCCGCTTCAGCCGCTCCACGCTCGTGTGCGTGTAGATCTGGGTCGTGCTGAGCGAGGCATGGCCGAGCAGCTCCTGCACCGCGCGCAGGTCGGCGCCGGCATCGAGGAGGTGGGTGGCGAACGTGTGCCGGAGCGAGTGCACCCGCAGCCCCTCCGCGCCCACCGCTCCGAAGAGCCGGTGCATCTGGCGCTGCACACCGCGGGCGGAGAGCCGGCGCCCCCGCAGGCTCACGAACACCGCCCGGCGGTCGGCCCCCGCATCCGCGGTCAACCCGTCCCGCAGCCGAAGATAGCGGCGCAGCGCCAGCACCGCCCGCGAGCCCACCGGCACGATGCGCTCCTTGCGCCCCTTGCCGCGGACCCGGGCCTGGTCGGACAGCAGGTCCACGTCCTCGAGGTTGAGCCCCGTCAGCTCCGACAGCCGCATGCCCGTCGAGTAGAACAGCTCGAGCATGGCGAGGTCGCGGGCGGCGAGGAAGTCGCCGCCGCCGCCCCCGGCCCCGGCCCCGGCCCGCTGCTCCGCCCAGGTGAAGAGCGTGTCGATGGTGCGCCGGTCGAGGTGGGTCGGCAGACGCTTGTCGATCTTCGGGACCCGGGCCGCGCGGGTGACGTTCACCGCCACCCCGTGGTGGAGCTGCAGCCAGCGGTAGAAGCTCCGCACCGCGGAGAGGGCGCGCGCCGCGGAGCGCTTGGAGAGCCCCCGCCGCTGCAGCTCGCCGAGGAACCCGCGAAGCCCGGTCCGGTCGATCCCTTCCCAGCTCCATCCGCCGCCGTAGTGCCGATCGCAGAACCCGGTGAACCCCTCGAGGTCGCGCCGGTAGGCTTTGACCGTATGGGGGGAGTGCTGCTTCTCCTTCTCCAGGTAGAGGAGGAACTCCTGGACGGCCGGGCGCCCGGGCGGCCGGACGGCCGGATCCGGCGCACCGGCTTCCATGGCACGGGGCCGATGGCCGCTCCGTGCGCGCCTCACAGGTCGGTCATCCACCGTTCGAAATCGGCCTGCGCCCGCTCCACCAGCAGCTCCTTCTTCCGGTCCTTCGGTATCCGGCCGCCGGGCCGTCCGGCCGTCCGGCCGTCGTCCAGCGGCGGGAGCAGGCCGAAGTTCGCGTTCATCGGCTGGAAGTGCCTCGGGTCCGCTTCGGCCAGGTAGTGGTACAACGCGCCGAGCATCGTGGTCGGCGGCGGCACCATCGCGGATCGTCCCGCGAGCCGGCGCGCCAGGTTGATGCCGGCGAGCAGCCCCGTCCCCAGCGATTCGGTGTATCCCTCGACCCCCGTCAGCTGCCCGGCGAGGAACACCCGATCGTCGTCCTTGAGCGTGAGCGCCTCGCCGAGACACGCCGGGCTGTTCACATACGCGTTCCGGTGGATGCTGCCGAACCGGAGGAACTCCGCCTGCTCCAGCCCGGGGATCATCGTGAACACGCGCCGCTGCTCCGGGATCCGGAGCCGGGTCTGGAACCCGACGAGGTTCCACATCTGCCCGGCGCGGTCTTCGCGCCGGAGCTGCACCACGGCGTGCGGCTCGCGGCCGGTCCGGGGGTCCGGCAGGCCAACCGGCTTCATCGGCCCGAAGCGGAGCGTTTCCCGCCCGCGGCGCGCCATCTCCTCGACCGGCAGGCAGCCCTCGAAGTACGGGACCTGGTCGAACTCGTGCCCGGCGAACTGGTCGGCGCCGAGCAGCGCGTCCACGAAGGCCTCGTAGCCGGCCGCGTCCATCGGCGCGTTGAGGTAGTCATCGCCCCCGCCCTTGCCGTACCGCGAGAGCGGGTAGAGCCGGTCATGGCAGAGCGAGTCGGTGGCGACGATGGGCGCGATCGCGTCGTAGAAGGCCAGCGCGCCGCTGCCGAGCCGCGCGGCGAGGGCCCGCGCGAGCGGCTCCGACGTCAGGGGCCCGGTGGCGATCACCGCGGGCGACGGGATCTCCCGCACTTCCTCCCGTACGAGCCGGATCGCCGGATGCGCGGTCACCCGCTGGTGCACCGTGCGGGCGAAGAGGTCGCGGTCCACTGCCAGCGCCGATCCGCCCGGCACCCGCGCCACCTCGGCGCACTCCAGCAGCAGGCTGCCCAGCCGGCGGAGCTCGGCCTTGAGCAGCCCGTGCGCGCTCCCGAGCTCGACGGACTTGAAGGAGTTGCTGCAGACCAGCTCGGCCAGGCAGTCGGTCTGATGCGCCGGCGTGCGGACGATCGGCCGCATCTCGCAGAGCGTAACGTCCACGCCGCGCGTGGCGAGCGCCCAGGCTGCCTCGCAGCCCGCGAGCCCGCCGCCCACGACGACCGCGTTCACGTCAGCGCCATCTCCTCCGGCTCGACCGACACGTCACGATGGCCGCACTTGAGGCAGGTGAACGTCTCCCCGGCGGCCTTGCTGACCTTCTTCTCGAGGCCCACCCATCCGCACGCGGGGCACTCCTCCGCCACCGGCCGGTTCCAGGTGGAGAAGTCGCAGGCGGGATAGCGGACACACCCCCAGAACGACTTGCCCCGCTTGGTGCGGCGCTCGGCGAGGTCGCCCTCCACGCACTTCGGGCACTTGATGCCGAGCGGAATGGCGCGGGTGCCGCGGCACTCGGGGTACCGCGTGCACGCGAGGAACTCGCCGAACCGGCCCGTCTTGATCACCATGGGGGCGCTGCAGAGGTGGCACTTCTCGTCGGTGGGCCGGTCGGGCGCCCTATGCTTCTTGAGCGACTTCGCGTAGTCGCAGCCGTCCTTGTACTTCTCGCAGGCGAGGTACGGCCCGAAGCGGCCGGTCCGCAGCTCCACCCGCCGCCCGCACTTGGGACAGCGCTCGCTCGCGAGCCGCTCGGTGGAGAGCCCGTGAGCCTCCGCCACCAGCGCGTTGACGTCGACCGCGTCGAGCGCGCGGGTGAAGGGCCCGTAGAAGTCCTGCAGCACCTGCTGCCAGCCCAGCTCTCCCTCCTCGACCCGATCGAGCTCCGTTTCCATCTCGGCCGTGAACCCGACGTTGAAGATGTCGGGGAAACGGCTCACCATGATCCGCTCCACCGTCTCGCCGAGCTGGGTCGGATGGAAGCGCCGCTGCTCGAGCTGCACGTACTCGCGGTCGGTGAGCGTGGAGATGATGGCGCTGTAGGTGGACGGGCGCCCGATGCCGAGCCGCTCGAGCTCCTTGACCAGGCTGGCCTCGGAGAAGCGCGGCGGCGGCTCGGTGAAATGCTGCGAGGGCGTGATCTCCCGCACCTCCACCCGGTCGCCCTGCGCGAACGGCGGCAGCGGCGCGAGATCGTCGAAGGTGCGCCCTTCCTCGCGCTCGTGCCCTTCCATGTACACGGCGTGGTAGCCGTTGAAGACGAGCACCGACCCCGTGGTGCGGAACAGGTAGCGGCCGAGGTCGAAGTCCACGATCGTCATGTCGTACACCGCGGGCGTCATCTGCGAGGCGACGAACCGCTGCCAGATGAGCTGGTACAGCCGGTACTGGTCGGGCTCGAGGTGGCGCTGCACGTCCTCGGGACGCCGGTGCACATCCGTGGGCCGGATCGCCTCGTGGGCGTCCTGCACCCGGGCGGCCTGCTTGCGCGAGCTGTAGCGGTTCGGCGTGTCGGGGAGGTAGTCCCTGCCGAACGCGCGGGCGATATACCCGCGCACCGCCGCGATTGCCGTGTCGGCCACGCGGACCGAGTCCGTACGCATGTACGTGATGAGGCCGACCGGGCCGTCCTCGCCCACGTCGACGCCCTCGTACAATTGCTGCGCCGCGCGCATGGTCCGGCGACCCGAGAACCCGAGCTTCTTCGCGGCTTCCTGCTGGAGCGTGCTGGTGGTGAACGGCGCCGCCGGGTGCTTCTTGCGCTGCTTGCGCTCCACGCTGGTGACCACGAACGGGAGCGCCCGCACCGCGTCCACCACTGCCTGCGCCTCCACGGCGGTGTGGAGCTGCGGCTTGTGGCCGTCGAGCTTGTGGAGCGAAGCCTCGAACTCCTGACCGTCCTTGGCGCAGCGCGCCTCGATGGTCCAGTACTCCTGCGGCTTGAACGCCCGGACCTCCCGCTCGCGCTCCACGATGAGCCGCAGGGCCACGGTCTGCACCCGCCCGGCCGACAGCCCCGTCTTGATCGCCTTCCACAGGAGCGGGCTCGCCTTGTAGCCCACCAGGCGGTCCAGGATCCGGCGGGCCTGCTGGGCGTTGACCTTCTGCTCGTCGATCCGTCCGGGGTTCTGCATCGCCTCCTTCACCGCATCCTTGGTGATCTCGTGGAACAGGATGCGGTGTGTCGGGACCGAGCGGTCGAGCTGGCTCGCGACATGCCAGGCAATCGCCTCGCCCTCACGGTCCGGGTCGGTGGCCAGGAACACCTCGCGGGCGCCCTTCGCCGCCTTCTTGATCTCCGTGACGGTCTGGCTCTTTCCTTTGATGATCACGTACTCGGGGGTGAACGCGCCCCCGTCGATGTCCACGCCCAGCTTCCGGGTCGGCAGATCCCGGACGTGCCCGACCGTGGCCTTCACGGCGTAGCCGGCTCCGAGATACTTGCCGATCGTGCGCGCCTTGGTGGGTGACTCCACGATGACCAGCGCTTCGCCCTTCCGCCGGCCCCGGGGGGCCGGCGGTGCGGCACCGTTGTCGGCAGCCGGCCGGGGCGGGGGCGCCCGCTTCGCCGAGCGTCCCCGCGCCGGCGCACCGGCCTGCTTCGCCACCGGCTGCTTCCCGGCGGCCCGGCGCGTCTTCTTCGGTTTGGGGGGCGCACCGGCGTGCGCGCCTGTGGATTTCTTTGCCATATCTCCAGTCTAGCGAGCCCGGGGCACCCCCGGCTCAATTCAGGCCCGGTGCAAGAAACGCTTCCGGGTTCCCGTTGGCAAGGATGATGAACGTAAGCAACTGAGGAACCACGACTTACCAGCCGGCGACCTCCCGGGCGATCCGCACCACGTGCTCGGCCACCGCCTCGGCCGGGCGGTTGCCGGCCGCCACCTCCCGGTCCGCCTGCAGGTAGTACGGCTCCCGCGCCGCGAGCAGGTCCTTCATCCGGGCGACCGGATCCGGGCCCATCAGGAGCGGCCTCGCCTCGCCCTGCTCGGAGCGCCTGGCCGCCGTTGCGGGGTCGCACTTGAGGTACACCACGAGAGACGAGGCGCGCGCCGCGTCCAGCTCCCCCGCCTGTGCCGCCCAGCCCGCCCCGGGTACGATGATGGCCGGCTCGCGGGCGCAGGCGGCGCGCACCGCGTCGCGCTCCATGCGCCTGAACGTGGGTTCGCCGTGCATGGCGAAGATCTGCGACACCGGCATCGCCATTTCCCGCATCAGCAGGGCATCGATGTCGAAGAGGGGAGCCGCCAGCGCCTCGGCCACGAGCCGCCCCACGGTGCTCTTGCCCGACCCCGGCAGACCCACGAGCACCAGGTGACGGGGCATCAGCCGGTCTCCGCGTCTCCGGCGCGGAGCGCGTTCCAGCGCGACCCCAGCGCGGCGAGATACCCGTCGTAGTTGCGGCGCATCTCCCCGAGGCTGTCGCCACCGAACTTCTCGAGCATCGCGTCGGCCAGGACGATCGCCACGACCGCCTCCGCGATGACGCCCAGCGCGGGCACGGCGGTGACGTCCGAGCGCTCGCTCTGCGCCGGCGCGGGCCCGCCGGACGCGAGGTCCACCGTCTGAAGGGGCGACATCAGCGTGGCGATCGGCTTCATGCCGACCCGCACGAGCAGCGGCTCGCCCGTCGTGATACCGGCCTCCAGCCCGCCGGCGTTGTTGGTGCGACGGCGAAATCCGGCACGACGATCACCCTGCACCGGTGGCGCCCCAACCGTCTGGCCGTCCGACCGTCCGGCCGGCTGGGCGTCAATCGGATCATGCACCTCGCTGCCCGGCCGCCGCGCCCCCTCGAACCCCATGCCGATCTCCACCGCCTTGACCGCGGGGATCGACATCAGCATGCCCGCGAGGCGCCCGTCGAGCTTCCGATCCCAGCTCACGTGGCTCCCGAGCCCGGTCACCACCCCACGGGCGACCACCTCCACCTCGCCGCCGAGCGTGTCGCCCTCCTTCCGTGCCCGGTCGATGCGGCGGATGATCTCCGCCTCGGCGGCGGGATCGAGCACCCGCACCTGGGACCGGTCGGCCGCGTCGTTGAGCGGCGCCGGCAGCTCCGCCGGCCGCCCGACGGGGATGCCACCCATGGACACGACGTGGCTGCCGATCTCGACCCCGAACTCGTCGAGGAGCCGCCGGGCGAGCGCACCGGCCGCCACCCGCGCCGCGGTTTCGCGCGCGCTGGCGCGCTCGAGCACGTCGCGCGCGTCCACCCGGTCGTACTTGAGCACCCCGGACAGATCGACGTGACCGGGCCGCGGCCGGGTCACGCGGCGGCGGCGCAGCTCGCCCGGAGTCCCCTCGGCGGCCATGATCTCTTCCCAGTTCGCCCAGTCGCGATTGTGGATCAGCATCGCGATCGGGGAGCCGAGCGTCTCGCCGGCGCGCACCCCGGACACCCACTCGATATGATCGCGCTCGATCTTCATGCGCGCGCCGCGGCCGTAGCCCTGCATGCGCCGCGCGAGGTCGCGATCGACCCACTCCGCCGTGACCGGCAGGCCCGCGGGCAGGCCCTCGACGACGACGACGAGCGCCTTCCCGTGGGATTCCCCGGCCGTGACGAACCTCAGATGCACTGCGATGCTCCCGGTCGAGTGAGCGGTGAGCAGGGGGGGAGCTATCAGCTATCAGCTATCAGCTATCAGCTATCTCTAGCTCATGACTGATAGCCCCCTCCCGGCTCACTGCTTACTGCTCACTGCTCACTGCTTACTGCTCACTGCTCACTGCATAACTGCCTGTCGAAAGGCAACGAGCCCGACACGTGGTCGGGCCCGAAGCTACGCGGTCGGCGACGGCTGGCCAAGTGTCGCCTAGTTCAGACTCCCCGCGTCGTCCACCACCCGCGGCGTGACCAGGATCATCAGGTCGCGCCGCCGCTCCGATGTCTCGGTGGTACTGAACAGCCCGCCCACGATGGGCAGCTGCGAGAGCAGCGGAATGCCCGCGCGGGTGCGGCTCACCTCGGTGATGGTGAGGCCGCCGATCACCGCGGTCTCGCCGTCGTTCACGAGCAGCTGGTTCTCGGTGGTCTGCTTCGTGAAGTTGAAGCCGAACTGCGAGGCCGGCAGGTCCTGCACCGCCGAGCGCTCGGTCCGCAGGTTCATCAGGATCTGGCCGCTGTTGGTCACGTGCGGCGTGACGGTGAGCCGGATGCCCGTCTCCTTGAACTGGACCTGCTGCACCGCGACCGCCGAGCCCTGCTGCGGCGGCGCGCCCGGCACCGGCGTCTCCTCACCCACGAGAATGTCGGCCTTGCGGTTGTCGAGGGTGCTGATCGTCGGCTCGGCCTGGATGTCGGCGAGCTGCTGCTGCTGCAGCGCGCTCAGGAACGCGGTGACCGTATTGCCGCCGATCAGGGTGGAGAACACGATACCCAGCGCGGTGTTCTCCACCGGCGCGTTCGCGTTGCCCACCGCCGACAGCGTGTTGCCGCCGAGATCGACGAAGCCGTTGTTGGTCTCGCCCGCCGGCGCGGTGAAGGGGGTCGACCCGATCGCGGGCGCCCGGTCCACGATAGTGGTGAAGGCCTGAGTGGGCGAGCTGAGGTCGTAGCGCAGGCCGAGCCGCTCGAGCTCGGTGCGGTCGACGAAGACGATCTTCGCCTTGATGAGAATCTGCGGCGTCTTCCGGTCGAGGTTCTGGACGAACTGGATGATGTCCTCGACCCGGCTCCGCGTGTCGGTGATGATGAGGCTGCTCGACGCCGAGTCGGCCACCACGCGGCCGCGGCCCTTGGTGAGCAGGGTCTCGACCGACTTGGTGATCTGCCCGAGGGGCGTGTAGTTGATCGGTACCTGGCGCGACTCGAGCGGCTCGAGCGAGTCGAGCGCCGCGAGGGCGGCCGGCGCGTCCACCCGGATGATGCCACCCGGCATCTCGGTAGCGGAGAGACCCTGGGTCGCCAGAATGGCCTGGAACGCCCTGTCCCAGGGCTGGTTCTTGATCTCGGCGGTGACCTCGCCCTTGATGTCCTTGCCCAGGATGATGGTGCGGCCGCTGAATGCAGCGAAACCGGCCACGACGTCGGCAATGCTCGCCTTGTCCCAGGTCACCGTGATCCGCGGCTGCTGGCCCGGGAGCCGGAGACGACCGGTCTGCGGATTGAGCGAGGTGAGGCGGACCTCGGGCTGGCCTTCGACACGGGGCTCGGCCACGTCGCGCACGGGGAGGTCGGCCAGTTCCTGCGCCGCCGGGACCGCCGGGGCGGTCGAGGACCACGCGAGGAAGCTGCCGTCAGCGGCGAAGCTCACCCGGACCTCGTCCGCAGCGCGCGCCACCTTGTAGTCCTTGACGCCGTCCAGGTCGAGGACGATGCGGACCACGTCGGGGCGGAACTGCGCGTAGCGCAGATTGAGCACCCCGCCCCGCTTCACGCCGTCATAGAGACTCCCCGCGGCCGACAGCCTGGCGCCGACCACGTCGAGCACCAGGCGGTTGGGCGAGTGCAGCATGAAGTCCCGCACCTGGACCGCCCCCCGCACGTTGATCACGACCTCGGCCCGCCCGGGCGCCGACAGGAGGCTCACCGCCGTGACCTCGCCGGCCTCGGGACCCCCGGCGGACGCCGGAGCGGCCGTCCCCAGGAGCGCGGCGGCAGTCAGCATCCAACGATGCACTCGCGTCATGGCGTGAGGTCCTCCTGCTTGCGCAGCGAGAGAGTTTCCTGCCGTTCGTACCCGAAATCCTGGATGGTGAACACCACGTCCTTGGGACGGATCTGGGTCACCCGCAGCCGGCCGACCTGATCGCCGACGCGGAGCTTGTGGCGCTTGCCGTCCTTGGTCCGCTCCCGCAATACGGCAATGCTGTTGCCGGAGTAGCGGAGATCCTCGTAGATCCCCACGAGCTGGAGATCGGCGAGCTCCGGACCGGCGTGCGCCGTCTTGATGAGCGACGCGAACGGGTCCCGCGGCGCGCCGCCGTAGGTGAAGGTCTCGCGCAGGAGCGCGGTCTCCGCGCCCGCGGCGAGCGAATCGGCGGGCGCCGTGTCTTCCGGCTTCGCCGCCGCACCCGCGGTGACCGCCACGGCTGCCGCCGCCGGCGCGGCCTGCTTGCCCTTCTGCGTGCTGTCTCCCGCGGTGCGCCCCGCCCCCACGTCGACGCCGGCCTGTTGCGCAGCCGCGGGCATCGCCAGAGTCACCGCGGCGAAGAGGCCTGCCCAGAGGTTATGTGCCACTGCCCGCTCCTTCCGCCGTTCCGGCCGGGGTGGACTTCACGTAGGTCCGGATCTGCATCTTCGCCTCCAGCAGGGCGCCGGAGGTGTCGCCTAGCGCTTTGGCAGCCGTCATGTTTGCGGCGGCGAGCGTCACGTCCTGAGGGACGATGATGCGCTGGAGGCTGGCCACGTCGGCCAGGAATTCTCCGATCTGGTCGTAGCGCCCGATCACCGAAAGGTTGTACCGGTACGTGTCGAACGGTGCGGGACCCGCCTCCACCGGCAGCGGAACGACCTGGGCGAGCGTCACCCCACGGATTTTCCCGCGGGTGGAGATGTCATCGAGCAGGTTGGGGACCTCGTTGCGCTCGGGCACCAGCCGGCGAAGGAGCGCGAGACTCGACCGGTACACGTCGAGCCGCTTGCGCAGATCCTCGACAGTGCCCTTCGCGAGCTCCTTCTTGGCGCTGGCGGTCTCGCCCTCGAGCCGGGCGATTGTATCCTGGATCGCCTGGATCTTGACCTTCCGCGCCGACAGCCCGGGCATGCCGGCCACCTCGAGCCCCTCGTGACCGAGGTACCCGATCGCGAGCGCGAGGATAATCAGAAAGATCGGCGTTGTCTTTGCGTTGGAGCGCGCCATGATCTCACCTCACCGACTGGCTGAGCGGCACGGTCCGGATGTACGCCGAATCGGCCCCCCGGTAGCTCGCGCGGATGACGAACGCGGTCACCGCCCGCTCTTGCTCTACCACCGTCTGAGCGCTCACCGGGATCACGTCGCTGATCCAGGGTGAGGCCTCAAGGTTGCGCAGGAACCGGGTGTACGCCTGGATGTCGACCGTGCGCCCCGTAATCTGGAACTGGACCGCGAGCGCCCGTTGCGCCGCGGCGCTGTCAGGCTTCGGCGCGGCGCCGGTGCCGGCACCGGCACTACCCGCGGCCGGCGGCGGAGGTGGCGGGGGGTTGGGGACGCCCGCCGAGGCCGTGGCGCCCGAAGGCTGCAGGTCCACCAGCCAGGTGTAGGCCGGCAGCGCCCTCGTGACCTCGTCCATGACGTGAGGCCAGATGTAGCGGTCGCCGTCCACGCTCTTGATGGTGGCGATCTGCTTCGCGAGCGAGTCGCCAATGACCTCCTGCTTCCGCTTCTGTTCGAGGAAGATCCTGAACCGTTTGTGCTCCGCCCTTACCTGCTCGAGCCGCGGCTCGAGAGCGCTGAGCTCGGTGGCGGTGCTGACCCAGGTCCAGCCGAGGAACGCGGCGGCGAGCACCCAGGCCCCCACGGCGCCGAGCAGGAGGGGATCCTTCGCGCCCGAGCCCGCACCGCGCATCCGCTCAAGCAGGTTCGCGAATAGCGAGCCCCGCGAGCGCTTGCGCTTGAGGCCGGGCCGGAGATTGACCGTGATCATCATTGCGTGGCGCGTCCGATGAAGGTGGTCACGCGGCCTTCCTGAGGGCGAGGCCGATCGGGAGCATGAGCAATGGCGCGACCTCGTCCACGTCCAAGGCGTCGAACACGCCCTCGCCCACCTGCAACCGCTCCAGCGGGTTGGCAGGCGTTACCGGGAGCCGGAGGCGCTCGCCCAGCACCCGGTTGAGACGCTGGATACGGGAGCCACCGCCCGTAGTGAACAGTCGCCCGATTCCACCGGTTGGCCGACTCGCGGTCTGGAGGAACGCGGCCGCCCGCTCGATGCCGACGGCGAGCTCCTCGCCGCGGCTCTCGAGGAACGGCTCGAGCATGTCGCTCGGGGCGCTGCTCTGAAGCAAGCGATCCGCTTCCTCGGCGGACAGCCCTCGCTCGCGCTGCAGATCCTCGCGGAAGCGGCGGGTGCCGATCAGGATGTCGCGGGTGAGGACCGGGACGCCGCCGTCGAGGATGTTGATGTTGGTGGTCTCGTTGCCGATGTTCACCAGCCCGACCACGCCCCGCATGGCCTCGGGATAGTTGACCTCGAACGCGTTGTGCAGCGCGAAGGCGTCCACATCGATGATGCCGGGCTCGAGCCCGGCCTCCGACAGGAGCGCGAGCTTGTGCTCGATCAGTTCCCGCTTGGCCGCCACCAGCAGCACGGTCATCTGGAGTCCGTCGCCCTCGGGATCCAGGATCTGGAAATCGAGCTCGACGTTGTCCATGTCGAAGGGGACGTGCTGCTCGGCCTCCCACCGGATGACCTCGCGCGCCTCCGCCTCCTTCATGCGGTCCATCGCGATTTTCTTGATGATCACGTCGCGGCCGCCGACGGCCGTGACGACTTGCTTCGTCTTAATGCCCGCCGTGGCCATCAGACCCTTGATGGCATCCGCCACGATGGCGGGGTCCATGACCTCCCCCTCCACGATGGCATCGTTCACCACCGATACGAACGCGACCTTGGTCAGGACCGGCTCGCCGGCGCGACGCGACACGGCGACGAGCTTGATGAGCCCGCTACCAATGTCCAGGCCCACGGTGGTCGCGCTGCGACCAAAGAGTGCCATAAGTGCCCGATTGTTGGAGGGGACAATGCGCTACGCTACCACCGCGTCTGCACAACGTCAAGCACAAACCCGATCGCGACAGCATCGATCAACCGCAAGTCGTACCACTATTTAGCGGATCGGTCCTATGCCCGGCGGAATTCCACCGCCGCCGTCGCGCCGAACCCGCCGGCGGCCCCGCTATCGCGATCCTGGGCGGACGGCCCCACGCGTGGCGTTGGCTTGCACCGGAGGTGCAACCCATGTGCCGTAGTCGGGCTTGGCGCTGTAAGTCGTTGCAGGGACGAGAGCTAATAAGGGAACTTCAGCGTCCGTTCGAAGCGCTGTTGCGGGGGTCGCCTTCTCTTTCGCAACCCGTTTCTCGCATTGCTAGGACCGTGCTCCAGATGCGGAAAACCCCCCGGCGCGGGAGCACGTCGGAGGGGTTTGTTTTCCCCTGGTGCAGCGGGTTGCACTAGGCCCGGGCTGAAGCGCCGTTCAATTGTAAACGTGGGCAAACGCGCGGCCCGGGAGCGGACGCGCCAGCGCCGTGGCGTTCAGCACGTAGGCCAGGGCACAGGCCGAGTACGAAACCGTCGGGTTGCCGAGAAAGCTCGAATCATCCTGCAGATCCACCTGGCTGGCGAGGACGGCTCCCGTGATCTTGCTGCCGGTACCGTTGGTCTTCACCTTGCCGGTCACGATTACGAGTCCGGTGAACTCGACCCCGCCGCGGATCTCCAGATCGCCGTCCACCAGCAGGATGCCCTGGCCGCGCCCGTCCTGAAGTCTGATGTTGCCGGTTGCCAGGATAATGGGCGCGTAAGTCACGCAATCGGACACAACACCCCCCGCCGGCAGCCGCCACGGCTCGCCCCAGTTCTTCGTATCGGCCATGTTGCAGCGGCCCGTGGCGGTGAGCGTGGGTGCCATGCCGTTGTAGAGACCGGCGCCGATCGTGATGTTTGCCCGGGTCTTCAGCTCGTCGAACGGCGCCTGGAACGTCTGGGGAGACACGATGGCGTCGAACTCGTCCGCCGGGGGGCTGCCGGTCAGCGTGTAGTCCGAACCGTTGGGTTGCACGTCCCCGCTGGAACGGATGCCACCGAGCGTTCCCTCCGGCGTGCAGAACCAGTTCGAAGGCGGGGTGTCCTCACCACGCACCGTGGTGCTTCCACCGATCTGCACGTCGCCGCCTGCCGTCACCGCCGCCTGCACGTCCACGTTCACGGGGACGAGACGCAGCACCGCACCGAGGGTCTGGGTGGCGCCATACCGCGATCCGGTGGACGTTACCAGGAAAAGACGGTCGTTGAGCTTCGAGATCTGCCGATCCGCGGAGAGGTTGGCCGCGAGCACGTCGTGAATGGTCGGCGTCGTGGCTCCGACCGGCATGGTGTTCCAGCCGATCTGCCAGTCGGCGATGGTGCGCTGGATTCCCGCCTCTGCCGCCTGGAATGCCTGCGAGGCCAGCACGGTATTGCTGGTGGTCTGCCGCTCGACCCGGCTGATGAAGAACGTGCCCGACACGATGGCAGCGATCACGACGAGCGCCACGATGGCGATCACCAGCGCGATACCCCGCTCGTTCCGGACATCAGGTGTTCGCATGACTGCCTCCTCTCGTCTGAGGCGCTCAGCGCATCGAGTTGCGGAGCGCGACCCGCGTCACGACGCTGTCGGTGATGATGTTCTGGCTGCCGTACCCCGTGCCGGTCACCCGCGAGTCGCTCTCGGCGAGAAGGGTGACCTCTACGGTGCGGACCTGCGCCGGGACAGCGGTCAGGGCGCCATTGGCATCGCGGTACTCGAGCCGGAAGCCGTTGGACGCGAGCGGGCCGAGCATCGGTTGGTAGCCGGCCTCGCCGGCGCTGATCGAACGGGCGCCGAGCCACCAGCGGCCGTCGCTCTGGATCAGCTTGTAGGCCATCACCTCGAACGTGTGGACCGGGGCCCCGAGCAGGATGCTGTCGCCGGGCGCTACATCGGCGATCGGGATGGTCAACCCCGGTCGGCCAGCAAACCCGAGCACGGTGCAGAGGCCAACCCCAGGGTTGCCGGTGATCTGGCGCCGGAGCCAGAGGTCGTCCGCCCCGTCCTTGGGATTGAGCTCGGCGTATATCATGAGGCCGTCCCGGCCCTGCTGCGGCACTCGATACCCGGAATAGAATCCGTTGGTGTCGACGACGACGGCGTTTGCCATCAGGTTGCAGATGGCGCCGCTCGAGCGGATGGCGCGGAACGCGATGCTGTCGGCCGCCATGCCCAGGATGTCGGAGTTCACCACGCCAGGCGTTGGCGTGGTCCCGGGCGCATCGAAGAAATCGTACCCGATCATGCGGAGATCGGCCGGAACGATCAGGGCGCCGGCCCGCATGTTCGACTGCATGTCGGCATGCTCGGCCTGGGCGCGGGACACCCGCTGCGTATTCGTGAGCAGGCTGAAGACAGCGCTCCCGACGATCAAGAAGAGCACCATTGCGATCAGCAGCTCGATGAGCGTGAACCCCTTTCGCGTTCCCATGTCAGTAGCACCCGATCCAGGTTTGCTGGGAGAGGGCTTCCACGCCCCGGGGGGTCATGTAGCTGACCGTGACCGTCGCGACGCGCTCGTTGGGCGAGGCTCCCGCGGCCACGGTCCAGGTCTCGGTGATGCCCCGCCACGCCGGCGCCGTGCCGCTCGTGAACCCCGGTGCCGCACAGGCGGCAAAGGCGCCGTTGGGCTGGGCGGCCAGCTTCAGTGCCTCGAGCCGCCGGGTCATGACCTCGTTCGCGAGGGTCACCATCTTGCTGCGGCCGATGTCCCGGGTAACCAGCGCGGAGGTGCCCACCAGCGCTGAGACGCCGATGACGAGCACGATGATGGCGACCATCACCTCGATCAGCGTGAACCCGGATTGATCGTTGGTGCTCACTGTGTCACTCTCCCGTAGCCGCTGATCGTGACGGAATCGCGCGTGCCGGAACGGACGACCACGACGCGCGTGCTCGCGCCGCTGGGAACGCCGAGCCCGCGGGCGTCCACCTGGAAGGTTCCGGGCGTGGCGGTCACCGCCACGCCGTACTGCGCGGTGAGGTTCCGGATCATGCCCACGGTGTCGCAGCCGCACGGCTGGAACCCGGCGCTGCGCCGCGGCTGCGCGGTCATCCAGACCGAGTTGCCGTCGAAGTTGACCGTCACGTTCCGTCCTTCGGTGATTGCGCGTGCCCGGGCCTGCTGGTACAGGTTGGCGATGGCCGTTCGCGCGGAACGCACCTGGGCGCGACGGACGGCCTGCTGCGCCTTGGGGATCCCGGCGAGCATCAGAATGCCGAACACGCCGATGGCGATCATCGCCTCGATCAGGGTGAACCCACGGACGTCACGTCTGGTCACTGATCCCTCCCCACCGTGGACCGGTGCCTCGAGTCTGAGCAGCATGCGCCGCCACTTTGCACGGGGCATACCACGCGCTAACTGCTTTGTTCGCACGGATATCGTTTAAGGAGCGCGAAGGCGATCGCGCAGTTGCCTGCGCAGAGTGCGAGGAATTGCGCGCCGTGCCGTAGGTCGCATTCGATATGCAGGAGTCTGCAGATCCAGCGACCTGCGGTCGCGGTCAGCTGGCGGCCTGAACCCGCCGCAGCTTGTAGAAGAGGGTCCGCAAACTGATCCCCAGCAGGGTCGCCGCCTCCCGCCGATTCCCCTTGGAGGCTTCGAGCGCCCGAAGAATGATCGCGCGCTCGACCTCCTCGACCTGGGCACGGAGGTCGAACGAGCCGTTGAGCGGCAGAACGCCGTTGCCCTGCCCGTTCCGGGTCTGAGAGAGCGAGAAGTCGCCGCAATCGAGCGCCTTCCCTCCGCCCAGAACGGCTGCCCGCTCTACCGCGTTGCGGAGTTCGCGCACGTTGCCGGGCCAGGGATGCTGAGTGAGCATCGTCAGCGCCTGGGGCGTCACGCTGACGGTGTGTCCGAGTCGCTGCGCCGCCTGGCGCGCGAAGTGGGCGAGCAGCGCCGGGATGTCTTCTCGCCGGTCGCGGAGCGGCGGCCAGTGCAGCCGTACTACGTCCAGGCGGTAGTAGAGGTCGGCGCGGAACTCACCGCGCTCCACCGCTTGATCGAGGAGCTTGGCAGTCGCGGCGATCACGCGCACGTCGACCTTCTTCCCCTCCCGCCCCCCCACCCGCCGCACCTCGCCCTCCTCAAGCACCCGGAGGAGCTTGGACTGGAGGGCGAGTGGCAGGTCGCCGATCTCGTCGAGCAGCAGGGTGCCGCCGTGCGCGGATTCGAATAGCCCGATGCGGTCCGCGGTGGCCCCGGTGAACGCGCCCTTGGTAT
>DASUAH010000131.1:0-21003 GCA_035763885.1 Gemmatimonadales bacterium
CGATCTGAACCCGGAGGGCACCGAACAGATGGCGCGAACCCTCGGTCCCCGCATCAGCCAGCTCGAGGGCAAGGTCGCGGGGATGCGGGCAGACACGATTCAGTTCCTCGTTCGGGTGGCCCGGACGCCGGACTTGATCGAGTCATATTTCAAGGACGACACAGTCTCGCTGCCGCGCACGGCCATCGCGTCGATGGCCGAGCGGAAGCTTGCGGCGGGGCCGACGGTGGCAGTGGGGGGTCTGCTGGTGGCCGGCGCCATCGGCGCGGCCACGGCACTCGGAGGGGACGACGGCACGGGCGCCGGGCCGGGCACGGGCGGGCCGTCACAGCCGGAATGACTCAGTACACCAACATGCTCGACCGCTCCAGCTGGCTTTCCAGCGTCCACTCTACCGTCTGGCCGCCCCAGACGTTCACCCAGTCGGTGGAGCCACGCTCAGGCGAACCGACCGGGTCCGCGACGAACCGCACGTAACCCGACGCGCCGAGCATCCACGCCGGCAGCACGAAGTGGCGGGACGACGCGGCTGCGACCTGGCCGATCCGCGACGTCTCCCCGTCGTGCTCGATCTTCACGACCACGTCCAGCCAGTAGCGGTTGTTGAGTACCAGTGACACGCCCCCGAAACGCTCGGCCCGGGCCTCCGGGCCCGGCGCGAGCGCGGGTGGGCTCGCCGGAGCGGTGCAGGCGCTTGACACGCTCAGAGCGAGCCACGCGAGGGTCCGGCCCATGGCGCGAAGATCGGCCGCGCGCCCCGGTGGGAGCAATCATTTTGGAACGAACCGCCGGGCGCTGGAACGAAGCGACGCTGGGGCTTCCCCAGGTTCTTCCTCAGCTCCGCCACGTTGAGCAGCGGGAGCCCGGGCGCGGCTTGACGAGTCCACGGTCCGCCCGTAACGTCCGACCCATGACCTTGCTCCTCGCGGCCACGCTGGCCCTCCTGCCGGCGGGGCCCCAGACGACCGCGGCGGTGAGTCCGCTTCTCACGACCGACGGCGCGGTCTGCGTCGCGACCGGGTACTGTACCAGGGCGCGGTCGGGGGAGCCGAACCGTCCGCCCGCAGGGCCGATGTACATCGCCATTGGGCTGATTGGGATCGGCCTGGCGAGCCTGCGGCGCCAGCCAGCGGACGAGTAAGCAGCCGGCACCCCGATCGCGCGAGCCCTGGTGTGTTCTCCCAGGGCTCGTTTGTTCGGCACTCGCACCGATACTTACACTCACACTCTTTCCCTTCTATTCCTATGTCCCACGGCCGGATCTACCCGAACGTCATCGAGACGGTGGGCAACACGCCGCTGATCCAGCTCAACCGCATCGCCGCCGGGCTGCCCGGACGCGTCGCGATCAAGCACGAGGGATACAACCCGTTCAACTCGGTCAAGGACCGGATCGGCATGGCGATGGTCCGGGACGCGATCGACCAGGGGCGTCTCCGGCCGGGCATGATCATCGTCGAGCCGACCAGCGGGAACACCGGGATCGGGCTGGCTTACGTCGCCGCGGCCCTTGGTTACCGCTGCATCTTCACCATGCCCGACACCATGACCATCGAGCGCCGGCACATGCTCCGCGCCCTCGGCGCCAAGGTGGTCCTCACGGAGGGGCCCAAGGGGATGAAGGAGGCAATCGCGCGGGCAGACGACATCCTCAAGCGGCTCGGCGGCCGCGGCTGGATGCCTCGGCAGTTCGACAACCCGGCCAATCCCGCCATCCACTACGAGACGACGGGGCCGGAGATCTGGGAGGACACGCAGGGCAAGGTGGATGTTTTCGTCTCGGGCGTGGGCACCGGGGGGACCATCACCGGGGCGGGGCGGTACCTCCGCGAACGGAAGCCCGGCATCCGGATCGTGTGCGTGGAGCCGGCGGAGAGCCCGGTCCTGTCCGGCGGCCAGCCGGCGCCGCACAAGCAGCAGGGTATCGGGGCGGGGTTCGTGCCGAGCGTGCTCGACACGAAGATCTACGACGAGGTCATCAAGGTGACCAACGACCAGGCCATCGGCATGGCCCGGCGGCTCGCCCGGGAAGAGGCCATCTTCGGGGGGATCTCGGCAGGGTCCATCACCTGGGCGGCACTGGAGGTCGCGGGCCGGCCCGAGAGCGCGGGCAAGCTGATCGTGTCGATCGTGCCGGACTTCGGGGAGCGGTACCTTTCGCACGGGGTGTACACCGACCTGACTGACCCCGATTATTCGGATCTGGAAGAGGCGATCTCGCCTCAGCCGGCGCTCGCTTGACCGGCCCTTCTCGTGACGGACCTTCGCCGATGCCCGGGCTCACGCATCACGCGATCTGGCGCTCACCAAGCTGCCGAGCGACAACACGTTGGGGCCTGATGCTCTAGCAATTTCCCCAGGCCCCAACCACATTTCCCGCGCCTCCACCTCCGGCCCATGACCGAGCACCGCTTCCCCGACGGTCACGTCCTCTACCGCAAGCTCTCGCGCTCGTACCCGCTCATCGTGCGGGGCGAGGGCTGCTGGCTTTGGGACGACACCGGCAAGCAATACCTGGACGCATGCGGCGGGGCGTTTGTGGCAAACCTGGGCCACGGGCTCGGCGTGGTCGGAGACGCGATGGCCGCGCAGGGCCGGCGGGTGGCCTACGTCAACGGGACCGCGTTCACGCACGAGCCGGTGGAGGCGTTCGCGGCGGAGCTCGCGGCGCTGCTTCCGGGTGACCTCACGCGGATCTACCCCCTCGGCAGCGGCTCGGAGGCGGTGGAGGCGGCGCTCAAGTGCGCCCGGCAGTACTGGGCGGAGCTGGGTCGTCCCGGGAAGCATCGCATCGTGGCGCTCACCCCATCCTATCACGGCAACACGCTGCTCGCGCTGTCGGCATCGGCCCGGGAGCACTATCGCGAGCTGTACGCAGGGTGGCTGGTCGATGTGGCCCGGGTACCGGCGCCGTACACGTACCGCTGCGAGTGCCGGGGCCGGCCGCCCCATTGCCCCGCGTGCAGCGGCGACGCGCTGGAGCAGACCATCGTCGAGCTGGGTCCCGGGAGCGTGGCCGCTTTCATCGCGGAGCCGGTGGGCGGCTCGTCCACCGGGGGCAACGTCCCGCCGCCGGAGTACTTCCGCCGGGTGCGCGAGATCTGCGATCGGCACGACGTGCTCTTCATCGCGGACGAGGTGCTCACCGGCGCGGGGCGCACCGGTACGTTCACGGCCATCGAGCAGTTCGGCATCGTGCCCGACCTGATGACGCTCGGCAAGGGCATCGGCGGCGGCTACGCTCCGCTCTCCGTCCTGGTCGCGCCCGAGCACGTCGCGCTGGTGCTCGCTGCAGGGTCCGGCGGCTTGGTGCACGCGCAGACCTTCTCACACCACCCGATGCTCTGCGCCGGGGGGCTCGCGGCGCTGCGTTATCTGCGCGAGCACCGCCTGGTCGAGCGGTGCGCCCGCATGGGCCGGCTGCTGCACGAGCTCCTCGAGCCGCTCCGCGCCCTTCCGCACGTAGGGGACGTGCGCGGACGCGGACTGCTGGCGGGAATCGAGTTCGTCGAGGCCGGGGAAACTCGCGCGCCGTTCCCCCGGAGCGAGGGGTTCGCCGAGGCGTTCACGGCGGCGGCGTTGGAGGAGGGGCTCGTGGTCTGGCCCAACGTGGGCCACGCCGACGGGAGGAACGGCGACCTCGTCATGCTCGCGCCGCCGTTCGTCATCACGCAAGACGAGATCGGCGAGATCGTTCGCCGATTCACCCGCGCGCTCGACCGGGTGCTCCTCCGGCGCCGCGCGCCGGCCGTGCCCGTGCACAGCGCATAGCTCACAGATCATGGCCCGATGACCGCCACAACCACGAAGATCACGTATACCTCGACGGGCGGCGACCTCGAGGACTTCCATCGCCGGTTCGACGAGGCACTCGCACGCGTCCGCGCCCAGGCCGGGCGGCGCCATCCATCCTACATCGACGGCAGGCCGGTCGAGGCAGGGACCCAGCCCATCGTGGACCGCTCCCCGATCGACACCGCACTGGTGCTGGGCACGTTCGGAGCAGCGGGACCGGAGCAGGTGGATGCTGCGGTCCGCGCCGCACGCCGGGCCCAGCGCGCATGGGCCCGGCTGCCCTGGCGGGAGCGGGTCGCGACCCTGCGCCGCGCCGCCGAACTGATTCGTGACCGCAAGTACGAGCTGGCCGCCGTCATGGCACTCGAGGTCGGGAAGAACCGGCTCGAGGCCATGGGCGATGCCGAGGAGTCGGCCGATCTCATCGACTACTATGCCCGGCAGGTCGAGGAGGCCGACGGCTTCGTGCGCCCGATGGGCAAGGTGACTCCGGTGGAGCGGAACACCGACGTGCTCCGCCCCTACGGCGTCTTCGCGTGCATCGCGCCGTTCAACTTCCCGCTGGCGCTCTCGGCGGGGATGTCCAGTGCCGCGCTGGTCGCGGGCAACGCCGTGGTGTACAAGCCGGCCGAGGACGCGCCGTGGACCGGCCTCGGGCTGTACGAGGCGTACCGGGACGCCGGCGTGCCGGCGGGCGTCTTCAACCTGGTGTTCGGCCGGGGGACGGAGATCGGCGACCCCCTCTGGCAGCACGAGGGCGTGGATGGCATCGTCTTCACGGGGTCGAAGCAGGTCGGGCTCCGGATCCACCAGGGCATCAGCCGGCGCTGGATCAAGCCGGCGCTGCTGGAGCTGGGCGGCAAGAACGCGGCGATCGTGATGGACACAGCCGACCTCGACGCCGCCGCCGAGGGCGTGATGCGCTCCGCGTTCGGCCTGCAGGGACAGAAGTGCAGCGCCACGTCGCGGGTGTACGTGCATCGCCCTGTGCGCCAGCCCTTCCTCGATCGCCTGCTCGCCCGGACCGCGGCGATCCGCGCCGGCGATCCGACGGAGCGCGACGTCTACCTCGGTCCGGTGATCAACGAGCGCGCGCTGGAGCGCTTCGAGCGCGCGACCGCGCAGGCCCGCGAGGAAGGGCAGATCCTGACGGGCGGCGAGCGGCTCCGTGGCGGCATCTTCGACCGGGGCCACTTCGTGGCGCCCACGATCGCCGAGGTGCCCCGCGCGAGCTCGCTGTTCACGGACGAGCTCTTCCTGCCGTTCCTCGCGGTGGCGGAGGTGGAGAGCTTCGACCAGGCGATCGCCGAGGCCAACAAGGTCGAATACGGCCTCACAGCGGGCATCTTCTCCGGAAAGCCGGAGGAAGTTGACCGGTTCTTCGACGAGATCGAGGCGGGGGTCTGCTACGCGAACAAGCGCACCGGCGCTACCACCGGAGCCTGGCCGGGAGCGCAACCATTCTGCGGCTGGAAGGGCTCAGGCTCGACGGGAAAGGGCGGGTGCGGGCCATACTACGTAGCGCAGTTCATGCGGGAGCAGAGCAGGACGGTTATTGAAGAGCAGTAACAAGTGAGAAGTGAGAAGTGAGAAGGAGGCTCCGATCAGTCCGGCCAGCCACGGGCCGTTTCCTCACTCCCACTTCTCACTTCTCACTGCTCACTGCTTCCAGGCACTCGTCGAGCATCTGCAGTCCGGTGTCGACGTCGTATTCGTCGAGCACCAGCGGCGGAGCCAGGCGGAGGGCGCTCTTGCCCGCGCCCAGCAGCAGGAGCCCCTTCCGGAACGCACGCTGCGTCAGGCGAGGCACCAGTTCCGCGTCCGGCTCCCGGGTGGTACGGTCCTTCACGAACTCCACACCGATCATGAGCCCCCGGCCGCGGACGTCACCGATGCAGGGGTGCCGCTCCTGCAGCCGGCGCATGCCGGCGAGGAGTCGTTCGCCCATGGCCCGGACGTGCGGCAGCGCGCCCTCCACGATGTCCAGCGTCGCGAGCGCCGCCGCGCAGCACACCGGGTTTCCCCCGAACGTCGAGCCGTGCGATCCGGCATCCCACGTCATCACCGATTCCTTCGCGATGAACGCGCCGATCGGCATGCCGGAGCCGAGCCCCTTGGCGGTGACCAGGATATCGGGTTCCACGTTCTCCCAGTCGCAGGCCCACATCTTTCCGGTGCGGCCCACGCCGCTTTGCACTTCGTCCGCCACCAGCAGGATGCCGTGGCGGTCGCAGAGATCGCGAAGCGCGCGGAGGAAGCCGTGGGGCGGGATGACGTAGCCGCCCTCGCCCTGGATCGGCTCGACGAAGATGGCCGCGACGTCCTCCGGGTGGAGCTGGCGCGCGAACAGCTCCTCCAGCGCACCGATCGACTCGCCCACCGACCCGTCCGGCCCCCCGGCGGAGCGGTAGGGGTTGGGATAGCCGACGTGATAGACCTCGGGCAGGAACGGGCCGAAGTGTGCCCGCTGCTTTGCCTTGCTCGATGTGAGGCTCAGCGCGCCGTAGGTGCGCCCGTGGAAGGAGCCGTGGAAGCCCACGAGCGCGGGCCGCCGGGTGTGATAGCGCGCGAGCTTGATCGCGCCTTCGACCGCCTCGGTGCCCGAGTTCGACAGGAAGACCCGCTTGCGGCTCGGGCCGGGCGCGAGGCTGCCCAGCCGCTCGGCGAGCCGCGCGAAGCCGTCGAAGTAGAAGTCGGTCCCGCAGATGTGCAGGAACCGCGTTGCGGCCTCCCGGATCGCGGCGACCACCTGCGGGTGGTTGTAGCCGGTGGAGGTGACCGCGATGCCAGCCATGAAGTCCAGGTAGCGGTTGCCGTCCACGTCCTCCGCCATCGCCCCCCGCCCGCCGGCGATGACCAGTGGATACTCCTTGATGTACGAGGGCGAGGTCCACGCCTCGTCGCGCTCGATGATCGCCCGGGCCGCGGGCCCCGGCGGCGGGACGACGATGCGGGGATAATCGCGCTGGGTCGTCGTCGCGGCGTCCGGCGTGGCGGTGGCGGTCATGCCTTGGCTCCGGCCAGCTCCCGGTCGTACGCCCGCCACCACGCCTGGCCCGACTCGGGCAGGGTATAGATGGGGTCGTAGTACTCGTAGCGGCGTGTCAGGGCATCGGGATCGTCCAGCTCGATGCCGGTCCGGTAGTTCTTGGTCCAGTACGAGACGCCCAGCTCGCGGTCGTAGGCGGCCACCTGGTGCACCCACCGCTTGCCCACGAACGGGACGTCGCACACGATCCGCGGCGTCGCGAACCCGGGCAGGTAGCCCATGATGTCGTGCTGCAGCTGCTGCGCCTCGAACACCGCGAGCCGCCAGTGCTCCGAGTTCGGGATCATGTCGCACATGTAGAAGTAGTACGGCATGATCTTGGCGTGATCGAGCAGCATGAAGCAGAGCTCGACCAGATCGCGCGGCGTGGTGTTCACGCCGCGGAGCAGCACGCCCTGGTTGCGCACGTCGCGGAAACCGATCTCGAGCAGCCGCTTCGCCGCGCGGCCGACCAGCGGCGTCACCTGCTCCGCGTGGTTGGCGTGGGTGTGGAGCGCGAGATCCACCCCGCGGTCGAACGCCTTCTTCGCCAGCCGCTCCAGCCCCGCCACGACGTCGTCCTGCAGGAAGTGCTGCGGCAACCCGATCAGCCCCTTCGAGGCCAGCCGGATGTCCCGGATGTTCGGGAGGTCGAGCAGCGCGCTCACGAAGGGCTCGAGCTGGGAGATGTGCAGGTTGGCGATGTCGCCGCCCGACACGACCACGTCGCGCACGCCGGGCGTCTGCCGCAGGTAGGCGAGGATCTGCTCGTGGCGGTTCTTCTGCGGGAGGGTGAACCTGTGCTTGTCCACCTGCGGCACGTCGTTGCCGACCAGGTCCATGCGGGTGCAGTGCCCGCAGTACTGCGGGCAGGTGGCGAGGAGCTCCGCGAGCACCTTGGTGGGATACCGATGGGTCAGTCCCTCGACCTTCCACATCTCGGCCTCGTGCAGGCTGTCGCGGGAGGCCTTCGGGTGATTGGGCCAGTCGGTCCGCCGATCGGCCAGCGCGGGCGCCATGTAGCGCCGGACCGGGTCGGTCCACAGGTCCGCCACGTCCATCGTGTTGAGCATGTGCGGCGGAATGAGCATGGACATCGTGGCCCGCTGCTCCTGATCGTCGGCGATGCTCGCGGCCAGATCGTCCGGCAGCAGGTGGCCCAGCGCGCTCTTCAGCTCCCGGAGGTTCTTGACGGTGTGCCGGCGCTGCCAGGTGGCGCTTTCCCAGTCGGCGCGGCTGATGCCGCGGTAGCCGGGGATGCGGGTCCAGTCGGGTTCCGCGTACGGGCGGGCCAAGGGATAGGGGAGGGGCTGACCGGCGGTGCGGAGTTCCGGCATGGCTGCTCTCCAAGTAAGGACCGCGCTTGACGATGCGAAGCTAATATATAATATATTACCGCCGCAAGCCTCGGGGCGGGCAGCCGACCCGAGGTCGGCAACCACCGCAGGCCGGGCGGAGATGCAGGCCGTTGCCTCATGTGCGGTCGCCGGCCCGCCTGCGCCGCCGGCCATCTGGCCTCCAGACGAGAGCGTCCGTGCAGCTCGATCAAGTGCTCGCCACCCTGCCCCGCCCGCGCAAGCAGGCCACCCATGAGCTGGTGGCCGCGGTCCTGCGTGAGGCGATCACGACCGGCCAGCTCAAGGCCAACGCGCCGCTGCCGCAGGACGAGATCGCCGCCCAGCTCAAGGTGAGCCACATCCCGGTGCGCGAGGCGCTCCGCCAGCTCCAGTCCGAGGGGCTGGTCACCTACCAGCCGAACCGCGGCGCGGCGGTCAGCGCGCTCACCCCCGACGAGATCCGCGAGATCTACGAGATCCGGAGCATCCTCGAGACCTCCGCGATCCGCCATGCGACACCGCGGCTCACGGCGGCGCAGCTCGAGCGCGCACGCGCGATTCTGGATCGGGCGGAGCAAGCGACCGACGGCGCCACGTGGGGAACGCTCGACGTCGAGTTCCATCAGGCGGTCTACGATCTCGACGACCGCCCCCGGCTGGGCGAGCTGATCGCGGGGCTCCTGCGGCGGGTGGACCGGTACTGGCTCTCGCACGGGCTGATGCTCAAGTATCGCGGCGAGTTCGAGCGCGAGCATCGTCAGCTCCTGGCTGCGCTCGAGCGCCGCGATGCCGATGGCGCGGCGACGGTGCTCGGGCAGCACCTCGCGGGCGCGAGCGGCCGGCTGGTGGCCGAGCTCGAGGGGGAGGCCCGCGCGGCGGAGGCGATGGCCGGATGACGTCGAAGGTGGTCACCATGCGGGACGCCATCGCCCGCCACGTGCACGACGGCGACACGGTCGTGATCGAAGGCTTCACCCACCTCATCTGCTTCGCCGCCGGGCACGAGATCATCCGGCAGCGCCGCCGCGACCTCACCCTCTGCCGGCTCACGCCCGATCTGGTGTACGACCAGATGATCGAGGCCGGCTGCGCGCGCAAGCTGGTGTTCTCCTGGGCCGGCAACCCCGGCGCGGGGTCGCTGCACGCCTTCCGCCGGGCCGTGGAGGGCAGAGGGGACCGGCCCCTCGAGATCGAGGAGTACTCCCACTTCGGCATGGTCGCGCGGTTCTGCGCCGGCGCCGCCCGGCTGCCGTTCTGGCCCCTGCGGGACTACATGGGGACGGATCTCCCCCGGGCCAACCCGCTGATCCGCGAGGTCGCGTGTCCGTTCACGGGCGAGCGCCTCGCCGCGGTGCCCGCGCTGAACCCCGACGTGACGATCGTGCACGCCCAGCGGGCCGATGCGCACGGCAACGCCCAGATCTGGGGACTGCTCGGGGTACAGAAGGAGGCCGCGTTCGCGTCCCGGCGCGTGATCGTCGTGGTGGAGGAGCTGGTCGACGAGTCCGTGGTACGGGCGGACCCCAACCGGACGGTGATTCCGGGGATGATCGTGGACGCGGTGGTGGTGGAGCCCTGGGGCGCTCATCCTTCCTATGCGCAGGGATACTACGACCGCGACAACGCGTTCTACGTGGCGTGGGAGGACACGAGCCGCGACCCGGCCAGGCTCCGCGCCTACCTCGACGAGTACGTCCATGGGGTGGCGGACCGCCGCGAGTACGTGGCGAAGTCCGGCGGGCTGGACCATCTGCGGGCGGACGAGCAGGTGTGCGGGGGGGTGAACTATGGGTACTAGCCGGACGGACGGACGGCCCGACCGCCAGACGGACAGTCCTGCGCACACCGAGTCCGGCCGTCCGGGCGTGCGGCCGTCGGACCGTCCGGAGTACAGCCCCACTGAGATGATGGCCGCCGTCGCCGCGCGGGAGCTCCGCGACGGGGAAGTGGTCTTCGTGGGTATCGGCCTGCCCAACCTGGCCTGCAATCTCGCGCGCGCGACCCATGCACCGAATCTGGTGCTCATCTACGAGTCCGGCGCGGTGGGGGCGGTGCCCGAGCGGCTGCCCGTTTCCATCGGCGATCCCGCGCTCGTCACCGGCTCGCTCATGGTGGCGAGCATGGCCGACATCTTTCAGTCGTTCCTGCAGAACGGGCGCATCGAGGTCGGCTTTCTCGGCGGCGCTCAGGTGGACCGGTACGGCAATATCAACACGACGGTGATCGGCAGCTACGAGCGCCCGAAGGTGCGGCTGCCGGGCAGCGGCGGCGCGGCGGAGATCGCGATCCACGCACGCCGCACGCTGATCATCAGCCGGCTTGGTCTGCGGGCCTTTCCCGAGCGCGTAGACTTCATCACCAGCCCCGGACACGTGGCCCGCGGCGGCAGCCGCCGCGAGCTGGGCATGCCGGGCGCGGGGCCGGTCAAGGTCATCACCGACAAGGCGATTCTCGAGGCGGACCCGGACGGCGAGCTTGCGCTGGCGGCGCTGTATCCCGGCGTGACGACCGACGAGGTGAGGGCGGGCGTGGGCTGGCCGCTGCGGGTGCGGGACGCGCTCCGTTGCGTCGAGCCCCCCGATGCCGGTTCGCTGCGGCTGCTCCGCGAGGTGCTCGACCCCGACGGATTGTATCTCAGGGGATGAGCGAGCCAGGCTCGCAGGCGGTCGGCGAGCTCCCCCGCGCGCTCACGCTGCGGGATCTCGTCCTGTTCAACCTGGTGGCGGTGATCGGCGTGCGGTGGCTCGCGACGGCGGCGTACGCCGGACCGAGCAGCCTGACGCTGTGGATCCTGGCGGCGCTCCTGTTTTTCGTTCCCCAGGGCCTGGCGGTGGCGGACCTGGCGGCGCGCTATCCGGACGAGGGCGGCATCTACCGCTGGACCCAGCGCGCGTTCGGGGAGGGGCACGGGTTCCTCTGCGGCTGGTGCTACTGGATCAACAACGTCCTCTACTACCCGAGCCTCCTGCTCTCCAGCGCCGCCATCGCCACCTATGCCTTCGGCGCGGGCGATAGCGGGCTGGCCGACCGCTGGGAGTACATCGCCCCGGTCACGCTCGGCGGCATGTGGCTGGCGGTCGGGTTGAATGTCGTCGGGCTGCGCTGGGGCCGGTGGCTGCAGAACGTCGGCGGCATCGGCACCTATGGGCCGGGGGCGATCCTGGTGCTGCTGGGTGTGTGGGCGGCGCTCACCCGGCCGTCGGCCAACCCGATCGGCGCGGCGGCCCTGGTCCCGGACGTCAGCGACCCGAGCCGGGTCAATCTCTGGGCATCGATCGCGTTTGCCTACGCCGGCCTGGAGCTCTCGGCCACGCTGAGCGGGGAGGTGAAGGATCCGCGCCGGACGGTGCCGCGCTCGATCCTGATCGCCGCCCCGCTCATCGCGCTGCTGTACCTCGCGGGCACCGGCGCCATTCTCTGGCTGGTACCGCACGGCGAGCTGAACATCGTGACGGGAATGTTGCAGGCGATCTCGGCGGCGACCCGGGAGCTGATCCCGGCGCTGGCGTGGATCGTACCGCTGGCGGCGGCGGCAAACGCCATCGGGAACCTCGGCGGCGTCGGCGCCTGGCTCAGCGGGTCGGCCCGGGTCGCGTTCGTCGTCGGGGTGGACCGGTATTTCCCGCCCGCGTTCGGGCGAATCCACCCGCGGTGGGGCACGCCGTACCTCGCGATCCTGGCGCAGGCGGGGCTGTCGACCGTGTTCCTGCTGGCCTCCGTGCTGGGGAAGGGGACCGGGGTCGAGGAAGCCTATCTGATCCTCCTCGACACGATGCTGCTGGTGTACTTCATCCCGTACATCTACCTGTTTGTCTGCTACCTCAAGGCGGGCCGGCAGGCGGAGGGACGGGCAGGCAGCGCGGGCTGGAGGCCCGGGCGACGGCGCACGTGGCTCATCGGGCTGAGCGGGCTGTTCGTCACGGTCTTCGCGATGGGCGTGGCGATGATTCCGCCGCCCGGCACCACGCGGGCCTGGCTGTTCGAGCTCAAGGTGGTGGGCGGCGCGATCGCCTTCGTAGCTGCGGGAGGGCTCCTGTACTGGCGCGCCCGCCGCGAGGGCGCGCGCGCCACGCTGCGGGAGGCTGCGTGACGCCGCACGTCGCCGTGGTCGGCGCCGGCGCGTTCGGGGGGTGGACCGCGCTGCACCTCCGGCGCGCCGGCGCTCGGGTGACGCTGCTCGACGCCTGGGGCGCCGGCAACTCGCGGGCGAGCTCGGGCGGCGAGACCCGCGTCATCCGCGGCATCTACGGCGGCGAGCGCCGCTACGTGGAGCTCACCCTGCGGTCGCTCGCGCTCTGGCGCGAGGCCGAGCGCCGCTGGGGGCGCCGGCTGTACCGCTGCACCGGCGCGGTCTGGATGTTCCACGGGGACGACGCCTACGCGCGCACGACGCTGCCGCTGCTCCGCGCGGCCGGCCTTCCCGCGGTCGAGCTCACCGTGGCGGAGGCCGCGAGCCGCTACCCGCAGATCGACTTCAGCGGCGTCCGCAGCGTGTTCGTCGAAGCAGAGGCCGGCTACCTGCTCGCGCGCCAGGCCTGCGAGGCGGTGCGGGAGGCGCTCGTGGCCGAGGGTGGCGAGTACCGGACGGCGGCGGCAGAACCCGCCCGGCCGGCGAAGGGCGGGCTTGGCAGCCTGCGGCTCGCGGATGGCTCTGCGCTCCACGCCGACCGGTTCGTCTTCGCCTGCGGGCCCTGGCTGGGCGCGATCCTGCCTGACGTCGTGGGCGAGCGGGTGCGGGCCACGCGACAGGAGGTGTTCTTCTTCGGGCTGCCCCGGGGCGACACGCGGTACGACGAGGGCACGATGCCGGTATGGGTGGACCACGGCGCGCGCTTCATGTACGGCATCCCGGGCAACGAGCGCCGCGGGTTCAAGGTCGCCGACGACACCCGCGGTCCCGTGATCGATCCCACCACCGAGGAGCGCCTCCCCACGGCCGACGCGCTGGCGCGGGCGCGGGCGCTGCTGCGGACGAGATTCCCCGGCCTCGCCGACGCGCCGCTGGTCGAAGCGCGGGTCTGCCAGTACGAGCAGACGCCCGACGGGCACCCGATCCTCGACCGGCATCCGGATGCGGACAACGTGTGGATCGCCGGCGGGGGCTCGGGGCACGGCTTCAAGATGGGGCCGGCAGTCGGCGAGCAGGTCGCGCGCCTCGTGCTGGGCGACGGCGCGCCCGATCCGTTCTTCTCGCTGGGACGGTTCGGGCAGTGATCCTTCGCGTGCTTCGCGCCCTGGGGGTGCTCATCGGCCTCGGTCCCGCCACGGTGCTCGCCCAGCGCGAGCCGGTGCTGGACCAGGTCCGCGTCCCCCACTCGTACTACTACCGCGAGATGTACCTCCCCCAGGCGACCAGCGGCCCCACCGCGCCCTCGTGGGCGCCGGACGGGATCGAGCTCGCGTATTCGATGCAGGGCACCCTGTGGCGCCAGCGGATCGACTCCGGCGAGGCCCGCCAGCTCACCGATGGGCCGGGCTACGACTACCAGCCGGACTGGTCGCCCGACGGGCGCCGGATGGTGTACGCGTCGTACGACGGCGCCGAAGTCGAGCTGCGGTTGCTCGATCTCGCCACCGGCACCTCGCGAACGCTGGTCCGGAACGGCGCCGTCAACGTAGATCCGCGCTGGTCGCCCGACGGGCGCAGGGTCGCCTACGTATCCACCGCGTTCGAGGGCCGATTTCACGTGTTCGTGGTGACCGTCGAGGCAGACGGGGCCGCCGGGGAGCCGCTGCGGATCACCGAGGACCGCCATGGCGGGCTGCCGCGGTACTACTACCACGCCTACGACCAGTATCTGGCTCCGGCGTGGTCGCCCGAAGGGCGCGAGCTGCTGCTGCTGTCGAATCGCGGCCATGTGTGGGGCTCCGGCACGATCTGGCGCATGGAGGCGCGACCCGGCGGCGTGATGCGGGAGATCCGCGACGAGGAGACCACCTGGCGCGCCGATCCGGACTGGGCGCCCGATGGGCGCCGGGCGGTCTACAGCTCGTACCTCGGCGGTCAGTGGCACCAGCTCTGGCTCATGACCGCCGACGGCGAATCGCCGTTCCAGCTCACCTACGGCGAGTTCGACGCGACCATGCCGCGCTGGTCCCCTGACGGGCGGCGGATCGCGTTCATCTCCAATCCGGACGGCAACACGTCGCTGCGGGTGCTGGAGCTGCCTGGCGCGCGTATCCGGGCGCTCCGCGCCGCGCCGCGCCGCTACCTGCGGCCGACCGGCACGCTTGCCCTCGCGATCACGGACGGTCGGTCGGGGCGCGCGGTGGCCGCCCGGGTGTCAGTGGTCGCCCCCGACGGGCGGAGCTACGCGCCCGACGACGCCTGGCGTCACGCCGATGACGGGTTCACCCGCGCGGAGCGGCGCTTCGAGTCGGCGTACTTCCACGCGCGCGGCGCCGCCCGGCTGACGGTGCCGGCGGGCGAGATCTCCATCGAGGTGAGCCGCGGCCCCGAGTACCGGGTCGCGCGCCAGCGGGTCCGCGTGGCGGCGGGCCGCACGACGCCGGTGCGCCTGGCGCTCGAGCGCCTGGACGATCTCGCGGCGCGCGGCTGGTGGTCGGGCGACCTGCACGTGCACATGAACTACGGCGGGCACTATCGCGCGACGCCCGCCACGCTGCGCGCGCAGGCGGAGGCGGAGGACCTGCACGTCGTCGAGAACCTGATCGTGAACAAGGAAGGGCGAGTACCGGATGTGGCGTACTTCACCGGCGGGCGCCCCGATCCCGTCTCCACCCCGGGCAGGCTGATCCTGCACGGCGAGGAGTTTCACACCAGCTTCTGGGGTCATACCGGGCTGCTCGGGCTCCGGGAACACCTGCTGCTGCCCACCTACGCCGCGTACCAGCGCACCGCCGCGGCGAGCCCGCAGCCGACCAACGCGAATGTCTTCGATCTGGCGCACGCGCAGGGCGCGCTGGCGGGCTACGTGCACCCGTTCGACGCGTACCCGGACCCGGCGGCACCCGATCCGCTTACCCACGCCCTGCCCGTGGACGTCGCGCTGGGCAAGGTGGACTATGTCGAGGTGGTCGGCTTCAGCGACCACCTCGCCTCCGCAAGGGTCTGGTACCAGCTCCTCAACTGCGGGTTCCGCCTTCCGGCCGGCGCGGGCACCGACGCAATGACCAACTTCGCCTCGCTCCGCGGACCGCTCGGCACGACCCGGGTCTACGTCCGCACCGGCGGGCCGCTGACGGCCGAACGGTTTCACGCGGGGCTCAGAGCGGGGCGCACCATGGCGACGAACGGCCCGCTGGTGAGCCTCACCCTGGGCGGCCGCGCCGCGGGAGACGAGATCCGGCTCCCTGCGGGGCCTCACCGCCTCCGGGTGCGCGCGACCCTCCGGTCGTACGTGCCGGTGGATCACTTCGAGCTGATCGGGAACGGCGAGGTCGTGACGGCGTTCCCGCTCCGCGGCGACCGCGACCGCGCGGCCATCGACACTGTGATCAGGGTGGAGCGGAGCGGGTGGTATGCGGTGCGCGCGTGGGCCGACCGCGCGACCCACCCCGTCCTGGACCTGTATCCGTTCGGAACGACGGGCCCCGTCTACGTGACCGTCGGCGGCGCCCCGATCCGGTCACCCGTCGATGCGCGCCACTTTCTCGCGTGGATCGATCACATCGATTCGGCGGCGCGCGGGCGGTCGGACTGGAACTCGCCGGGCGAACGGGACGCCGCGCTCGAGGAGATCGCGCGTGCCCGCGAGGTCTTCCGGACCCGAGCGACGCAATCCGGGGCGAACGCCGCCGGCCAGCGGTAGCCCAGCATGACCGCGCCGGTGCCGTCCGGTGGGAGCGCTATGCGCCGTACGACCGGGCCGAGTCCGGCACCCCGGCAGTCGTGGCGCCGTAGCCGCGAGCGGGGCGCAGCCGGCGCCAGTCGAGCGCCGCCATCACGGCGCACAGCGTGATCGCCACCGCCGACACGGCGCACCAGGGGCAGAAGCTCCGGAGAATCACGAACTCCGCGTACTTGAGGCGCAGCGTGAAGAGCACGGCCGCGCCGATGAGCACCGCCATCACCAGAGTCGGCCCGCGGGCGTCGGCCCAGCGGGGCTGCAGGCTCAGCAGGCTTACGGCGAAGAGCAGCCCGTACCCCACGGTGCCGATCAGCGCCACATCCACACCGAGGAAATAGCTCCACGAGCTGTGCTGGACCAGCTCGCAATTCCCGCCCGGCCCGCAGGCCAGCGAGCCCACCCGTCCGGCCTTCCAGAGATGGAGGTAGAGCGCCACGAGCCCGGAGACGAGGCTCGCGAGGCAGATCGTCATGCGGTACTTCACGCCTGCGCCCCGCGCTCGACGTTCTCGACGACGAGCGCGATCCCCTGACCCACGCCGATGCACATAGTGGCGAGTCCCCAGCGTCCTCCGGTGCGCCGGAGTGCGTGTACCAGCGTGGTGAGGATCCGCGCCCCACTCGCGCCGAGCGGGTGGCCGAGCGCGATGGCGCCCCCGTAGGGGTTCACCCGCGCGGGATCGAGGCCAAGCTCGCGGATGCAGGCGATGGCCTGCGCCGCGAATGCCTCGTTGAGCTCGACGTGCGCGAGGTCCGCGGCCGCGATCCCCGCGCGCATGAGCGCCTTGCGAGCCGCCGGCACGGGCCCGATGCCCATCACGCCCGGATCCACGCCCGCCACCGCGCTCGCCGCGATCCGGACCATCGGGGCGAGCCCGTGCTCCCGGATCGCCGTCTCGCTCGCGACGGCCAGCGCAGCCGCGCCGTCATTGATGCCGCTGGCGCTGCCGGCGGTCACGGTGCCGTCGCGCACGAACGCGGGCTGGAGCTTCGCCAGGCCGTCGACCGTCACGTCCGCGCGTGGGTGCTCGTCCAGGGTGATGTCGCCCACCGGCACGATCTCGTCCGCGAAGACGCAGCGGGCGAGCGCAGCCTGGGTGCGCCGCTGGCTCTCGGCGGCGAACTCGTCCTGCTCGCGCCGCGTGACCCCGTACTCGCGGGCCACGCGCTCCGCCGTCGCGCCAAGCGAGATCGTCCAGTCCGCTTTGAGCCTGGGGTTGGTGAAGCGCCACCCGACCGTCGAATCGGCGACGGCGGGCGGTGTGCGGTCCCACGGCTTGCCGGTCTTGAGCATCACGTACGGCGCCCGGGTCATGCTCTCGACGCCGCCGGCCACGAGCAGATCGCCCTCGCCGGCACGCACCGCGTGGGCTGCCGCGACCGCCGCCTGCAGCCCCGAGCCGCAGAGGCGGTTCACCGTCTGGCCCGGGATCTCCACGGGCAGGCCGGCGAGCAGGAGTGCCATGCGGGCGACGTTGCGGTTGTCCTCGCCCGCCTGGTTGGCGCAGCCGAGGATCACATCGTCGATGCGACTGCCGGGGAGGCGGGCGCGCTCGACCAGCGCCTGGATGGCGATGGCCGCCAGGTCGTCCGGCCGGACCTCGGCGAGGGCGCCGCCCGCCCGGCCGATGGGGGTGCGGACCGCCGCGACGATGAATGGTGCGGGAGGCATACCGGCCGAAAGGTAGACGGGAAGACGCGTTACCGCCCTACCAGCGTCAGAACGATCTCGAAGGCGATGAGCAGGACCACGATCCACTCGATGGCCTCGAGCCGCCGGGCCGCGGAGCGGTCCGCGAGCTTCTGGTAGATGCCGTCGAGCGTCTGCAGCTTCCGGAAGATGCCGGCATCCCAGTCGGCGAGGTGCAGCCGGCCGGACACGAGGCGGTACAGCCGGCTGAGGTACTGGTCGCCGACCAGCTTGAGGGCATTGGTCACGCGCTCGAACAGCACCGCGGCGTCCGCCTGCAGCTCCCCGACGTGCCGGAGGTCGGCCGCGGGGAACGCGAGCTCGGCGAGACCGCCGCGCGCGACCCGGGCGAGCGCGTCGTACGCCTGCTCGAGCGCGGCGTCCAGCTCCGCGTCAAGCCAGCGCAGCTCCAGCAGCTGCACGTTGGCGAAATCGAGTACCACGCGCGCCTCGTCGGCGGCGGGATGGCAGACGAACGCCGCGTTCCAGTCCACGACGGCGAGGTCGCCTGGGCCGACCCGCAGGCGGGCACCGAGGGCGTCCTCCACCTCTTCGGGGGCGAGCGACCCGGTTTCTCCGCGGAGCAGGCGGGCGAGGGTCGGCCCCGCGTCGCTCAGCAGCCGCGCCGGCTCGACCGGCGGATCGAACCGGGCCACCTCGAACACGAGGTAGTCCTCCACCGGCTCGGCAAGCCGGGGCCGGGTGACCGCCGGCCCGATCACCGCGAGCAGGGCCTCCAGCCGGCCGCGCGCGTCGGCCACCAGCCCGGCACCGCCGCACAGGCGATCGCTGAGATCGGCCAGCTCTTCGAGCGGGCAGCCGGCGAGCGGCAGCTCGTACGCGACCGAGGCGGCGCCGAAGTCGTAGAGTACGACGTGGACGGCCGCGCAGCGCAACCGTCCGACCGCGAGCCCTCCCCCCTCCTGCACCAGCCGCAGCGGCGCCGGACGATATGCGAAGTGCTCCGGCAGCCGGCGGCTGGGGCGAATGGTCTGGCGGGCGCTCTCCGCCACAATGCGCTCGCAGCGGTCGAGGTCGATCGAATGGCCGAGCTCGAAGGCGTGGATGGCGAAAGCGGTGCCGCTCGCGATGACCGGAGGCATGGAGAGAGGTTATCCGCCCGGCCGACTTTGGCAATTCACCCGCGCGCATTAGTTTCCGCCCTTCGCTGGTCCACCCCTGTCCCGAGGTCCGATCGCCCGTGACTATTTCCGTGACCCCGCCACCCGCCACCTCCGCCAACGGCGCCGCCGCCGGGGCGCCGGCGCGGGTGGATGCCATCTTCGGCACCGACGTCTTCTCGCGCGCCGTCATGCGGCAGCGCCTGCCCAAGGACGTCTACCGCAGCCTCCTCCGCACCATCGACCAGGGCGAGCCGCTCGACCCGGAGATCGCCGGCGTCGTGGCCGCCACGATGAAGGATTGGGCGATCGAGAACGGCGCCACCCACTTCACCCACTGGTTCCAGCCGCTCACCGGGCTGACCGCGGAGAAGCACGATTCACTCATCACCCCGGATGGGCAGGGCGGGGTCGTCTTCAACTTCAGCGGGGATGATCTGGTCCAGGGGGAGCCCGACGCCTCGAGCTTCCCGTCCGGGGGGCTCCGCGCCACGTTCGAGGCCCGCGGCTACACCGCCTGGGACGCGACGAGTCCGGCCTTCCTGATCCGGAACCAGGGCGTGGTGACCCTCTGCATTCCCACCGCGTTCGTGTCGTGGACGGGCGAGGCGCTGGACACGAAGATCCCGCTGCTCCGCTCGGTGGAGGCGCTCTCGAAGCAGGCGCTGCGCATCCTGCGGCTGTTCGGAACCGATGCCGGCGTGCATCGGGTGTACACGACGGTGGGTCCGGAGCAGGAGTACTTCCTGGTCGACCGCGAGCTGTTCTTCCGCCGGCCCGACCTGGTCGCCTGCGAGCGGACCCTCTTCGGCGCCAAGCCGCCCAAGGGCCAGCAGCTCGAGGACCACTACTTCGGCAGCATCCCGCCCCGCGTGCTCGGCTTCATGGGTGAGGTCGAGCGTGAGCTCTACCGGCTGGGCGTGCCGGTGAAGACCCGGCACAACGAGGTCGCGCCGGGGCAGTACGAGATCGCCCCGCTGTTCGAGCCGAGCAACGTCGCCAGCGACCACCAGATGCTCATGATGGAGACGCTCAAGCGGGTGGCGCTCCGGCACGGCCTGGTCGCGCTGCTGCACGAGAAGCCGTTCGCCGGCGTGAACGGGTCGGGCAAGCACAACAACTGGTCGATGGCCACCGACACGGGCGCGAACCTGCTCGATCCGCGGGATGACACCCACACGAATCTCGAGTTCCTGACTTTCCTCTGCGCCGTGATCCGGGCGGTGGATCTGCACGCGGACCTGCTCCGCGCGTCGATCGCGTCGGCGGCCAACGATCACCGGCTGGGAGCCAACGAGGCCCCGCCCGCGATCATCTCGATTTTCCTGGGCGACATGCTTTCGGACCTGCTGGAGCAGATCGAGAAGGGGCAGCTCAAGCGCACGCTGCGGGGCGGCACGCTCGACCTCGGCGCCCGCACGTTGCCGCAGCTGCCGCGGCACTCCGGCGACCGGAACCGGACCTCGCCGTTCGCGTTCACCGGCAACAAGTTCGAGTTCCGCGCGGTGGGATCGAGCCAGAGCATCGCCTGGCCGAACACCGTCCTCAACACGATCGTGGCGGAGTCGCTCGACTTCGCGGCCACCGAGATCGAAAGGGCCGCGGGCAGGAATCCGACCCCGGAGCGGCTCCAGCGCGCGGTGCTCGGAGTGCTCCAGAAGATCATCCGGCAGCACAAGCGCGTGATCTTCGACGGCGACAACTACTCGTCCGAGTGGCACGCCGAGGCCGAGCGCCGCGGCCTCGCCATGCTCAGGGACTCGATCGAGGCGTTGCCGGTGCTGCGGCAGAAGAAGAACGTGGATCTGTTCCGGAAGTACGGGGTCCTGAACAAGGTCGAAGTCGAAAGCCGGTTCCACATCGCCGTCGAGCGCTACGTCAAGCAGATCACGATCGAGGCGGAGATGATGGGCCACATCGCCCGGACGCAGATCCTGCCGGCGGCGCTCCGCCACCAGGCGCTGCTCGCGGACGTGGTGGCGAAGACGCAGTCGGCCGGCGTGTCGCCCAGCGAGCAGAAAGCGGCGCTCGAGCGGTTCGTGGGCTACGCCGACCGGCTCCGCGACGCCATCGGCGCGCTCGAGGTCGCCACGGCCCACGAGGACGCCGATCCGATGGCGCACGCCCGGCACATCAAGGAGGCCGTGCTGCCGGCGATGGTGGAGACCCGCGCGGCGGCCGACCATCTGGAGACGGTGGTGACCGCGGAGCTCTGGCCGCTG
>DASUAH010000132.1:0-3650 GCA_035763885.1 Gemmatimonadales bacterium
CCGGGCATGGACGGCCTGGGCGAGATAAGTCTGATGAGGCGTGCCGAACCCGTACACCGACGGAAAGCGGAGCACCACCACGTCCAGGTGCTGGACGCGGGCGAAGGCCAGCGCCGCGATCTCGCTCATCGCCTTCGAGGCGCCGTAGTGGCCCGCCGGATGGCCCTCGACCACGTCCAGCGTCGGGAGGCGCTCATCCACGGCCGCCCGGCGGATGGCCACGAGGGCCCCGGTCGAGCTCACGTGGACGACCCGCGGCACGCCCGAGTGCGCCGCGAGATCGAACAGAACGAGGGGAGCAAGGACGTTCACCTCATAGGTGCGCAGCGGATGGCGGTTGCACCACTGGAGCATCTGCAGCGCCGCCAGATTGACCACGGCGGAATATGGGCCGCGGGCTAGCAGCGCCGCGACCTCGGTGGGCACCGTTGCATCACCCTCGACGATCTCAGGGGGGCGCGGCGCATCGTCAAGGATGTGGCGGCCCATCCCGGTGGGCGGCGTCCTGTCGAACAGCACGACCTCTTCCCCCCGCTGCAGCAGCAGGCGCGCGAGATGGCAGCCGACGAAGCCCGCCCCGCCGAGGATGGCGATGCGCCCGTCCATCTACCGGTCCCTCAATGAAGGATCCAGGACATCCCGCAGTCCGTCCCCGAGCAGGTTGATGGAGAGCACGGCCAGCAGGATGGCGGCACCCGGAACCAGCGGGTACCAGAACGCGTCCATGATGAACCGCCGTGCGTCGTTCAGCATCAGGCCCCAGCTGGGGTTGGGCGGCTGCGTGCCGATGCCGAGGAAGCTCAGGGCGGCCTCCGAGATGATGGCGTGGCCGAAGAGGTAGCTCCCCAGCACCAGGATGGGCCCCACGAGGTTGGGCGCCACGTGCCGGACCAGGATGACGGCGTCGCGGGCGCCGATGGCCCGCGCGGCCAGGATGAACTCGGTCTCCGCGATCGACAGGACGCTGCTCCGGACGACCCGCGCGCAGCGCGGGGCGTAGACGATGCCCAGGGCGATCACGGCGCTGCGCAGGTTCATGCCCAGGACGACGGACAGAGCCATGGCCAGGAGAATGTCCGGAAAGGAGAGGAAGGCATCCATCACGCGCATCAGGCTGCGATCCAGGATCCCCTTGTAGTACCCGGCGACAAGGCCGATCGCGCCCCCGCCGACGACGGCGATGAGGGTGACGACCGTCCCGACGCCGATCGAGATCCGAGCCCCGTACAGGGTGCGGGCCACCATGTCCCTGCCCAGCGAGTCCAGCCCCAGGGGGAATCGCGTGCCCGGGGGCGTCAGGGGCTCCGCCAGGTTCATCTCGATGGGCGAGTGGTCGGTCAGCAGCGGCGCGAAGAGGGCGGCCGCCGCGAAGAGGAAGAAGAGGACGGCCCCGGCCATGCCCACCCGGTGGCGCAGGAAGCGGCGGAGCTGCAGCCGCCAGGTCCCCTCGCTCACCGGCGCCCGCCGCCGCTTGGCGCTTCCCGCGGCCCCGACGGCGATGGTGAGCGGTCCCCCGGTCTTCATTGGTAGCGGATCCTCGGATCGACGATGGTATAGATGAGGTCGCTGGCCAGGCTGCCCAGCATGCAGACCATGCTGAGGATGAGGGTCACGCCCTGGACGACCGGGAAATCCCGCATGAAGATGGAGCGGATGAGGAGCGCGCCGATCCCCGGCAGCCCGAAGATCTCCTCGATGATGATCGCCCCCGCGAGCAGGTGCACGAAGTTGACCGTCGCGATCGTGATGACCGGGATGATCGCGTTGCGGAGGGCGTGCTTGAACATGACCCGCCGGTTGGACAATCCTTTCCCGCGCGCCGTGCGGATGTAGTCCGCGCTCAGAACCTCGAGCAGGCTGGACCGGGCCAGCCGGGCGGTCAGCCCGGCATAGCCCACGCCCAGGGACAGCATGGGCATGACGAGGTTGCGCATCGCCACCAGGGGCTCCCGGCGCAGGTCCACGCTGAACGCGGCGATCGGAAACAGCTGCCAGGACACGCCGAACGCCAGGATGAGCAGCAGGGCCAGCAGGTAGGAGGGCACGGAGAGCCCGAGGATGGCGCCGACCATGATCCCCTGGTCGGCGGGCCTGCCTCGCCGCGCCGCGGAATAGAATCCGGTGATCAGCCCGACGAGCGTGGCGAAGGCGATGGCCGTGAACGCGATGTAGATCGTCGTCGGCGCGCGGTCGCCGATCATGTCGATGATCCGCTCCCTCGTCCGGAGTGACCGGCCGAGGTCCCCGCGGAGGATCCCGCCCATCCACCGCGCGTACTGCACGGGCAGCGGCAGGTCCAACCCCAGCTCCCTGCGGACCTCGACGACCAGCTCCGGCGTGGCGTCCGGACCCAGCATGATCACCACCGGGTCGTCCCCGCGGACGCGCATCAGCCCGAAGACGAGCAGCGAGACGAGGAGCAGCGTCGGGATCAGCTCGAGGATGCGCCGGGCCAGATACGCCATGGCCCTAGAACCCCCGATCGTGGGACCGCAAGGCGTTGGCTACGATCTGCCCCAGCATCGCCACGAGGCCGGCCTGCACGTCCGCACTCGTGCCGTCCACGAACGGCACCTGCGCGGCGTAGTTGCCGTCGAACCCCCCGGCCGACACACAGCGCTCGAGCATCTGCCGCTCTACCGCGGCGTCGTGCAGGACGCCGGGTTCGCCACGCAGGATCGCGAGCGCCGCGGCCACGCCGTAGGCGCCCCAGTTCGAGATGGCGGCGACGACGAGGACATCGGCGGGTGCCGTGGTGCCCACGCCGCCGCCGCATCCGCACCGGCAGGCCCGGCCATACGGGTGGATCTCGCGGACGGCGCCGGCGATGCAGCCGAATCCGATCTCATTCCCTCCGTCGCCGATCCCGACCGTGAAGATCTCCTGCTGCCGCGCCCGCTCGGCGAGCAGGTGCGCGTACCCCACCTCATACGGCGGTACGCGCACGCCGTTGACGGTGTGCCAGACGCCCTGGTCGTTGGGCCCGAGCTTCTCGATGAAGATGACGGCGGCGGGATGAAACGTCTCGAGCGCTTCCCGGTACCCCTCGGCGTCGGCGGAGGGCTCGCCGGGAAGGGCGCGCCAGGCCGCGCTTCCGCCCCGGCGGGCGGCGACCCACGCATCGTCCATGAAGGAGAGCGCCACCGCCTCGCAGGCCGCCCGCAGCGGGGGAAGGTGGTGCGCCTGCACGATGAAGACCGGCCGGGCGCCGAGCCCCCTGCTCAGCGCCCGACCCAGTGCCGCCGCCCCTACGGGACCGTCCGTTTCGCCGGCCGGGAGGTGTGGGGGGCCGCCGGCGCCCGTGACGAGAAAGACGTAGTCCCCCGGGTGCACACGCTCGACCAGGCCCGCCGCCGCCCGATGGGTGAGGGGGCCGTCGGAACGCGAGCGCGCCGCGTCATAGAGCCGGGGAATGATCCCCCGGGGGAATCCCGAGGCGAAGCGCATCTCGACCGTGATGAGCCGGTCGATGGCCTCGCAGGCAACGGCGGGCATGGCCCCCCGCTATTCCTTGAGGAGCCAGGTGCCCGTGTAGTTGAGCTCGGCGCCGGGTGTCAGGAACAGCTTCTGAACGTAGTCCCGGATCGCCTGGACGTTGATCGCGTGCACGGTGTAGATGAAGGAGTTCTCCTGCCGGATCAGGTCCTGGA
>DASUAH010000133.1:0-2543 GCA_035763885.1 Gemmatimonadales bacterium
AGGACCGCCCGGCGCGCGTGCAGCTGCCGGCCTGGCCGTTTGAATGACCGCACCCTTCGAGTGCGAGGTGCGCGTCCGCGTCGAGGACATCGACACCTTCCACCGCCGCCTGGCCGCGCTCGGCGCGGTGCTGCGCGAGCCCTACGCATTCACCGACCATTACCAGCGGCCGGCTGTGCCGGCCGGTGAGCATTGGGATCCTCGCGCCCAGGCGCTCCGGATACGGGAGCACATGTCCCCCGAGGCGGGCAGCGAACTGCTCCTGACCTCGGTGGAGATGTCGTCCGCCGATGGGCTGTCGTTCAAGCGATCCCGCTTCCCCGAGGGCAAAGTCAGGCTCTATGCGGGATCGCCGGCCGACTGCCGCGCCATCGTGGAGTCTGTCGGTTTCGTCCCCTGGATCTCCGTCCGCAAGCGCGACGGCCGCCTTTTCGAGATTCCGGAGTTCGGCAGCCTCGTCACCGAGCACGTGGAGGGCGTGGGCTGGATGTGCGAGATCGAGGAGGAGGGGGCCGACCCGGAGCGGGCGGCGGCGCGCATCCGCGCGAAGCTCGAGCGGTTGGGCGTGACGCTCGACCGGGTCACCGGCGAGCCGGTCGCCGCGCTGGTCGCCGCCGCGCATGAGCGCGCGGGGACGGGCGCCCCCCGCGTGGCCCTGCGCCCGGGCGCGAAAGTGTACTTCTGCGGCTCGATCCGTGGCGGGCGCGAGCGCCAGCCCCTCTACAAGGCGATCGTCGACTACCTCCAGGAGCGCGGCTGTCAGGTCCTGACCACCCACGTCGCCGCCCCCGACGTGCTTGCACTCGAGTGGCGGGAGGGCGTCACCGCGCACGACATCTATGCGCGCGACCTGCGGTGGCTCGCTGAGTGCGATCTCGTCATCGCGGAGGTGTCCACCCCGTCGCTGGGCGTGGGCGTCGAGATCGCCGAGGCGGCGCGCCTGGGCAAGCCGATCGTCGCCCTCTGCGGAGACGGGATTCACCTCTCGGCGATGGTCGGCGGCAATCCCGCCGTCACCACGGTGCTCACCTACCGCGGCCGCGACGAGCTGCTCGCCCACCTGGACGCGCTCTTCGGGGCGGGCGTACCGGGGGCGGAGGTGGCGCGTGGGCGTTGAGCATCCCCGCGGGGACGACCGCTTCGCGATGCTGCCCTGGGAGCGGCTGCGGGACAAGATCCTCACCACCGACGGCAAGCCCTTCGCGGCCTATCAGGGACTGGAGGGCGCCTACCGCTTCGAGAAGTTCGTCCTGTTCATCGACAGCGTGGTCGCCGACCCGCCGGGGATCCCGGCGCGGATCCGTGTGCGGGTGGACCAGGCCGAGGCGCGCTTCCCCTCGGAACTGTGGTCCACGCCGGTGCGCAAGACGGCCCTCGAGGACCTGATCGCGCGGCGCTGGCTCGAGAGCTCGCGCCGGACGGGGCGGTCCAGGGGCGGCCGGAGCGGCATCGGCATCGAGGCCGGGACGCAGGAGATCCTCCCCCGTACGGCCTGCCGCGTCGCCGACGACTACGTGGAGGTCCGCGCCGAGGCGCACCTTCCCGCGGAGGGCCGCAAAGCCTCGGCCCGCTCCGCGCAGGCGATGCTCCTGGAGGACCTCCCGCAGGTCGTGGAGGGCGCGCTGCTCTACGGCGGCTACAACCCCGAGACCTCGGCCCGCCACGTGGAGGTGGCCGAGGACGCGCACGCCCTGCGCGGGCAGCTCGCCGAGCGCGGACTGGTGGCCTTCATCGCGGACGGGGCGGTGCTGCCGCGGGAAGGCGAGTCCGACCGGCCGCTCCTCACGCACCTCGTCCCGTTCCACGCTCCTGAGGAGCTGCGCGTGACGTTGCGCGCCCCCCACCGCGGCGAGGTCGCCGGCATGGGGATCCCGCGCGGCGTGACCGTGATCATCGGCGCGGCGTTCTCCGGCCGGAGCACGCTGCTGCGGGCGATCGCAAGCGCCGTCTACACGCACATCCCCGGCGACGGACGCGAGTACTGCGCCACCGTGCCGGACGCCGCGCTCGTCCAGGCCGACGAGGGGCGGCGGGTGGAAGGGGTCAACCTCACCCCCTTCGTGTCGACCTTCCCGGGCGGCGAAGATCCGACCCGCTTCCGCACCGACCACGCGCCGGCGCTGGTGGCGCAGGCGGCCTCGATCGGTGAGGCGCTCGAAGCCGGCACCGGGCTCCTGCTCTTCGACGAGGACACCAGCGCGCCTCGCCTGCTGGTGCGCGACGTGATGTGGCGCCACCTCGCCCCCGAGGCGAAGGAGCACGTGACGCCGCTGGCCGACCTGGTGCGCCCGCTGTACGCCGAGCACGGGGTGTCGACCATCATCGCGGGAGGGACCGGGAGCAGCCTGCCCGCCGCGGCCGACACCGTCATCGCCATGGACGCCTTCCATGCCACGGTGGTCACGGCCCGGGCGAAGCAGCTCGCGGGCGAGTGGCCCGCCGTGCGGGTGGCCGAGGTCCGCGGCTTCGGCGGCATCCATCACCGCGTGCCGGTCGGCGAGAGCCTGGCGTTCCTCCGGGGACGGAAGGTGCGCCCCGACGCT
>DASUAH010000134.1:0-11009 GCA_035763885.1 Gemmatimonadales bacterium
CGCCTCCTGCGCGCACCGGATGGCGGGATAGCCGACGGCATCCGCCATCGGGATGGTGGCGACCTGGCTCATGCCGCCGGCGTCGGCACGACGAGGCCGCGGGCGGCGGCGCGGTCGGCGGTCACCCTGGCGTAGAGCCGCTCGTGGTCCTCCACCATGCGCATGCGGCTGAACCGCTGGATCGCGCGTGCCCGGCAGCGCCGCCGGTCGAGCCGGTCGAGCGGCCCGCCCGGGCGGAGCACGGCAGCCATCTGCTCCGCATTGTCCACGACCAGGCCGGTGACTCCGTGCTCCACCAGCTCGGGAACGCTCCCGCGCCTGAAGGCCACCACCGGGCAGCCGGAGAGCATCGCCTCGATGAGAATGAGCCCGAATGGCTCGTTCCACTCGATCGGCGCGAGCAGGGCCCGCGCGTCCCGGAGGAGCGGGATCTTGGCGGAGCCGCCCACCACGCCGAGGTAGGTCACGTGGGGGAGGCGGAGGCGGGGCTCGACCTCCGCCCGGGCGAATTCGCGATCTGGTGGATGGGCCTCACCCCCGAGACGGATCGCCAGCCCGGCGCGGGCCGCGACGTCGATCGCCGTGTGGGGGCCCTTGACTCGGGACAGACGGCCGAGGAAGCACACGTAGTCGGCGGGACGATCGCTCCACTCGAAGCGCGCCGGATCCAGGCCGTGGTGGATCACCGTCATGCGCGGCAGGGGGCTCTCGTGGCGCAGCTGATCCGCGGAGATCGCAATGTACCAGGGGCGCAGGAAGTGCTGGTAGAACCGGCTCAGCCGCTCGTCGCGCGCGTGGTGTATGCTGTAGACCAGCGGCAGGCCCGGTGCGACGTGGGCCAGCGCCAGCGCTGCAGGCGAGTGGGCGTGCACGATGTCGAAGCCGCCCCTGCCGGCGGCGCGCAGGGCCCAGGAGACGTGGGCGAGGTCAACCAGGGGATCGGGCGGCCACTGCGCTTCGGGATACAGCCAGTGGAGCGTCCCGGGGCTCGCCGAGTCGCCCGTGGCGTAGAGCGTGACCGCGTGGCCGCGCGCGGCCAGACCCTCGGCCAGCTCGTGGACGACCAGCTCCGTGCCACCATAGTCCCGGGGCGGCACCGGCAGGAACGGTGTCGAGATCAGTGCAATTCGCATGGCTAATGCGCTCCGCAGAGCGGAGATGTTACCGCAGGGGACCGCGGGCGGATGTGGGGTGGGTCACACGACGCGCCCCGTCCCCGGCGCGGCTTGACGACGGTCGCGGGGTCGGTCACCTTTTCGGCCCCCGGCCGGCCCAACCCTATTTCTGCCCGATCCGGAGTGCCCGATGCACGGTTCGTCCGCGGTCGCCGTTCTCTGGCTGTCGTTCTCGCTCGTCCCGCTCGCCGGCGCGCAGGAGCCGAAGCCCCGCCCGCGCCGCGGCGAGCCGGCGCGTGCCGCGCCTGCGGCCGCCCCGGCCGATACTGCGCTCGACACCCTCGCCCTGCTGGCCGCCTTCAAGGCGCGCAGCATCGGTCCGGCGGTCATGGGCGGGCGGGTCGCCGCCATCGCGCTGCATCCGGCCGACCCGTGGACGTACTACGTGGGGCTCGGCACCGGCGGCATCGTGAAGACGACCGACAACGGGCAGACCTTCGACGCGGTTTTCGAGCACCAGCCGGTGGCCGCGATCGGTGCGATCGCCATCGCGCCCTCCGACCCGAAGGTGCTCTGGGCCGGCACCGGGGAGGCGAACGACCGCAACAGCTCGAGCTGGGGTGACGGGGTGTACCGATCGACGGACGAGGGAGCGACCTGGACCAACGTCGGTCTCAAGAACAGCAAGACCATCGCCCGGATCGTCGTGCATCCCACCGATCCAGCCACAGCGTGGGTCGCCGCCACCGGCGACCTCTGGATCCCGAACCCCGACCGCGGCTGCTACAAGACCACGGACGCCGGCAAAACCTGGAAGCTCGTCCTCGCTGCACCCGCTCCCTATGGCGATCGGGTGGGCTGCGGGGACCTCGCGATCGATCCCGGTAACCCCGAGGTGGTCTACGCCGCGCTCTACGCCCGGCGCCGCTTCCCCTGGCAGTTCATCGCCGGGGCCGACGCGACCGACGGCAAGGACCTTGGCGGGATCTTCAAGAGCCTGGACGGCGGCGCCACCTGGCAGAAGCTCACTGCGGGGCTGCCCGGCCGGACGCAGCGGATCGGACTCGCGGTGTACCCCGGGAACCCGCAGATCGTCTACGCCATCGTCCAGAGCGACGAGGGCGGCACCTCGGGCATCGACGATGGGCACAGCAAGGCCGGCGGGGTCTTCCGGTCCGAGAATGGCGGCGCGAGCTGGACCCGGGTGAGCACGCTCAACCCCCGCCCGTTCTACTTCAGCCAGATCCGGATCGACCCTGCCAACGACAAGCTGATCTACGTGCTCGGGTTCGCGCTGCACGTGTCGGAGGACGGCGGCCGGACCTGGCGGGAGGACCGGTTCAAGAACGTGCACCCGGACAACCACGACCTCGTGATCGACCCCCGCGGGCCGAGACGGCTGCTGCTGGGCACGGACGGCGGGATCTACCAGAGCGTGGACAGCGGGGCGGGCTGGGAGTTTCAGAACCGGTTCGCCGGCGGCGAGTTCTACCGGATCAACGTGGACGCGAGCGATCCCTACCGCATCTGCGGCGGGCTGCAGGACAACACCAACTGGGTGGGGCCCAGCCGCACCTGGAGCAAGGATGCGATCCAGAACGCCGACTGGATCCAGATCGGCGGGGGGGACGGCTCGTACTGCGTCTTCGACGCGACCGACTCCAATACCGTGTACGCGGAATCCCAGCAGGGATTCATCTTCCGCTTCGGGCTCACGCACGGGCAGGAAAAGAGCATCAAGCCCGAGCCGACCGAGGGCTCCCCCACCTACCGCTACCACTGGAACTCGCCGCTGATCCGGAGCCACCACGACCCCAGCGTACTGTACTACGCCGCCGATCGGGTTTTCCGCCTCACCGACCGGGGCCAGACCTGGCGGGCCATCAGCGAGGACCTGTCCACCCGGGACCTCGCGCGAATGACCGCGGTGGGGAGCGGGGCCGAGGAATTCGGCGTGGTCTACACGCTGGCCGAATCACCGGTCAAGCAGGGGCTCCTCTGGGCCGGTACCGACGACGGCAAACTCTGGAGGACGGAGAACGACGGCGGGAGGTGGACCGACCTGACGGCGACGCTTCCGGCGGCGGTGAAGGGCGTGTGGATCTCGCGGATCGAGGCGAGCCATCACGACCCGCTCGTGGCGTACGTGGCGATCGACGGGCACCGCACCGGCAAGTACACGGCCTGGCTGCTCCGCACCGGCGACGGTGGGAAGACCTGGCAGAACATCGCCGCCAACCTGCCCGACGGCGGACCGGTAAAGGTAGTGCGGGAGGACGCGAGGAACCCGAACCTGCTCTTCGCGGGCACGGAGTTCGGCCTGTGGGCCAGCGGGGACCGTGGCGCGCGCTGGCTGCGGCTGGGCAAGCTGCCGACCGTCGCCGTGGACGACATCCTGATCCATCCGCGTGAGCAGGACCTGCTCGCCGCGACCCACGGCCGGAGCATCTTCATCCTCGACGACATTCGTCCGCTGCAGGAGCTGACGCCGGACGTGCGGCGGAAGGCGGCGCACCTGTTCTCGATGCGCCCGGCGACCGGCCGCTACCTGCTGCCGGGCTGGGCCGACTGGTCGGGGACCGCCGTGTTCCGGGGCGAGAATCCGCCGGAGGGTGCGCTTATCAGCTACTGGGTGCGGGGCTACACGGGGGACGAGGTGAAGATCGCAATCACCAGCGCGCAGGGGCAGCCGGTAGCGAACCTCACCGCACCGGGAACGCCGGGGATCGGCCGCCTCTCCTGGAACCTGCGCCCGACGAAGGACCTGCTGATCGAGTACGGTGGCGAAGGCACCACCAAGTTCGTCCCCTCCGGCGAGTACACCGTCACGCTGACCTACCGCGACGTCAAGGAGAGCCAGAAGCTGCAGGTCAACATCGCGCCCGGAATCGAGACGAGGTAACCCGGAACAGCCCTTGGGCAGCAGCCGCTGGTTCCCCCGCGGCTGCGACGGCGCGCGCGCCCCGCGGCTCAGCGCACGCGGGCGGTGAGGCTCCGCAGCGAGTCCGGGCCCAGCTCTCCGTGGAGGACGAGTAGCACGCCGTCCCGCACCCACCTCTGGCTGCCTCCGGGCCCGCCTTGCGGGCTCGAGGAGCGCTCCCCTGCGGCCGCGATCTGCTGATCCAGGAATACCAGCTTCCCCGACGCCCGCTCCACGTACACAGCGCGGACCACCGGGCGTGACGGGTCGGTGCCGGGCACGGTCCCGCCGGGCACCAGCCCCACGAGCTGACGTGCCATCCCGTCGATAGCGTGCAGCGGCCCGCCAAGCTGGCGCGACGCCTCGTCGAGCCCGATGCGCTGAGTGATCTGGGCGCGCTGGTCCAGGGTGGGAACGGGGGGCGCAGCGCGCCCGGCCGCCGCCTGCGCCTCCTGGCGTTCGCGGGCCTCCAGCTCGCCCCCCTTGCGGTCGTCGAGCGCGGCGGTCGCCTCGGCCGCCCGTTGCCGATTGAGCCGGCGGTCGAGCTCGAACGTAGCACGCGCCGATTGGGCCCGATCGACCTGCTCCCGGTTCGGCTCGGCGGACTTGGGCTCGGCGGGCGCGGGAGCCGGGGCTGCCGCGAGGGCGCGAGCCGGGGCTGCTGTGGGGGCGGGCGCCTTGGCGAGCGCCGGCGTCTTCTCCAGGGCGCCTGCGCCGGCGGGCGCGGGCTTCGTCTCAGCGGGTCTGGGCTCCGGCGTCGCCGGGGTCGCCGGCGCGACCGCCCGGCGCTGGGCCGCCGCGACTGTTTCCGCGCCGGCCACCATCGCGCTGTCGAGTGAGCGCAGCTCTGCGGCCGGCGCTGCCGCCGGGACCGGGCCGGTTCTGAACTCGTCCGGGGAAATGCGCAGCGGCCTGTCCCGGGCCGGCGAGCCGATCCGTATCGTCTGCACCCCGACGACCCCGGCGCCGACTGCGACGAACAGCCCGGCGGCCCAGGCGAAGGCGCGCAGGCGACCGCGCCGCACTTCGCGGGGCGTCGGGTTTTCGGGAATAAGGACGACCGGGTCGAGCGGCACCGACGGCGTGCCCAGCGGGGGCGGCATGACCACGGTGGCGCCGCCGCCGCCCCCGCGCTGCGCCGCGCCAGCGGCGGGGAGCTCGAGCGCGCTCACCAGCCGCTCGGTTTCGGCGAGAAGCTCGCGGGCCTCCTCGAGCCGGGCGAGACACGCCGGGCAGGTGTTGAAGTGAGTGCGAATCTCCGTGATGGATGCCGGATCCAGCTCTCCATCGAGCAGCGCGTGCAGCGTTCCCTCGTCAACGTGCGGCATGCTTCGCCCCGCCTTCCATATCATGGTACGCGTCGATCAGTCGGCGCCGCGCCCGCGCGAGGGTGGTACCCACCGCGCCCTTGGCGAGGCCGAGGGTCTCCGCGATCTCATCGTAGTTGAACCCCTCCGCCTTGAGCAGCAGGGCCTCGCGGTCCCGCTCGCCCAGGATGGCCAGCGCGGCGCGCACCCGTGCGGCCTGATCTCCGCGTTCCACCGCTTCGTCGGGCGGAGGCGCCGGCACATCCAGCTCGCTCTTGAGGAGCTGGAGTCGCCGGCCCTGGCGCACCGCTCGCCGCCCGTCCTCCCGCACCAGATTGAGCGCCACCGCAAACAGCCACGGCCGCGGGTTCCGCGGCGGCGCCGCGACGGCGCGGGCGAAGGTCTCCTGGGCGAGGTCCTCCGCCCGGTCGCGGTCGCCGGTCCGGCGGTACAGCATCCGGACCAGCGAGTCGTGGTACTGCTCGAACAACCGGCCGACGTCGCCGCTCATGCCGTGGTCCACGTCACGCTCCGCGGAAGTCGCGCGCCACACGCTCCAGCTGGCCGTGGCGCCAGGCGGCGATGCCGGTGGGGCCGATCCGGATGCTGGCGCGGCGCCCGGCCACCAGCACCTCGTCTCCGACGGCGAGCCAGGGCGCGAGCTCGGGGAGCGCGCGCACCAGGGCGAAATAGGCGTCCGAGTACGGCGCGACCACCGTCACTTGGAGGCTATCCCGGTGCCCCGCATCAGTCCATACGTCGCCCCGGCGGACGAACACCCGGCCGGACACGGCTCGCATCGCAGGAGTCGGGCCACCTGAGCCCGCGGCCGATGTCGCCTGGCGCGCGCGGTGATCGGCCTCGTCGAGGCTCTTGACCTCCGCCAGCTTGGCGCTGGCCTGCGCCCGCTCGAACGCCACCCGGCCATGCTGGGCTGCTGGCGGGGGCGCCATCGCCCGCATCGCCCTGTCGTCACCGAGCGGCACGGGACCCGCGACCGCTTCGGGCTCCTGCACCAGATAGGACGTGAACTCGGTGAGGATGCCGTACCTGAGCCCCAGCTCCCGCACCTGCTCGACGAGCTCGCGCGACGCGCCCTCGACCCGGATCTGCCGGGTCAGATCCCCCACTCGCCGGGAAGCCCAGAGGCGCGGAATGAAGTCGTTCGCGCTGGAGACCGCCGGGAACTCGGCTCTCACGGCGAACCGCTCGCGCCGGCCGTTTCGCTCACCGGTGACTCCAACGCGACCGTTTCCGCGGCCGCGGTAGCGGCCGAGCACGATGAGCTCCTCGCCGTGGAACAGGTCCGGCAGCCGGCCCGGCGCGAGCTGCACCAGCTCCACCGGAGCGTCGTCGAGCCTGAGGTTCATCAGCGCGGGGTGGCGGATCTTGGCGGCGAGCGCGCCGAGCGCGATCTCGACGCTCGCCCCCGGCGTCACGTACTCGGCGCTGCCGCGCCCCTGCACCGCAAGCCGGTCGAGCAGATACGTGTTCACATCATGGCCGATGCCCACCGTGAAGATGCGCCGCTGGCCGAGGTGCGCCGCCGCCTGCTGCGCGATCCGGTCGGGCATCTGCTCGCCGACGGAGGGAATCCCGTCGGTGAGGAACAGGACGATCCCGAGCCGGTTGGCCGGCTCGTCGCCGCTCTCCCGCTGCCCCGCGCCGCCGCGGCCCAGCGCTGCATCCAGCGCCGCGGCGATGTTCGTTCCGCCATCGGCCGTGAGCCCGTCCACGAACCGGTTCGCGTCGGCAAGCCTTTGGGGCGTGACTGTGGTGAAGCCGGAGCGGAATTCCCGCACCGCCGACGAGAACGTGATCAGCCGGAACCGGTCGGCCGGCGAAAGGGTGCCCAGCGTCTGCCGGATCGCCGCCTTCGCCTGCTCGAGCTTGGCGCCGGACATCGATCCCGAGATGTCCACCACCAGGGTGAGATCCCGGGAAAGCGCCGGTGCCTCGCCGGGGGCGGCGGCGGGGGAGAGGAGCAGCATGAAATAGCCGTCTTCGCCGCCCGGCGCATGAGTGAGGAGCGTCGTGGCGACGAGGCCGCGTCGGAGCGGGAGGAAGATCTCGACGTCACCGCCCGCGTCCGACGCCAGCGTGACCTCGAGCCGCTCGCCCGCCCGTCGGGTTTCCAGGCGATGCGTGGGGGAGTACGGCGTGCCGAACGCCGAGGCGTCGTCCAGCGTCAGGCGGAAGCCGAACGCCCCGTGAGGACCGCGGTCGCCCAGAGCGTAGCGCAGGTGAAGTGCGTCGCCGGCGCGGGAGAGGAGCTGGGTGTAGCGGAGCGCCACCTTGCGGGTGTCGCCCGGCTGGATCGGGAACACCTGTGCCCGCACCAGGCCATGCCCTGCAAGCGTGAGCAGCGCCGGGTCCTTCCGGCGGCGCACGATGGCCTCGTAGATCCCGCGGGCGCGATCGGCGTCGAGCATCTCGCCCCGCATCTCCTGCTCGCCCATCCAGAGCGAGAAGTTCTGGAATACCGCCTCTCCGGGGAGGGGGTAGAGGTACGTTCCTTCGGCGACGATGCCCCCCTCGTTGCGGAAGCGCTCCTCGACTTCCACCCGGGCGACCCGGTTGTCGAGCGCGATCCGAACCTCCGAGGCGATCCGGACGACGGGGCCGGTGATGCGACCCCGCTCCGGGGGCCGTTCCAGCTCGATCCAGCCCTGGGCTCGGGCGGGGGAGGTGGCAGAGAGGGTAAGGGTGCCAAGGACTGCGCCGAAGGCGACGATGGCTGCAGGGCGTTGCATTGCGGTCTCCCGGAACAGGGCTGCCGGGAGATGCGCTCGCGAGTGGAAGTTGCACGCGGCTGAGGCGCCCCGATGCTCGGGGCACGGCCGCGGGGTGCTCGGGGCGCGACCGCGCGTGCCGGAGCACTGGAACCGGGCTATCTTACTTCCGGATTCTCAGGGAGAGCCGTGATGGGCACCGCCACCCTCGGCACCGCCGCGACCACCACCGACACCTTCCCGATCAACGGTACCGACTACATCGAGTTCTACGTCGGCAACGCCAAGCAGGCGGCGCTGTACTACCGCGCCGCGTTCGGCTTCCGCCTGGCCGGCTACCGCGGTCCGGAGACCGGCACGCGGGACCGCGCCAGCTACCTCCTGGTGCAGAACAAGGTCCGGCTGATTCTCACCACGGGGCTGACGCCGGATCACCCGGTCCAGCAGCACGTCGCCCGCCACGGGGACGGGGTGCGCGACATCGCGCTCTGGGTGGACGACGCCCGCGGGGCGTTCAGGCTCGCGCTCGAGCGGGGCGCGCAGGCCGCGTACGAGCCGCAGGTGCTGCGCGACGATCACGGCGAGGTGGTGATCGCGGCCATCCGCACCTACGGCGATACGATCCATTCGCTCGTGGAGCGGGGGAACTACCGCGGCCCCTTCATGCCCGGATTCCAACCGGCCGAGTCCCGCTTCAGCCCGGCCGACGTCGGTCTGCAGTACGTGGATCACTGCGTGGGGAACGTCGAGCTGGGCGCCATGAACCGGTGGGTGCAGTTCTACCAGGACGTGCTCGGCTTCAAGAACCTGATCTCGTTCGACGACAAGGACATCTCGACCGAGTACTCGGCCCTCATGTCCAAGGTCGTGGCGAGCGGGAACGAACGAATCAAGTTTCCGATCAACGAGCCGGCGCGGGGAAAGAAGAAGTCGCAGATCGACGAGTACCTCGAGTTCTACCGCGGACCGGGCGTGCAGCACATCGCCATCATCACTCAGGACATCGTGAGCACCGTGACCGCGCTCCGCGACCGGGGCATCGAGTTCCTCCGGGTGCCCGGCACCTACTACGAGGAGCTGCAGGGACGGGTCGGCGCGATCGACGAGCCGCTGGACCGGTTGCGGGAGCTCGGCATTCTGGTGGACCGGGACGATGAGGGGTACCTGCTGCAGATCTTCACCAAGCCGGTGGAGGACCGCCCGACGCTGTTCTACGAGATCATCCAGCGGAAGGGTGCGCGGAGCTTCGGCAAGGGCAACTTCAAGGCGCTGTTCGAGGCGATCGAGCGGGAGCAGGCGCTGCGCGGGAATCTGTAGAGCAGGAGACCAACACATGCCCATATACCACACGCTCGGCCAGATCCCCAGGAAGCGTCACGTCGCATTCCGGCGCCCGGACGGCGGGCTGTACGCCGAGGAGCTGATGGGGCACGAGGGATTCGTCGGAACCTCGTCGCTGCTCTACCACGTCCACCCGCCGACGACCGTGAAGTCCGCACGGCGTCTCAAGGAGATCAGGTGGGAGGCCGACGACGACACCTCGCTCCGGCACCGGCATTTTCGGACGGCCCGGGCCAAGAAGGGCGGCAGTCCGACGCTCGACCGCATCCCGATCCTGTTCAACCAGGACATCGCGATGCTGTACGTCGAGCCGGACGAGCAGGACGCGCACTTCTACCGCAACTCGATGGCCGACGAAGTGGGCTACGTCGTGGAGGGGCGGGGCGTGCTCGAGTCGGTGTTCGGCGATCTGCCCTACCAGTCCGGAGATTACGTCGTCATCCACCGGAACATCACCCACCGCTGGCGCCTCGATCTCGGGGCCGGGCCCACCAAGCTCGTCATCTTCGAGAGCCGGGGACACGTCCGGTGGCCGAAGCGCTATCACAACGAGTTCGGCCAGCTGGTCGAGGGCGCGCCCTATTCCGAGCGCGACATCCGGCGCCCGGGCGAGCTGCGGGTCCACGACGAGGGCGGCGATTTCCCGGTGCTGGTGAAGCAGTACGAGGCCGTCAACGAGCTCATCCTCGACCACCACCCGTTCGACGTGGTGGGGTGGGACGGGTACTTCTATCCCTGGATCTTCAGCATCCACGATTTCGAGCCGATCGTGGGCCGCATTCACCAGCCGCCGCCGGTGCACCAGACGTTCCAGGGCGACGGCTTCGTGATCTGCTCGTTCTGTCCGCGGCCCTACGACTTCGATCCCAATGCGGTGCCGGCGCCGTACAACCACAGCAACGTCGACTCGGACGAGGTGCTGTTCTACGCCTCGAGCGAGTTCATGAGCCGCAAGGGCATCGAGTACGGCAGCATCACCCACCACCCCGACGGTCTGCCGCACGGGCCGCATCCCGGGCGGGCGGAAGCGAGCATCGGGCAGAAGTACACCAACGAGCTTGCGGTGATGATGGACAGCTTCCGCCCGCTCCACGTGGCGAAGGCCGCGATGTCCTTCGAGGACGCGGACTATCACCGCTCCTGGCTGCAAACTCAGCATGCGGCCTTCAATCCGCCGACCACGTAGCGACCGCGGACCGAAGGCCGCCTCCTGAAATTGCGCGCCCCCCCGGCCCGCGCCTGCCGCATGCCTGACCGCTGAGGTACCGGCCGGCATGCTGCGAGGACACGATCGGAGGGGCGCCGCGCGTTCGGTTTGCACGTGATGTGCCAGCGGGCCACGCGCCGTTAAGTGCCCGCAGGGCCCCGCTCTGGGCTCGGGCCCGGGGCGGTCCTGGACCGCGGCTCGTTCGCAGTTCGCAACAACGGTCACGGCTCACTAGCTTCCCGGCCCATGGACGCCCCCCTGTGGATTCCTTCACCGGAGCGTGTCGCGCGCGCGAACCTCACCCGGTTTCTGGCGGAGGCGCGCGCCCGCGGGGTGCCGGTGGCCGACTTCGGCGAGCTGTGGCGCTGGTCGACCGCGCGACCGGAG
>DASUAH010000135.1:0-10254 GCA_035763885.1 Gemmatimonadales bacterium
GGGCGCGCCCGACGACGCCGTCGGCGCGGTGCTCTACCTGCTGGAGCAGGGCGACTACGTGACGGGCACGACGCTGGTGGTGGATGGCGGCCGCAGCATCCGGACGGCCGGGCGGCGGGACGGGCCAACGGATGGAGCCTAGCGCGGCAGGGTCCGCCGTCCGGCCGTCCGGTCGTCCGGCCGTCTTCCGCGACGTCGTCGTCATCGGCGGCGGCTGCTACGGGACGTTCTACGCCGGGCAGCTCGCGCGCGCGCGCGACCGCGGCGCGGCGGCGTGGGACCGGCTCATCGTCGTGGACCGCAACCCGCAATGCCGGGCGGCGCGCGAGCTGCCGCCGGACCCCACCCGCGCATTGATCGCGAGCGACTGGGACGGCTTCTTCGACCGGTATCTCGCCCAGGCCGCCGTGCGCGACGCCGACCCGGGCCGCGCGGACGCGATCGTGCCGTCCCCCCTCATGCCGCACCTCATGTTCGACTGGCTGCTGCGCTCGGCGCGACGCCGGTGGCCGGCCCGCGCGGTCCACGCGCGGCCGGCCGAGCTCGCGGCCGGCATGCCCTACGACGTGCTCCATCCCACCGGCACCCGGTACCTCTCGTTCGCCGACTGGCTCTGCCCGGTGCACTGCGTGGAGCCGGCTACCTGCCCGGTCACCCACGCCCCGCGCACCTGGGAGATGGCCGACGCCGTGACCGCGCTCGCCGGCCGGCTCGCCCGCCGGGGAACCGTCCGCGGCCCGGCGCTGTTCGTCTGCCGGCACCGGGTCTACGGCGTGGGCATGTTCGACGTGGCCGAGGTCCTGGCCGGCGACGCCCTCGTTACCGGCGCGGGCGCCCCGGGCACAGCGGTGGACGTCGTGGTGGGGACGGTGTCGTCGTGCCACGGCGCGGTGAGCGTCCTGCACCTCGGAGACGCCGCCCCGCCAGCGTCGGTCCCGAGCCGCGGCGGCACCTCCGGTTCAGGGTTCACCGCCCATCGCTCACCTCTATATTTGGCGTCATGACGCTACGTCACCGGTTCGAAGTCGTGATCGTGGGAGGCGGGCCGGCCGGCCTCTGCGCGGCGCTCTATGCGGGGCGCGGGATGCTTCGCACCGTGCTGCTGGAGCGCGGGGTGCCCGGCGGCGAGCTTCTGAACACCGAATGGATTGAGGACTATCCCGGCTTCAAGAAGATCAGGGGCCGCGAGCTCGCCCAGCACATGACCGAGCACGCCAAGGAGTTCGGCGCCGAGATCCGGCAGGAGACCGTCGAATCGATCGTCCGCCGCGACGACGGCGTGTTCGAGGTCGCGACGGCCGGCGGCGCGATCTACGAGGCACCCGCCGTCATCCTCACGGCCGGCGGCACGCCGAACAAGCTCGGCGTGCCCGGCGAGCTCGAGTATGCCGGCCGCGGGGTGTCCTACTGTGCGGTGTGCGACGGCGCCTTCTTCAAGGGCGAGACCATCGCCGTGGTCGGCGGCGGCGACGCGGCGGTCGAGGAGGCGGACTATCTCACGCGCTACGCGGCAAAGGTGTACGTGATCCATCGGCGCGACGAGTTCCGCGCCTCGAAGCTGCTCCAGGAACGGCTCTTCTCCAATCCCAAGATCGAGGTGATCTGGAACAAGCGGGTCGTCGAGCTCGAGGGCGGGCCCGCCGGGCTCCGGACCATCCACCTGGTGGACACCGTGACCGGAGGGCGCCTGTCGCTCGCCGCGACGGGCTGCTTTGTGTTCATCGGTTTCTCGCCCAACACCGGGCTCGTGAAGCAGCACTTCAGGCACGACGCCGCCGGGTACATGATCACCGACGATCGCATGATGTCCTCGATTCCCGGGCTGTTCGCCGCGGGTGACCTCCGGGTGCAGCTCACCCGCCAGGTCACGACGGCCGTGGGCGACGCCACGACGGCCGCGATCGCCGTCGAGAAGTATCTCAGCGACCTCAGGAGCCGGGCGGACCGGAAGACGGCGATCGGTGTCTGAGCTCGAGGTCGTGCAGCTGCCCAACGGGCAGTTCGTCGAGAACTGCTGGCTGATCGCCGATCGCGTCACCCGCGAGGCGGTCATGATCGATCCCGGCGAGGAGCCCGCGATGTTCCTGGCCGAGCTCGACACCCGCGGCTGGGCGTTGCGGGCCATCTGGATCACCCACGCGCACATCGATCACGTGCTCGGCGTCGCCGCAGTGCGACGCGCGACCGGCGCGCCCGTTCACCTGCACCCGCTCGACCGTCCGCTGTACGACGCGCTCCCGCAGCAGGGCCAGTGGTTCGGCATCCGCGTGAGCGCGCCGCCACCCATCGACGTCGTGCTCGAGGCTGGGCAGCGGGTGCGCGTCGGCCGCTTCGAGTTCGAGGTGCGACCCAGCCCCGGCCATTCGCCCGGCAGCGTCAGCTTCGTGGGGCACGACATGATCTTCGGCGGCGACGTGCTGTTCAACGGCTCCATCGGCCGCACCGACGTGCCCGGGGGTGACCTCGCGACGCTGATGGTGAGCATCCAGCGGGAGTTCCTCTCGTTGCCCGACTCGACCGTGGTGCACAGCGGGCACGGGCCCGACACCACGATCGGCGTGGAGCGACTCACGAACCCGTTCCTGAGCGGGGTCCACCGGGTCGAGTAGCGCGGCGGAGGGGCGGCGCGCCGCCCCGTTGCCGCGCTCACCTGCCACCGCTGCGGCTTTCTCGTTCCCGACCGGGTCCAAGGCTGCAAGAACCCCTGCGCGAGCTGCGGGACGATCTACCCGCTGGGCGACTGCTCGGACTGATGCCGCGGCTCCCGCGGCGCCGGGCGTGAAGGTGGGGGCCCATGGAACGTCGGTATATTGAGGGCGCTTTTTCCCCCACGGGTCCGCTCATGTTCGTTCGCACCATCGCGCGGGCGCTCGCGCCCGCCGTTTGCATCATGGCCGCAGCGCCCCGGGCCGATGCCCAGGGTCTCTCCGGCGTCGTGCTCGACAGTCTGCTCACCGGCGGGCCGCTGCCCAACGCTACGCTGTGGATCGAGGGCACGCCCCGCGAGGCGAAGACCAACCTCAACGGCCGGTTCCGGTTCGACAGCCTGCCGGCCGGTACCTACCAGATCACGTTCTCCCACCCGGTGTTCGATGCCGCTGGCATCGCCGCCCCGCGCTGGCGCGTCGAGCTGCCGGCCGAGGGCCTGCAGGGGCTGGTGCTCGCCACTCCGTCGGCGGAATCGCGCTACGGTCGCGCCTGTCCCGGCGCGCGCACGCCCAATACCGGCTACCTGATCGGCGTGGTGCGCGACGCCGTCACCGACAGCGGACTGGCCGGCGCCGCGGTCCACGCGATGTGGGCCGAGGTAGCGGTGAGCCGTACCACCGGTGTCACCACCAACCGGAAGAGCGTGCGGGCGGAGACCGGGCCGCGCGGCGAGTTCGTGCTGTGCCGCGTCCCGGTGAACGGCGAAGTCACCGCGTGGGCGGCGCACGGTCCGGCGTCCACCGGCCTCATCACGCTTGACCTGGGCGGACGGCCGCTCGCCGCCCGCCAGTTCTCCGTGGGTCCCAAGGCGCCCCCGCAGGCCGTGACCGCGGCCGACAGCGCGGCGCTCACCGGGCGGCTCGAGGGTACGGTGAAGACCATCGACGGCGAGCCGATCGCCGACGCGCGGGTGTTCGTCCGCGGGAGCCGGTCGGTCGCCCGCACCACCGCCTCGGGCGCGTTCTCGCTCACCGGGCTGCCGCTGGGGACGCAGGTGGTGGAGGTGGCGGCCATCGGGTACGCGGGCGGCCGACAGGCGGTGGACCTGAGGCCGGGGCCGCCGGCCCGGGCCGAGCTCGTGGTGGCCAAGGGGGTACAGACGCTGCCCACGCTCGAGGTGGTCGGCAAGCTGGGTGCCGGCAGCGACGTATCGACGTTCCTCCAGCGGGCGCGGCGGGGACAGGGGCACTTCATCACCGAGGAGGACATCGAGCGACGCGGCGCCATCCAGTTCGAGGACATCCTGCGTACCGTCCCCGGCGTGCAGGTAGTCCCCGTGGGACAGGGCTACCGGGTCTTCTCCAGCCGGGGCGCGGTGAACATGCAGGGCGACTGCCCGATGACGTACTTCGTGGACGGCGCCTACTTCCCGTTCGACGCGACCAGCGCGGAGCCGTTCCCGGTGGCGCCGATCGAGATCCTCGCCATGGAGGTCTACGCCGGGGCCGCGCAGGTGCCCGCCGAGTTCCAGCGGCTGGCCAACAGTTGCGGGGCGATCGCGATCTGGACCAAGCGGGGTGGGAGCGGACCGCCCCGGAGATGAGGCGGGGTGTTCACCTGCTCCCCGGCTCTTCGGCTCCGCCGCTCTTCGGCGCCGGCGGCGGCGCGATCGCGACCAGCATGACCGTTCGCTCCAGCGCCTCGTCTACTCCGTGCGGCAGGTCGGCCGGGGCCCACACCACGGTGCCGGCCTCCGCGATGCGCGTCTCGCGGCCCACCGTCATCCTCGCCTTTCCCGATACGAGCAGGTAGAATTTGTCCGCGCCGGCGTGGGTATGCGCCGCCTGTGATTGCCCGGGCTCGAAGCAGTTGAGGCCTACGAACAGGCGACCGCCCCGGAACAGGTCGGCCCTGGCGGCCTTGGTGGCGCTGAACCGCGCCTCGTCGTCGATGGTCCGAAAGAAGCCTGGCATCGGTGCTCGATTCCCATAGTTGGCCCGCTCACCGCTCACCGCCCACTCCGATGTCCACCACTCGCATCGAACGCGATCCCCTGGGCGAGAAGGCCGTTCCGGCCGACGCCCTGTACGGCATCCAGACGCTCCGCGCCGCGGAGAACTTTCCGATCTCCGGACTCCGCCCGCTGCCGGTCTTCGTGGATGCCGTGATCTGGATCAAGCGCGCCGCCGCCCTCACCCACAGGGAAACCGGGCGCCTCGAACCCCGGCTCGCTGACGCGACCGTGCAGGCGGCGGATGAGGTGCTGGGTGGCAGCCACCGCGACCAGTTCATCGTGGACGTCTACCAGGCGGGCGCGGGGACGAGCCACAACATGAACTGTAACGAGGTGCTCGCAAACCGGGCCAACGAGCTGCTCGGGGGGGCGCGGGGGACCTACACCCCGGTGCATCCCAACGATCACGTAAACATGGCGCAGAGCACCAACGACGTGATTCCGACCGCGATGCGCCTGGCCACGCTGGCGACCCTTCCGGCGCTGCTGGAGGCCCTCGACACGCTCACGAATGCCCTGCTGGCCAAGGGCGAGGCGTTCGACCGCGTGGTCAAGGCGGGGCGAACCCATCTCCAGGACGCCACGCCCATCCGGCTCGGCCAGGAGTTCCGGGCGTACGGCCGCACCGTCGCGCGGCACCGCCAGAAGCTGGCGCAAGCGGCAGAGTGGCTCCGGGAGCTCGGCATCGGCGGTACCGCGGTCGGGACCGGGCTCAACGCCGAGGACAGCTACCCCCGCCTCATGGTCAAGCATCTGCGGGAGACCACCGCCCTCCCGCTGGAAGAGGGGCGCGACCGGGTCCAGCTCATGCAGTCCATGGGTGACATCGCCACGTTCAGCGGTGCCTTGCGCGCCTACGTGCTCGATCTCCAGAAGATCGCCAACGACATCCGGTTGCTGGCCTCGGGTCCGCGCACCGGGCTGGCGGAGATCGTCCTCCCTGCCGTGCAGCCGGGGTCGAGCATCATGCCGGGGAAGGTCAATCCATCGGTCGCCGAGATGGTGAACCAGGTGTGCTATCAGGCGCTCGGACTGGACCTCACGGTGGCGATGGCCGCTGAGGCGGGGCAGCTCGAGCTGAACGTCATGATGCCGGTCATGACGCACAACATCGTGTTCGCGATGCTGATCGTCGGCAACGCGAGCCGGGTGCTGGCGGAGCGCTGCGTGACTGGCATCGAAGCCGATGAGGCGCAGTGCGCCTACTGGCTGGAGCGGAGTCCGGCGCTCGTCACCGCCCTCGCGCCCAGGATCGGGTACGCCGAGGCGGCGAAGCTGGCCAAGGAGGCGGTCGCAACCGGGCTCACCGTGAAGCAGCTCGTCAGCAAGAAGAAGCTGCTCGAAGGCGCCGAGCTGGAGGAGGTGCTGGACCTCCGGGCCATGACCGAGCCGGGCGTCCCGGGAGGGAAGGGCGTGCCAGCCGGCGGATGAGCCGAGCGGCCCCGGGCCGGATGAGCCGGTAAGCCGGCGAGCAGCCTAGCCTCCAACCGCCGGTGTCGGCGCTTCTGCTCCCCTCCCCGTCTCCCCATCGCGCTGGAGCTCGAGGATCCGGAACGGCACCCGGTCGGGCCAGGCGCGGCGCAGCAGCGAGAGCGATACGTTGTAGACCGGCGCTCCGCCCAGCGTCCGTCCCTCGAGCTGACCGTGATGGGCGTGTCCGTGGAACACGGCGTCCACCTGGTACCGGCTCAGAGGTTCCTCCAGGCGGCTCGAGCCGAGGTAGGGATAGATCTCCAGCGGCTCACCTTGCACGGTTCCCACGATGGGAGCGTAGTGCAGCAGCACCACCCGCCGCGGGGTCCGGAGGCGGGCCAGCGCGGTCTCGAGCTTGAGGGCCTCGTCGAGCGCTTCCCGCACGAAGCTCTTGATGGCCTGCTCGCCCCAGGGGCCGAGGGCTCCCCGGCCGAACCCGCCGCAGAATCCCTTCACCCCGGCGAATCCGACGCCGTGGATCTCGTAGCCCCCGCCGTCCAGCACGATGACGCCAGCGTCGGCCAGGGCCTGCCGGATCTCGTCGGTGCGCCCGGCCTCGTAATCGTGATTCCCCAGCACCGCCACGATCGGGACCTTGACCGTCGCGAGATCCCGCGCGAGGGTCTTCGCCTCCTCCGGGTCGCCGCTGTCGGTGAGATCGCCGCACAGCGCGAGCACGTCGGCCCGCTCGCGCACCGCCTCGAGCAGCGGCTGGAGGACGCTCGCGGGCGTCCGTCCGACGTGGAGATCAGCGACGGCGGCGATACGGAGGCTGCGGCGTTCGGGTGACGTCATCGCTCTCCAAACCAACCCGCCGGCGGCCGCGCGGGCGGTGATCCCCGGCACAACCCCGGGTTGCGGCATGGCGTATCGTGGGCGATCCGAGGAGGTTGCAATGACGGTCGCCCCGACGCAGTCAGCGGTCGAAACGCCCTCGCACTCGTTCTACCGGGACGCGCTCGACCTGCTCGACCGGAGCCGTATCCCCTACCTGCTCGGCGGCGCGTTCGCCTTCCTGCACCAAACCGGCATCGACAAGTCCACCAAGGACCTCGACATCTTCGTCCGTCCGGGCGACGTCCCCCGCGTGCTGGAGGTGTGCCGCAAGGCGGGCTACCAGGCCGAGCTGGTCTTCTCGCACTGGCTGGCCAAGATCCACGCGGCCGAGGGGTTCATCGACGTGATCTTCAGCTCGGGCAACGGCGTCGCCACGGTGGACGACGGCTGGTTCGAGCACGCCCGCGAGGGCGATCTACTGGGGCTGACCGTGAAAATCGCGCCCCCGGAGGAGACGCTCTGGTCGAAGGCGTTCGTCATGGAGCGCGAGCGGTTCGACGGCGCCGACGTCGCCCACATCCTCCTCGCGCACGGCGACCGGCTCGACTGGCGGCGCCTGATCGAGCGCTTCGGCTCCCACTGGCGGGTGCTCTTCGCGCACCTCGTGTTGTTCGGCTTCATCTATCCGTCGGAGCGGTCGCGGGTGCCCGGCTGGGTGCTGGAGGAGCTGGGCCGGCGGCTGGCCGAGGAGACCGCCGCCCCGGACCCGCCGACGCCGGTCTGCAACGGGACCCTCCTCTCCTGGGCGCAGTACCTCGGCGACGTGCTCGCGGGAGACTACCGCGACGGCCGGATCCGCCCCTACGGCAACATGTCCGCCCAGGAGGTCGCCCGCTGGACTGCGGCGGACAAGACCAAGTGACCCGCTGCGCTTGAAGCGATGGTACCTCCGGCGCCATATTGCCGGTATGCGGGTCACCACCTGGACCGAATACAGCCTCATCATCTCGCTCCACCTCGCGCGCCGGAGCGGTCCCGCGACCGAGCCGATCGCCGCACGAGAGCTTGCCGACACCGAGCGGCTGCCGGCCGACTACGTCGAGCAGATCCTGCTCCGTCTCCGGCGCGCCGGTCTGGTCGAGAGTGTGCGCGGCGCCAAGGGCGGGTACTATCTCTCCCGTGATCCTTCGAGCATCTCGGTCCGCGACATCATGACTGCGTCGGAGCACCAGACCTTCGAGCTGAACTGCGCCACGCACCCGGTGGACGCGGATCGCTGCGCACCGGCGGCGTCGTGCAGCATCCGTCCGGTCTGGGTCGCGCTCCAACAGCGCGTCGACGAGTTCCTCGGCGGCATCTCGCTGGCGGACCTGATGAAGGACGAAGCGAGGGTTCAGGAGCTGCTGGGGATCACGATCGGCGGCTGACCAGCGAACGGTGAGCGGTGAACGGGGAAATCCCGCGCACCGCTTACCTTTCCGTCATGGCCCAGCTCTCGAGTGAGGAGCTCCTCCGGTACGCCCGCCATCTGAGCCTGCCCGCGGTGGGCCGGGCAGGGCAGGAGCGGTTGAAGGGTGCGCGCGTGCTCCTGGTCGGCGCCGGCGGGCTCGGCTCCCCCGCCGCGCTCTACCTCGCGGCCGCGGGGATCGGCACGATCGGACTGGTCGATCACGATCGGGTGGACGTCACCAACCTGCAGCGCCAGATCCTGCACGGTACCGCGTCGGTCGGCCGCGCCAAGGTGGACTCCGGCCGCGACCGCCTGGCCGATCTCAACCCCCTCGTCGGCATCGAGCCGCACGATGCCCGGCTCTCCGCCGCGAACGCGGCCGCGATCGTGGCCGGGTACGATCTGGTCGTAGACGGCTCCGACAACTTCCCGACCCGCTATCTCCTCAGCGATGTGTGCGTCTGGCTGGGCAAGCCGCTGGTGTACGGCAGCATCTTCCGCTTCGAGGGACAGGTATCGCTGTTCCATGCTGCGCGCGGGCCCTGCTATCGCTGCCTGTACGCCGAGCCGCCGCCCCCGGAACTGGTCCCGACCTGCGCCGAGGGGGGCGTGCTCGGGGTGCTGCCCGGGATCATCGGCAGCATCCAGGCGCTCGAAGCCATCAAGTGGATTCTCGGCGCGGGGGAATCGCTGGTCGGCCGGCTGCTGGTATTCGACGCGCTCCGGCTCTCGTTCCGCGAGCTCGGGCTTCGCAAGGATCCCGACTGCCCGGTCTGCGGTCAGCGGCCGACGATCACCGAGCCGATCGACTACGAGGCGTTCTGCGGCGTGGGGACGCGGACGGATGACGGGGAGGTCGATCCGCCCTCGCTCGCGGGGCAGCTCGTCAAGGGAGCCGAGACGCTGGTGCTGGACGTGCGAGAGCCGTGGGAATGGGAAATCGCCAGAATCGAGGGATCCCGCCTCGTTCCCCTGGGCGAGCTGGCCGACCGCCTGGCCGAGCTGGACGCTCGGCGCGAGATCGTGACCGTGTGCCACCACGGGACGCGGTCGATCCAGGCCCGGGATCTGCTGCGCGCTGCCGGCTTTGCGCAGGTCCGGAGCCTGGCCGGGGGGATAGACGCGTGGGCGAGCAGCGTCGAGCCGGAGATGCCGAGATATTGACCCCCCGCCTAGGCGGAGGCTGGTGAACGGCAAACGGCGACCGTTCGCCGCAGTCATGCCGAAGGGGGGACTCGAACCCCCACGGGCTTGCGCCCACTGCGCCCTGAACGCAGCGCGTCTACCAATTCCACCACTTCGGCGAAGGGCGCAAACCTAGCGGCGACGCCACGTTGGCGTCAAGAGAGCAGTTGACCCGCCGGGCCGCAATGGCCTATCATTTGCGAAACCTCACACCAGTGGCTCAAAAGCTGCCGCCGTCTGCGGATCACCGCCAGACGGTCGCCCGGAACCCCAAAGCGACCCACGACTACCACGTCCTCGAGACCTGGGAGGCGGGGATCGTGCTGACCGGCACGGAGGTCAAGTCGCTCCGCCAGGGGAAGGCGTCCATCAAGGAGGCCTACGGCCGGGTTCGGAACGGCGAGGTGTTCCTGGAGGGGATGAACGTCACCCCCTACGAGCAGGGCAACCGCTACAACCACGAGCCGGTGCGCTCGCGAAAACTGCTCCTGCACCGGCGCGAGATCGAGCGGCTGATCGGGGGGGTAGAGCAGCGGGGCCTCACCCTCATACCCCTGGAGCTCTACTTCAAGAAGGGGCGGGCCAAGGTGGTGCTGGCGCTGGGGCGGGGCAAGAAGGCGCACGACAAACGGGAAGACCTCAAGCGCCGCGTGGCGGAGCGCGAAGCCGCCCGGGCCATGTCCCGAGGACGGTCGCGGGCGCCGGC
>DASUAH010000136.1:0-7611 GCA_035763885.1 Gemmatimonadales bacterium
CGGCCTCAGCCCGACGAAGCTCTCCCACGAGGAGGTCATGGAGACGGCGGGCCGGGTGCGGGGCGCGCTGGCGGCGCTGGTCGAGGGCGTCGTGGCGCGCGCCCAGGATCGGCCCGGGTGACGGACTCGATCCGGCGCGGGATGCGCACCGCGGTCGTCGGGCTGGGCATCAACGCCGTGCTCGCGGTCGTGAAGGTCGCCGCGGGCATCGCCGGGCACTCGCAGGCGCTCATCGCCGACGGCATCGAGTCGTCCGCCGACCTGTTCTCGTCGGTCGTGGTGTGGAGCGGGCTCCGCATCGCGTCGCGGTCGGCGGATGACCAGTATCCGTTCGGCTACGGCAAGGCCGAGGCGCTGGCGGGCGCCGTGGTGGGGCTCCTGCTCCTCGCCGCCGCGGTGGCGATCGCGATCGAGTCGATCCACCAGATCCGCATCCCGCACCTCACCCCGCGCCCGTTCACGTTGCTGGTGCTCGTCGGCGTGATCCTGGTGAAGGAGGTGCTGTTCCGCCGTGTGGTCCGGGTCGGCCGGGGCCTGGGCAGCACCGCGGTGCAGGCCGACGCCTGGCACCATCGGAGCGACGCGATCACCTCCGCCGCCGCCTTTGCGGGCATCACGGTCGCGCTGGCGGGCGGGCCCGGCTGGGAGGCGGCGGACGACTGGGCGGCGCTGCTCGCGTCCGGCATCATCGTCGCCAACGCCCTCGGGGTGTTGCGGCCCGCGGTGAACGATCTGATGGATCGCGCGCCCGCCGAGGCGCTGCTCGGGCGGGTGTCGGCCGCGGCCCGGGCCGTGCCGGGCGTGCGGGCGACCGAGAAGCTGAAGGTGCGGAAGGCCGGGCTGGGCTACTTCGTGGATCTCCACGTCCAGGCCGATCCCGGCATGTCGCTCCACGACGCGCACGTGCTGAGCGGCATGGTGAAGTCGGCGATCCGGGCCGCGGTGCCGGAGGTGTACGGCGCGCTGATCCACATGGAGCCGTACGAAGGCAGGCCAGTGAGCAGTAAGCAGTGAGCAGTGAGCAGTAAGCAGTAAGCAGTAAGCAGTAAGGGCCGCTCACTGCTCACGGCTCCCTGACCTGGCCGGCACCATATGGTTCAGGGGGCCGTGTCCGCCGCCCAGTGCCGGCGCTGCCGCCATCGCCCGCGCGACGTAGTCGAGCGCGTCGGCAACCGCAGTCTCGAGATCCCGGCCGAGTGCGAGGCCGGCGGTGATCGCGGCCGACAACGTGCAGCCGGTGCCGTGGGTGGCGCGCGTGGCCAGCCGGGGCCGGCTGAAGCGGCGGACGCCCGCCGGCAGCACCAGGACGTCGGTCAGCTCGGCCGCCGCGAGATGCCCGCCCTTCACCAGGGCGCCCCGCGCCCCGAGATCGAGCAGCGCTCGGCCGGCCCGCTCCATCGCGGGTACGTCGCGCACCACCCGCCCGGTGAGGATTTCGGCCTCGTCCAGGTTCGGGGTGACGATCGCCGCGCGGGGCAGGAGCTCGTCGCGCAGCACCTGCTCGGCCGCGCGCGACAGCAGGCGGTGACCGGAGGTCGATACCATGACGGGGTCCACGACCACCATCGTCCAGTCGTACGCGCGGATCGCGGTCGCGACCAGCGCGACCAGCCCGGGCTCGGCGAGCATGCCGGTCTTGAGCGCGTCGGGCGGCAAGTCCTCGGCGAGCGCGTCGAGCTGCGCCGACACCATCGCCGGCGAGACCGCCTCCACCGCCCGCACCCCCCGGGTATTCTGCGCGGTGAGCGCGACGATGGCCGAGGTGCCGAATACGCCGAACTGGTGGAAGGTCTTGAGGTCGGCCTGGATCCCCGCGCCGCCGCCGGAGTCGGAGCCGGCTATGGTGAGCGCGATCCTCACGCGGGGTCGCCTGCAGGGGCTGGTCGGATCATGGCACGTTCGCTCCCGACGCTGATTCGAGATCTCCGGCTCCGGCGCGGACGCGAGCGGCGCGGGCTCGCGCTCGCCGAAGGCGTGCGCCTGGTCGAGGAGGCGCTCGCCGCCGGCGTGCCGATCAGGGCGGCCGCGGTGTCGCCGCACCTCGAAGCTACCAGCCGGGGGCAGGCGCTCAAGGCCGCGCTCGAGCGGGCGGGCGTGCGGCTGGAAGCCATGGAAGACCGCGAGCTCGAGCGCCTCGCCGACACCGAGCACCCGCAGGGCGTGATCGCGGTCGTCGCGCCGCCCGACTGGCGGTGGAGCGATCTCCGGCTCGGCGCGGGGTCGGTGGTGCTCGCGCTCGACGCGGTGCAGGACCCGGGCAACGTCGGAACTATTCTCCGGACCGCGCATGCCCTCGGCGCGAGCGGGGTGATCGCACTGCGCGGCACCGCCGAGCTCCGCAGCCCCAAGGTCGTGCGGGCCAGCATGGGCGCGCTCTTCCGCCTGCCGGCCATCCCGGCGACCCACGACGAGTTCCTGCGGTGGGCAGCCGAGCAGCGGGTGGAGATCTGGGTCAGCGACGCAGAGGGCGAGCCGGTGAGCGGCCCGACCGTCCGACCGTCCGACCGTCCCCCCGTTTGCCTCGTGCTCGGCAACGAGGGCGTCGGCGTCGGGCCCACGCTGACCGGCCGCGCCCGGCGCCGGGTCGCGATTCCGCTCGCGCCGGGCGCCGAGTCGCTCAACGTGGCGGTGGCCGCGGGAATTCTTCTCTACGAGGTGCGGCGTGCCCGCTGAGCTCACGGAGCTTCGACCGTTCGTCATCGCGCTGGCCGGTCTGCTCGGCGCGGTGGTGGGGAGCTTTCTCAACGTGTGCATCCTCCGCTGGGGCGCGGAGCCGAAGGAGTCCGTGGTGCACCCGCCTTCCCGCTGCCCCCATTGCAGCAAGGGGATCGCGTGGTACGACAACGTGCCGATCCTCTCGTGGCTCGCCCTGCGGGGTCGCTGCCGCGGCTGCGGCAGCTCCATCTCGGCCCAGTATCCGCTTGTCGAGCTCGCGGCCGCGCTCGTCTGGATGTACGCCGCCTGGCGCTACGCCTGGTCGCTCGAGGCGGTGCGGGGCGCGGCGTTCGGCACCATCCTGCTCGGCATCGCGATGACCGACGCGCGGGCCTATCTCATCCCGAACGAGTTCTCGCTCGGCGGGCTCGTGATCGGGCTCGTCCTGGCGCTGGCCGCTGGGCTCGGCAGCGACTGGCTCGCGCTCCGGGACGCCGCGGTGGGGGCCGGGGTCGGCTTCGGACTCCTCTGGGCGGTCGGGGCGGCCGGCACTTGGTTCTTCAAGCAGGAGGCCATGGGCGGCGGCGACATCAAGATGATGGCGATGGTCGGCGTGTTCCTCGGCTGGAAGGGAGTGCTGCTCACGCTCTTCCTGGGCGCGCTGCTCGGCAGCCTGGTCTTCGTTCCTCTCCACCTCTTCGGGCACCGCAAGCTCGTGCCGTTCGGGGTCTTCCTCGCACTGGGCGCCGCGGCGGCATGGGTCGTGGGGCCCGCGGTCTACGCCTGGTACGCCGCCCATCTCGGTCTGGCGTGATGGGTCCGGTCCGCCCGCTGGTTACGGTCGCGCTGGCACTCGTCCTCGCCTGCCGGGGCGAGCCGCCGCCGCGCCCCCCGGGCGACGCGGCGCTCGCGCGGATGGTGGACAGCCTCAAGCCGGCCGTCGAACGCGCCGCGGGTCTGCCGTTTCGCTCGACCCCGCGCTCGGCCATGCGGAGCCGGGCGCAGGTGCGGCAATATCTGATCCGCAAGCTGCGCGACGAGCTGCCGCCCGCCCGGCTCGCGGGCATCCAGAGCGCGTACCGCCTGTTCGGGCTCCTGCCCGACACGCTCGAGCTGGAGTCGCTGCTGCTGGAGCTGTATACCGAGCAGGTGGCCGGCTACTACGATCCGGATTCCGCGATGCTCTTCGGTGTGGCGGGCGCCGAGCCGCTCCAGCTCAAGCTCGTGCTCGCGCACGAGATGGTGCACGCACTCCAGGGGCAGTACCTGCCGCTCGACTCGATCCTCCGCGACGTGCGCAACAACGATCGGCTCGCCGCCGCACAGGCCGTGCTGGAGGGGCAGGCCACGCTCGTCTCGATCGCGGTGCTCTCGCCCGGGCTGGACGTCGTCGGGCAATCCGAGTTCTGGGCGCAGTACCGCGAGCAGATCGCGGCCCAGCAGGGGGCCATGCCGGTCTTCGCCCGCGCACCGCTCGTGCTCCGCCGCACGCTGCTCTTCCCGTATGTGGACGGGGCCGAGTTCATGCGCTGGTGGGAGAGCTCGCCCTTCGCCGACTCGGTTCCCTGGGGACCGCGCCTGCCCGCGTCCACCGAGCAGGTCCTGCATCCGGCACGGTACCAGGCCGGGGACGGGCCGGTCGAGCTCCGTTTCGTCTCGGGGCCGGCGCCCATGTACGACGATGCGCTCGGCGAGCTGGAGACCCGGATCCTGGAAGCCGAGCTCACCGGCGGATCGGCCGCGTCGGTGGTGCCGATCGGGTGGGGCGGCGATCGCTACCGGGTATACGATACGCCGGCCGGGGCCGCGCTCGTGTGGTACGCGGTCTGGGACGAGCCGCGGCACGCCGATCGCTTTGTCGAGCGGGTCGGCGCCCGGTTCACCGCGCGCCGCCGGCCGGGCTATCGCGCCACCGCCGAACGGCTGGAGGTGGAGGGCCGTCCCGCCACCCGGCTCGTGCTGGCGCCGGCGGATTGGGGCGCCTGGCGCAACCTCCCGCGGGTGGCGGTCGGCGCACACTGACGGGAGGCGGACCCGCGCGTCGCGGAGTACCTTGCGGCATGCCATCGCGCATCGTCCCCCTGTGGCTCGCCGCGCTCTTCCTCGCGGTCGGCGCGCTGCCGCTCTCGGCCCAGCGGCCGCCCGCGCTCGCCCCGGTGGTGGACAGCCTGCGTCCCTACGTCGAGGGTGCCACCGGCATCGCCTTCCGCGCCCGCCCGCACTACGGCTGGCGAACCGAGGCGGAGATCCGGCGCTACCTCGATCGGTCCTTCGAGCGCCGCAACCGGCCGGGACACTTCGAAGCGGTCGCGCTCGCGTACCACCTGTTCGGGCTGCTGCCGGACACGGCGGACTTCCGCCGCGGCCTCTCGAACCTGTACGTCGCGCAGCTCCGTGGTCTCTACGATCCCGATACCGACACGCTGTACTGCCGCACCGGACTGACCGCCGGAGAGCTGCGCGAGGTGCTCACCCACGAGCTGGTGCACGCGCTGCAGGACCAGTACCTCGACCTCGCCGCGCTGCTCGAGCCCGAGATGGAAAACGACCGGCGGTTCGCCGCGCGTGCCGTCATCGAGGGACAGGCAACGTTCGCGACGCTGCGGCTGCTGGCCGGCGGGCGGAACCCGGTGAGCTACACCGGCATCTGGAACTTCATCACCGCCGCGCTCCGGCTGGGCGAGGGGCAGAGCGCGGCGTTCAAGCGAGCGCCCGCGCTGCTGCGGGAAGGGCTGGTCGCCCCGTACCTGTTCGGCGCCCAGTTCATGAGCTACTGGCAGGGGACAGCGTTCGCGGACAGCATGCCCTACGGCGATCTGATGCCGAGCTCGAGCGAGCAGATCCTGCACCCGGAGCGGTACGTCGCCGGGGACCGGCCGCTGGAGCTGCGCTTCCGGGACTCGGCCGGCGCGGTCGCCATCGAGGACGGGCTCGGCGAATTCGAGATCCACGTGCTGGCGGCGCAGCTTTCCGCCGCGCCTCTCGGGGGCTCGCCCCCGGCGCTCGGCTGGGGCGGCGACCGCTACCGGGTGTACCGCGGGCCCGGCGGCCCGGCGCTGGTGTGGTACGTGGTGTGGGACGACGCGCCGGCGGCGGACGAGTTCCGGGCGGGCACCGGCGCGCGGCTCGCGGCGCGGCGCCGTGCCGGCTGGCGTGGGTCGCTCGAGCGAGTGGAGGTGGACGGGCGTGCGGCGACCCGCTACGTGTGGGCGCGGGACGCCTGGGAGGGCTGGGACGCGCTGCCGGAGGTGGAGGTGGCGCCCAACAGCGCGCCACGGCGACGGTGAGCTGCGACCTTGCTCCCGGCCAGGGCGGCGCGAACATTCCACCCACCTTCCAAGGAGAGAGCCTATGCGGTGGTCGCCGCGTGGACGCAGCTCGAACCTCGATGATCTCCGGGCCCAGACCGGCGGCCGCCGGGGTCTCCGGGTGGGCGGCGGCCTCGGGCTGGGCGGAATCGTGCTGTTGCTGGTGATCGGCCTGCTCACCGGTCAAAACCCGCTCGCGCTCCTCGGGGCTCTGATCGAGGGCGGCGCGGGCGGGCCGGGCGCCGAGACCGGCGCGCCCCCGTCCGCCGACGAGCTGGCCGCCGAGGAAGAGACGGTCCAGTTCGTCTCCTTCGTGCTGGATGACGTCCAGAACACCTGGCGACAGCTCTTTCCCCGCCTGGGCGAGCAGTACGTGGACGCGCGGCTGGCCCTCTTCCGCGACGCGGTGGAATCGGCCTGCGGCCTCGGCCAGGCGGCGATGGGCCCGTTCTACTGTCCGGGCGACCGGCGGGTCTACATCGACCTCGGGTTCTACGACGACCTCCGGCGCCGCTTCGGCGCGCCGGGCGACTTCGCCGAGGCGTACGTCATCGCGCACGAGATCGGCCACCACGTCCAGAACCTGCTCGGCATCGAGCGGGACGTCCGACGCGAGCAGCAGGCCAATCCGGGAGCCGCCAACGAGCTCTCGGTCCGGATGGAGCTGCAGGCGGACTGCTTCGCGGGGATCTGGGGCCACTCGACCGCCCAGCGCGACATCCTCGAGCGGGGCGACGTGGAGGAAGGGCTCAACGCGGCGGCGGCGATCGGCGACGACCGCATCCAGTCCATGGGCGGTGGAAGGGTGGCGCCCGAGTCCTTCACCCACGGCTCCTCCGAGCAGCGGGTGCGCTGGTTCCGTCGCGGGCTGGAGGAAGGCCGGGTGGAGGCCTGCAATGCCTTCAGCGGCCGCCTCTAGCTGACGACCTCGCGCGCGGTGCCTCACGACCATTGCTTCAAGCTCGTAAGACAATTATTTTGTTGGGCTTATGTTCGAGCAGCTTTCGGAGAAGCTCAACGCTGCGCTCCGCGACCTCACCGGCCGGGGCGTGCTCACGGAAGACGCGGTCAAGGAAGGCCTGCGGGAGATCCGCCGCGTTCTTCTCGAGGCCGACGTCAGCTTCGAGCTCACCCGGGAGTTCCTCGAGCGGGTGCAGGCGAAGGCGGTGGGCGTCACCCAGATCAAGGACGTCCGGCCCGGGCAGCAACTCGTCAAGATCGTGTACGACGAACTGGTCGCCCTGCTGGGCGAGCGGCAGGCGCCGCTCACGTTCGCCTCGGTGCCCCCCACGGTCATCCTGATCGTCGGCCTCCAGGGCTCGGGCAAGACGACCACCGCGGGCAAGCTCGCCAAGCGGCTCAAGCTGGAGCAGAAGGCGCCGTTCCTCGTCGCGGCCGACGTCTACCGCCCCGCGGCGCAGGAGCAGCTCGCCACGCTGGCGAGGCAGGTGGACGTGGGCGTCCACACCGAGCCCGAGACCAGGGACGTGGTCGGGCTGGTGAAGCGAGGCATCGAAGCGGCCGGCAAGGCGCGCGCGCGGACGGTGCTCGTGGACACGGCCGGCCGGCTCCAGATCGACGACGAGATGATGGCGGAGCTCGAGCAGCTCAAGTCCGCCGTCGCGCCGCAGGAGATTCTCCTCGTCGC
>DASUAH010000137.1:0-2175 GCA_035763885.1 Gemmatimonadales bacterium
CGGTCCCGACCACGTAGGCCGCCAGCCGCGTGCCCTGCGCCGCGTCCCCGCGCACCGTCACCACCGCCTGGTCCACCCCGGGACACTGCGCCAGCACCGCCTCGACTTCGCCCACCTCCACCCGGTAGCCGCGGATCTTGACCTGGTCGTCGCGCCGCCCCAGATACTCGAGCGTCCCGTCCGCCTGCCACCGCGCCACGTCGCCCGTCCGATACAGGCGGGCCCCCGGCCGCCCGCTGAACGCGTCCGCCACGAACCGCGTCGCCGTCAGCCCCGGCCGCTGCCAATACCCCTGCGCCAGCCCCACGCCCCCGATATACAGCTCCCCCGGCACCCCCACCGGCGCCAGCTCCCCACTGCCATCCACGAGGTAGATCGCCGTATGGGCGATCGGCCGGCCAATCGGCGGCCGTCCCGGCCACGTCGCCGGCGCCCCGGCCACCTGGTGCGCCGTCACCACGTGCGTTTCCGACGGCCCATAGAAATTGTGCAGGGCACAGCCCGTGCGCGTCGCCAGCTCGACCAGCGCCGGCGTGACCTGCAGCTGCTCGCCCGCCGTGATGATCGCGCGCACCGGCGACGGGCCGCGGCTGCGACCCAGCTCGCGCGCCAGATGGTCCGCCACCGTCACCGGCAGCATCACCGTGTCGACCGCCTGCGCCGTCAGGAAGCGCGCCAACGCGCTGAGGTCCTGCCGCAGGCCGGGCTCCACCAGGACCACCGTCCCGCCCCCACACAACGCCGACAGGATCTCCAGCGACGCCATGTCGAAGCTGAGCGACGCATACTGCAGCGTCCGCGCCGCGGCGGGGCGCGTCGCCCCGTACCACGCCAGCAGATTCCCCATCGCCCGCTGCGGCAGCGCGATCCCTTTCGGCACCCCCGTCGACCCCGACGTATAGATGATGTAGAGCAGATCGGCGCCGCGCCGCGCCACTCCAAGATTCGTGTCGGCGGCGGCGGCGAGCGCCTCCCCCCTCCTGTCCAGACACACCACCGGCAGCCCCGCGGCCGCCACGCGCGGCGCCCAGCGCGCCTGCGTCACGACCACCTGGGGGCGCGCGTCCTGCAGCATGAACCGCACGCGCCCGTCCGGATACATCGGATCCAGCGGCACATACGCCGCCCCCGCCTTCAGACTGCCCAGCAGCCCCACCACCATGTCGCTCGAGCGGTCGCACAGCAGCGCCACCCGCTCCGGCGCCCCGCAGGTCCGCCGCAACCAGCGCGCCAGCTGATTGCTCCGCCGATTCAACGCGTCGTAGGTCAGCGCCGTCTCCCCGCTCACCACCGCGACCGCGTCCGGCCGCGCCGCCACCTGCTGCTCGACCCACGCCTCCACCGCCGGCACCGCCGGCACCGCCGGCGCCGTCGCGTTCCACTCGTCGACCACCTGCCGCCGCTCCGCCGCCGTCAGCAGCGTCAACGCCCCCACCCGCACGTCCGGCTCCCCCACCACCTGCTCGCACACGCGCGTCAGATGGCCGGCCACCCGCGCCACGAACCCCTCGTCGAACAGCTCCGTGCGATACTCGAGCGCCATCTCCCACGCGCCCGGCGTCTGCGTCACAAACAGCGTCAGATCGAACTTCGCCCGCCCCGCGTCGATCCGCTCCGGCGTGACGCGGACGCCGGAGAGCGGGATGGTCGGCCGCCCGCTGTGCTGCACCACCAGCAGCACCTGAAACAGCGGCGTCCGCCTCAGATCGCGCTCCGGCTGCACGACCTCGACCAGCCTCTCGAACGGCAGCTCCTGATGCTCGTACGCCTCCAGCGCCACCGTCCGCACTCGCGTCAACAGCTCGCGAAAGCGCGGGTTGCCCGCCACGTCGGTCCGCAGCACCAGCGTATTCAGGAACAAGCCAATCAGCCCTTCCACCTCCGTCTGATGCCGCCCCGAGATCGGCGTCCCCACCACCACGTCCGTCTGGCCCGTGTAGCGGTGCAACACCACCGTCAGCACCGCCAGCACCGTCATGAACGGCGTGACCCCTTCGCGCCGGCTCACCGCCTCCACCGCGCGCGCCAGCGCGTCGGGCCACGCCCACCGATACGTCGCGCCCGCATGCCCCTGCACCGCCGGCCGCGCCTGCACCGTCGGCAGCTCCAGGACCGGCGCCCCCGCCAGGCGCGCCCGCCAGTAGGCGAGCGCGCGCGCCACGCCCTCTCCCTGCA
>DASUAH010000138.1:0-6608 GCA_035763885.1 Gemmatimonadales bacterium
CTCGACGAATGTGAAGCGGAGCTCCGCTGCGCGCTCGGCGGCCGCGCGTGCGACCGCGCGACCTGGGCCCGCGCCCGGTCGGCCTTCGCCGGCCTCCTCGAGGGCCGGGACGACGCGGAGCTGGCCGAGACCTTCTACAACTCCGCCACCCGCCGGGTGCTCGGCACCGTGGGAGCCGACCCCGAGGTCGAATGCCTCGGGTTCCCGGCGAGCGGCCCCCTGGAGCGGACCGGCCCGGTCGTGTACGACACCTGGCACGGGAACGGGACCAGTCGCGAGGCGTTGCGCGGGATCCTCGGGGCCTGCAGGTGGAACGCCGCCTGCGCCGACCTCGACCGCGACGCGACGCTCGGCGCGGCTGTCATCGACCGGCGCCTGCGCGAGCTGGGGTGGGGCGGCGGCCCGCTCGCGATCGACATGCTGCCGCAGCCGTTCTACCGGAACAAGGGCGCGTACCTGGTGGGCAGAATCCTCGGCGCGCAGGAGCTGGTACCGCTGGTGCTGCCGCTGGTGCACGGGCCGCGGGGGATCGCGCTGGACGCGGTGCTGCCCACCGCGGACGAAGCGAGCATCGTCTTCGGGTTCAGCTGGTCGTACTTCTTCGTGGACGCACCGCACCCCCGCGGGCTGGTGACGTTCCTGAGCACCATCATGCCGCACAAACGGCTGGACGAGCTTTACACGTCCATCGGGTACAGCAAGCACGGCAAGACCGAGCTGTACCGGAGCCTCATGCGGCACCTCGAGCGCCCGGACGCCCGCTTCGCCCCCGCCGAAGGGGATGAGGGGCTGGTGATGAGCGTCTTCACGCTGCCCTCCTTCAACGTGGTCTTCAAGATCATCAAGGACCGGTTCGTCGCACCCAAGCAGACCACCCGCAGGAGGGTGATGGACAAGTATCATCTGGTGTTCCAGCACGACCGCGTGGGCCGCCTCGCCGACGCGCAGGAGTTCGAGCGGCTGGAGTTCCGCCGCCGCTGCTTCCCCGCCGACCTGCTGGCCGACCTGCAGCGGGTGGCCGGAGAGAGCGTGCAGGCGGACGGCGACCGCGTCGTGGTCCGCCACTGCTACGCAGAGCGGCGGGTGACCCCGCTCAACCTCTTCCTGCAGCAAGCGGACGACGGCGCGGCGCGGGACGCGATCCTGGACTACGGCAACGCGATCAAGGACCTCGCCGGCGCCGACATCTTCACCGGCGACATGCTCCTCAAGAACTTCGGCGTGACCCGGAACGGCCGGGTGATCTGCTACGACTACGACGAGCTGTGCCTGCTGCAGGAGTGCCGCTTCCGTCGCATTCCCCCACCGCGTTCCTTCGAGGATGAGATGGCGGCGGAGCCGTGGTTCCACGTGGGCGAGCAGGACGTGTTCCCGGAGGAGTTCACCGCGTTCCTGGTGCCCGCGGGCCGGCTGCGCGATACCTTTCTCGCCGCGCACGGCGACCTGCTGACGGTGGAGTTCTGGCAGAGCGTGCAGGAGCGGTTGCAGGCCGGCGAGATCTTCGATTTCTACCCGTACAAGCAGAGCCGCCGGCTGGTGGGTTCGGCATGATCCGCTAACCTTCCTCGCGAAGGCGACGACTGATCCGCGCCAGCAGGTCCTGCGGCAGGTCGATCCGCTGCAGCTTCTCCCGCAGCCCCCGGATCACCGAGGCCTCGAACCGGTGCTCCGCGGCACAGGCGGCGCAGGCGTCGAGGTGCTCCTGCACGCGTCGCATTTCGTCGGGACTCAGCTCGCGATCGACGAAGTCCTCGAGCCGGGCGAACACCTCTTCGCAGGTCATCCGGTCAGGCGTTGCCATCCGGACCCTCCTCGCCGGCGTCGGGGTCGCGCGCGCCCCGGATGATGCCTCGCTCCTGCGCGACGCGCCAGAGCGCGCGTTGCAGGAGGCGCCGGCCGCGATGGAGTCGCGATCGCACCGTACCGACCGGACATCCCAGCACGCCCGCGATCTCCTGGTACGAGAAGTCCTGCAGGAAGTAGAGCGTCGCGACGACCCGGTACTCCTCGGGGAGCGCGTCGATCGCCTCCGCCACCTGCTCGCTGTCCATCTTCCCCAGCACCGCCGCGGCCGGATCCTCGCCGGCTACCGGGCCGCCCATCTCGAGGACACGGGAATACAGGTACAGCTCGGGAACGTCCTCGAGGTCGATCAACGCCCCCTGCCGCCGACGCTTGCGGTAGCTGCTGTAGAAGCAGTTGGTGAGGATCCGGAAGAACCAGGCCTTGAAGTTGGTCCCGCGCTCGAACGAGCCGAACCCGCGGTACGCGAGCAGCGACGCCTCCTGCACCAGGTCGTCTGCGTCCGCCGGATTCCGCGTCAGATGCAGCGCAGACCCGTACGCCGACCCGAGCACCGGCCCGAGCAGCGCCTCGAACTCGGTTTGCCGGTCACCCACGCCGGGCGGCGAGACAGCTCCGGTCATCGCCCGCTCACCGGAACAGCCGGAAGAACGTGGCGAACAGGCGGCGCACGCCCGGTGTGAGCTTGCCCCGCCGCCAGGTATCCGCAGCGCGCCGGAAGACCTCGGCCTGCGTCGGGTACGGGTGGATGGCGTTTCCGATCCCGCCCAGCCCCACCCCGTTCACCATCGCGACCGTGATCTCGCTGATCATATCGCCGGCGTGCCCGGCCACCAGCGTGGCGCCGAGAATCCGGTCGCTGCCGCGCTTCAGGTGCAGGCGCAGGAAACCCTCATGCTCGCCGTCCAGGAGCGCACGGTCCACGTCTTCCAGGGGAAGCGTGAGCGTCTCCACGGCGTGCCCGGCGGCACGCGCGTCCTTCTCGTACATGCCGACGTGCGCGATCTCCGGGCTCGTGAAGGTGCACCAGGGCATCACGAGGCTGCTTGCCTTCCTCCGGCCGAAGAACAGCGCGTTCTGGATGGCGATCCTCGCCTGGAAATCGGAGTTGTGCGTGAACCGGAACCTGCCGTTGACGTCGCCGACCGCATAGATCCGGGGATTCGAGGTGCGCAGCCGATCGTCCGCGATCACGCCGGTCTTCCCGTATCGGACGCCCGCAGCTTCGAGTCCGAGCCCCTCGACGTTGGCCGCGCGGCCGACCGCCACCAGGAGCTGATCGCCGACGACCTGCTCAGCGCGCCCGCCGACTTCCAGGTGCGCAATTCGCTCCTCGCCCCGCCGTTCGACCCGCACCACGCACGCCCCGTGCAGCACCCGCACACCGTCCTGCGCCATCGCGCGCTCGACGATCGCGGCGGCATCGCCGTCCTCTCGCGGCAGGATGTGCTCCGCGGTGTTGAGCACGGTGACCGCGCTCCCGAACCGCGCGAAGCTCTGCGCCATCTCGCAGCCCATCGGGCCCGCGCCGATCACGACCAGGCGCCGGGGCAGCTCGGTGAGGCTGAAGATTGTCTCGTTGGTGAGATGGCCCGCCTCCCGGAGGCCGGGAATCGGCGGCACCGCGGCGCGGGCGCCGGTGGCGATGATCGCGCGGCGGAACCGGAGAATGGCACCGTCCACCTCGGCCGCATCGGGAGCGATGAACCGGCCGGGTCCGAGGAACACGTCCACGCCGAGATCGCGATACCGCGGCGCGGCATCCACCCGGCTGATGTCCGCCCGAATCCGCCGCATCCGCTGCATGGCGGCGGCGAAGTCCCCCGCGCCCGCCACGGCCGGACCGCCAAAGGTCTCACGCGCCGTCCCGGCCTCGCGCCAGGCCCGGGCCGCCCGGATGACGCCCTTGGACGGCACGCATCCGACGTTGAGGCAGTCGCCCCCCATCAGGTGGCGCTCCACCAGCGCTACCTTCGCGCCCAGGCCGGCGGCGGCGGCCGCGCTCACGAGGCCGCCCGTGCCGGCGCCGATCACGACCAGGTGATACCGGTCCCGCGGCGTGGGGTTTGCCCAGGTCGGCGGATGGACGTTGTCCAGCAGGCGCCGGTTGTGGTCGTCGGCCGGCTCCAGGAGAACCCGCGGCCCGGTCTCGCGCGGGCTATCGACCCGCACCCTCAGGGCCATCCGTCACCTCCGCGAGGGCGCGACGAGCCGCGCGGGTGACGATCGTGGTCACCGCGACCGTCGCCGCCAGACCGAGCCCGAGGACCGCCCAGTACCCCGCGCCGCGCGCCGGCGCCACGCCACCGGCCAGCGCGGCGACGTCGCCCGCGAGCTTGCCCGAGTAGACATAGAGAACCGTGCCGGGCAGGATCCCCACCATCGCGAGCAGGTAGTCGGCGAATCGCACCTGGGTCAGACCCAGGGCGTAGTTGAGCAGGTTGAAGGGGAACAGTGGCGACAGGCGGAGCAGCGTCACGATCTTCCGCCCCTCCCGGGCGATCGCCCGGTCGATCGCGGCAAACCGCGGGTTGCCCGCCAGGCGGCGCTCCACCGGCCTCCGCGCGACGTAGCGCCCGACCAGAAACGCCGCGGACGCGCCGATGGCGGCGCCGACGAAGACGTACAGCACGCCGCGCCCGAACCCGAAGATCGCGCCGGCGGCAAGCGTGAGCAGGGAGCCCGGAATGAACGCGACGCACGCGATCACGTAGCCGGCGATGAACACGAGCGGCCCCACGGCCCCGAGCGAGTCCACCCACGCAGCGAACTGGAGCACGTAGCCGCCCACCACGCGGCCGGCGGCGAGCAGGGCGACCAGCCCCGCGCCGGCGAGCAGAAGGCGCAGCGGCGAGCGCCGGGTGCCGGCGGCAGCCGGACCGGGCGCCGCCCAGGTCATGTCGGTGGCGCGCTCGTTGGGCATGTGGCTGGGGGGTCCAGTGTCCAGTAGCATCAATGCCGGCACGGGACGAAATGGTTCCCGGCCGGACAATTACGCCCTGGCACAACGACTGGATCCCTGCTGGAAGATGCTACCGGCGGTCGGCTGCCCGCTATCCGGCTACGGCTTGCGCCGCCCCGAATCGCCCCGCACCATCAACCGGGCACCGCTCGAATCAGCGTCCAGGTATAGCACGTCCCGACCAGTGTCATCGCGCACCCGGAGCTTCGCGCCCGTCGAGTCGGCTCGCAGCTCCAGCACGGGCCGGCCCGAGTCGTTATCGATGTGGATCAGCGCCCGCGTGCGGGCCCGCGCGCGGCGCGCGTGCTGGTGGGCCGACTCGGCCGCCGACCCCGCCTCGGCGGGGGCAGCGACGATCTCCGCGTGCGCGTTGCGCCACTCGGCGACGAGACCCGCCGGCAGGAGGAACGCGCGGGTGACGCCTCCCGGCTCGAACCGGACCTCGCCGAAGGGGACCAGGGAGTCCGCGGTGGAATCGGCCGGCGAGGCACAGCGGAAGCTCGGATCGGGGCGAACGGTGCCCGGGTTCTGCACCGTGAGCGCGCAGGCGGCGAGCCCGGCAGCGGCGCCCGAATCGCTCAGGCGAACCCGCATCGCGAGGCCCGCAATGCGGTCCGGCTGGTCGCGATCGATCCGGATCTCCTGGATGCGACCGATCCGCTCGCCCTCGAGCTGGAAGGGCATGATGGACAGGGGAATGGTGATCGGCTCGCTGGTGGTCGCGAGCGTCTCGACTGTGTGTACTCCCCTGTGGTACAATGAGATGGACGCCATCCCGGCGCCAAAGACCAGCAAGGCGCCCAAGGCGATGCGGAGCCAGTACCTGCGCGACATGGGGGACCTCGTCGGAGAGCGCCCGCTGATGGTCGGGCTTGTCGACTGCGCTGCGTTTCATTACGCAACGGAAAGAGCTCATGTTTCAGGTAGACCTTAGCGCCGACCTGGGGGAGGGGTTCGGCACCTGGGATCGCGGTGTCGACGCCGAGCTGCTGGGGCTAGTGTCGTCCGCCAGCATTGCGTGCGGGTTTCATGCGGGGGACCCCGTGCGGATGCGGCGGACGGCCGCGCTCGCCCGCCGGCACGGCGTGGCGATCGGCGCTCACCCGGGATACCCCGATCTGCTCGGCTTCGGGCGACGCGAGGTCGCGGCGACGCCGGAGGAGATCGCGGCGTACGTGCTCTATCAGGTCGGAGCGCTGCAGGCGTGCGCCGCGGCGGAGGGCGCACGAGTCCGGTACGTCAAGCCCCACGGCGCGCTCTACAGCCGCGCGGCGCGCGAGCCGGCGGTCGCCGGCGCCATCGCCGACGCGGTGCGCCGCGTGGACCCGGGACTCGCGCTCCTCGGGCTCGCGGGAAGCGCACTGGTGGACGCGGCGCGGGCGGCCGGGCTGCGCCCGGTGCCGGAAGCGTTCCTCGACCGCGGCTACGCGCCCGACGGCACCCTGCTCCCGCGCGACCGTCCCGGCGCGCTGCTCGACGACGCGGGCGTCGTCGCGGAGCGCGCAGTTCGCCTGGTGCGGGACCACGTGGTCGCCGCCGCAGACGGCACCGAGCTCCGGGTCAACGCGGAGTCGCTCTGCGTGCACGGCGACGGCGCCCACGCCGCCGCCCTGCTGCGCGCCGTCCGCGCGCGTTTCCTCACCGAGGGCGTCGCGGTGACGGCGTTCGCCGGGTGAGCGGCCCGGTCGTCGTCACGCCCCTCGGCGACACGGCACTCCTCGTGACCTTCGCCCCCGGCGACCCGGACGCGATCAACGCCCGGGTCATCGGGCTCGCGCACGACATCCGCGTCCGCGGATGGCACGGCGTGACCGACGTCGTCCCGGCGCTCGATTCGCTCGCC
>DASUAH010000139.1:0-9904 GCA_035763885.1 Gemmatimonadales bacterium
TGGATCCTTGGGCCATCCTCGACCTGGGTGGCTGGCTGTCCGCGGCGGCCCTCTGGGGCGCTACCACGTGCACCCGCTGGAGTGATCGGGCGCTCGGCGCCGGCCTGGGCTGGCGCTGTCTCGCGTCGTCGGTCGGGGCCACGCTCGCCACCGCCCCCCTCACCGCGCTGGCGCTGGGTACGGTGGCGATGATCGGGATCGGGCTCAACTTCGCCGCCATTCCCGTTGCGGCGCTCGCGGTTCCCGCGGTGGCGGCGAGCCTGCTGGCGTGGCCGCTCTGGCGCGGGTTCGCGGAGGCGCTGGCCGGCGGGGCGGGGCTGGCCCTGCATGGGCTGGAGCTGCTCGCGCGTGCGGGTGCGGGCGTCCCCGGTGGTCACATCGTGAGCGAGCCGGGACCGATCACCGCGGCGCCATGGCTGCTCGCGCTGGTTGCGCTGCTGTGGGGTCTCGGCGGCGGAGCCACGCGCCTGGAGGCGGCTCGGCGCTGGGGATGGGCGGCGGCAGCGGCGCTCTGGGTAGCGCTCGCCGGGCCGCTGGGGCGCTACGCGGCTGACCCGTCTGGACAGCTCACGTTACATTTCCTCGACGTCGGCCAGGGTGACGGCGCGGTCATCCACACGCCCGGGGGGCACGTCGTGGTGGTGGATGCCGGCCCGCGCACCGCACGCGGAGACGCGGGGCGCCGCGTGGTGGCCCCGTTCCTCACCCGGCACCGCGCGCGCGGCGTGGAGGCGCTCGTGGTCTCCCACGCCCACGCCGATCACGTCGGCGGCGCAGCGGCGGTGCTCGAGCGGTTCCGGGCCGGCGTCGTGGTTGAGCCCGGGGCGCCGTTCGACGACCCCGCCTACACGCGGTTCCTGGACGCGGTGGCAGCCGCCGGCATCACCTGGCGGCCCGGCCGGGCCGGCGACCGGTTCGCGATCGACGGAGTGCGCTTCGCGCTGTTGCACCCGGATACCGCGTGGGCCGGTTGGGGAGAGGACCTCAACGAGGACTCGGTCGTCCTGCTCGTGGAGTACGGTGCCTTCCGCGCGCTGTTCTCCGGTGACGCAGGACTTCCCGTGGAGCAGCACCTCCGCGGGCGCGTCGGCCGGGTGTCGCTCCTCAAGGTCGGCCACCACGGGAGCCGGGGCGCCACCGGCGACGCCTGGCTCGACGAGCTGCGGCCGCAGGCGGCGGTTGTGTCGGTCGGCGCCAACACCTACGGTCACCCTTCGCCGGAAGCGCTCGCCCGCCTGCGGCGGCGCGGGGTCCCGATCTACCGGACCGACCGGGATGGCGTGGTGAGCGTGACCACGGACGGCGTGACGATGACGGTGAAGGCGAGGGGAGAAACAGCGAGCCGCGAACTGACGAGCGCAAAGCGGTAGGCGGGGCGCCCCACAGCCCGGGTGACGCCCGCTCACCGCTCACCGCTTGCCCAACCGGGGGCCTGAGAGTGTTGCCAACAACGCCCGTCACCACGATCGAGAAGTTCATCCTCGAGCAGGAGAGCAAGTACCCGGAAGCCACGGGCGAGCTGTCCAACCTGCTCTACGACGTCGCGCTCGCGGGCAAGATCATCGCCGCGGCGATCCGGCGCGCCGGGCTGGTGAATATCCTCGGCGGGATGGGCTCGGTGAACGTGCAGGGCGAGGAGCAGCAGAAGCTCGACGTCTTCGCCAACGAGACCATCAAGAACTGTCTCAAGCACACCGGGCGGGTCTGTGCGATGGCGTCCGAGGAAGACGCCGACATCATCCCGATCCCGCCCGAGTACCCCGCCGGCAAGTACACCATTCTCTACGATCCCCTCGACGGGTCCTCCAACATCGACGTGAATGCGCCGGTCGGGACCATCTTCAGCGTCTATCGCCGGGTGAGTCTGGAAGGGCGCGGTACCGTGGCCGACGTGCTCCAGCCCGGGTGCAAGCAGGCGGCGGCCGGCTACGTGATCTACGGCTCGAGCACGATGCTGGTCTACACCACCGGCGATGGCGTCCATGGCTTCACCCTCGACCCCACCATCGGCGAGTTCCTGCTCTGCCGCTCGCGGATCATCACCCCGCGCACCGGGCAGTACTACAGCGTGAACGAGAGCAACTACAGCCGCTGGAGCAAGCCGGTGCAGGCCGCGGTGCGCGGTCTCAAGGGTGATCTGCCCGACCGCATGAAGCCGAAGAACTCGCGCTACGTGGGATCGCTCGTGGCTGACTTCCACCGGAACCTCATCGCCGGCGGCATCTTCCTGTACCCGGCCGACACGAAGAACCCGCGGGGCAAGCTGCGGCTGCTCTACGAGGCTGCGCCGATGGCGTTCATCGCCGAGCAGGCGGAGGGCTCCGCGACCGACGGCACCGAGCGCATCCTGGACATCGTCCCCAGCGAGCTGCACCAGCGCACGCCGCTGGTCATCGGATCCCGCCACGACGTGGGCTTCGTGGCCGACGTCCTCCGCGAGGTGGGCGCGCGGCCGAGCGGCACCGTGTCTGCCGCCGCGTCGTGAAGCGGAGCTACGGCCCCGGCGATTGGGCGGGCGACCCGGCGCGCGATCTTGGCGAGCCGGGCCGTTTTCCGTTCACCCGGGGCGTGTACCCCGGGATGTATACGGAGCGGCTCTGGACCATGCGCCAGTATGCCGGCTTCGGCACGGCGGAGGAGACCAACGAGCGGTTCCGCCACCTGCTCGCGGCCGGGCAGATGGGCCTGTCGGTGGCATTCGATCTGCCCACCCAGATGGGCTACGACTCGGACCATCCGATGGCGCGGGGCGAGGTCGGGCGGGTGGGCGTGGCGATCGACACGGTCGACGACCTCGCCCTGCTGTTCCGCGGGATCCCGCTCGACCGGGTCTCCACCTCCATGACGATCAACGCAACCGCGGCCATCCTGCTCGGGATGTACGTGGTCGCCGGGGAGGAACAGGGAGTCGCTCGCGCCCGACTGAGCGGCACGGTGCAGAACGACGTGCTCAAGGAATATGTTGCCCGGGGGACGTACATCTTTCCGGCGGGCCCGTCGCTTCGGCTGGTGGCCGACATCTTCCGCTTCGTGGCCGACGAGCGGATGAGCTTCAACCCCATCTCCATCAGCGGCTACCACATGCGCGAAGCGGGAGCGACGGCGGTGCAGGAGGTCGCGTTCACCCTCGCCAATGCGCTGCAGTACGTGCGGATCGCGGTCGATGCCGGGCTGGATGTCAACGCGTTCGGGCCGAGACTCTCGTTCTTCTTCGCGAGCCACAACGACCTGTTCGAGGAGGCCGCGAAGTTCCGCGCCGCGCGGCGGCTCTGGGCGCGTGTGGTGCGCGAGCGCTTCGGCGCCGACGACCAGACGGCGCGCTTGCGCTTCCACACCCAGACCGGCGGCGTGACGCTCCAGGCGCAGCAGCCGCTGAACAACGTGGTCCGGGTCGCGTACCAGGCGCTCGCCGCCGTCCTCGGCGGCACCCAGTCGCTCCACACCAACGGCTACGACGAGGCGTTGGCACTGCCCACCGCGGAGTCCGCGACGCTCGCCCTCCGGACCCAGCAGGTGCTGGGCTACGAGAGCGGGGTGGCACAGGTGGTAGATCCCCTCGCCGGGAGCTGGTACGTCGAGGCGCTCACCGACCGGATCGAGCATGAGGCGCGCCGGCTGATCGAGGAAGTGGACGCGATGGGCGGCGCCGCCGCGGCCATCGAGCGCGGGTTCTTCCAGGAGGCGATCGCGCGGAGCGCGTACGAGCTGCAGCGGGCCCAGGAGGCGGGCGAGGTGACCGTCGTGGGCGTCAACCGGTTTACCGAGGACGCGCCGCCGCCCCGGATCGAGACCCCGGATTTCCCGGAGCTGGAGGCCCGCCAGCGGGCCCGGCTCGCCGAGGTGAAGGCGCGCCGCGATGCGGCTCGGGCCGAGGCCGGGCTCCGGGCGGTGGGAGACGCCGCCGCGGGGACGACGCCCCTGATGCCGGCCATCATCGACGCGGTGCGCGCGCGGGCCACGTTGGGAGAGATCAGCGATGCGCTGCGCAGGGTATGGGGCGTGTATCGGCCCGCATAGCCGGGGCATGACGTGGTGATGTCTTCCCCATTCGGGGAACTTCACCCTTGCGTCCTGGCCGAGCTGCGGGCGCTCGAAGGCGAGTCCACGGATCGCTGAATTGTTCAGGTCTCGGCATTTTGGGTACAACGGCGGAACTGTGGACTCGCCTGTTTTCGCTGGTGAACCGCGAAGACGCGAAGAGCGCGAAGAACGTTGCCCGGGCCGGCTATCGCGTCGACCTCATCGTCGGCGGCTGCGGCATCTTCGCGCTCTTCGCGTCTTCGCGCCTTTGCGGTGCCACTCCCGAAGCTCACTTGAGACTGGAGCCGTTCCGGGCTAAGCTTCACGGCTGTTTCGAGTTAGCCTTCTTCGCCGAGACCATGCCGACCTACGAGTACGTCTGCCCCGCGGGGCACGAGTTCGAGAAGCTTCAGAAGATCACCGGGCGCCCGCGGGCGAAGTGCCCCACCTGCGGGCGGCCTGCCACCCGCAAAATCTCGGGGGGCGCGGGGCTCGTGTTCCGGGGGAGCGGCTTCTACATCACGGACTACGGCAAGGACGGCAAGGGACCCCGGAAGACCGAGGCTCCCGAGGCGCCGGCCAAGGCCGAGCCCAAGGCCGAGGCGAGAGCCGAGAGCGCCCCCACGGCCGAACCGAAAGCGGAGAAGCCGGCCCCGAAGAAGAAGGCCGCCGAGTGAGCGCCGGCGAGGTGCTGCGCGGCGAGCTGGCGCGCGTGGCGGAGCGTCTCGGTGCGCCGGCGGCGGAGTTCGTGCTGGAGCGTCCCCGCGAGGGGGGCCACGGCGATCTCGCGACCAATCTGGCGCTGGTCCTCGCCAAGCCGCTCAAGGCCAGCCCCCGCGCCCTCGCGGCGCGGGTGCTCGCCGAGCTTCGGCTTCCGCCCGGGGTGGTCGAGCGGACCGAGGTCGCCGGCCCCGGCTTCATCAACTTCTGGCTCGCCCAGGACGCGCTCGCGCACACCATCCGCCGCATCCTCGAGTCCGGGCGGGCGTACGGCCAGAGCGATTTCGGCGTCGGGCTCCGGGTGAACGTCGAGTTCGTGTCGGCCAATCCCACCGGTCCGCTGCACGTGGGCCACGGACGCGGCGCTGCCTACGGCGATGCGGTCGCGTCGCTCCTCGAGTGGACGGGCCACTCCGTCACCCGCGAGTTCTACATCAACGACGCCGGCGCCCAGATCGACAAGCTCGCGCTCTCGCTGTGGGCGCGGGTGCAGCAGGCCCTCGGGCGGCGAGCCGAGATTCCGGAAGGCGGCTACCACGGCGTCTACCTGCAGGAGGCCGCCGAGCAGGTTCTCCGCGAGAAGGGTCGCGACTTCGCCGACCTGCCGGCCGAAGAGGGGGTCCGGCAGTGCCGCGCGCTCGCGCTCCGCATGCAGCGGCTCGAGCAGGACCGCGACCTGGCCGACTTCGGCGTGCACTTCGACGTCCACACCTCCGAGCAGTCGCTCTACGACCGGGGGCTGGTGGACGAAACGCTGGTGCTGCTGGCGGAGAAGGGGCTCAGCTACGAGCGCGACGGCGCGCTCTGGCTCCGCACCACGCTGTTCGGCGACGACAAGGATCGGGTGCTCCGGAAGAGCGACGCGACCCTGACGTACCTGGTGCCCGACATCGCGTACCACGTGAACAAGCGGGCCCGCGGGTTCGACCGGGTGTTCGACGTGTGGGGCGCCGACCACCACGGCTACGTCCCGCGGATGCGGTCGGTGCTGAGTGCGCTCGGCTATCCGCCGGAGTTCTTCGAGGTCGGCCTCATCCAGCTGGTGAAGGTCGTGCGCGGCGGGGAAGAGGTGAAGATGTCGAAGCGGTCGGGAGAGTTCGTCACGCTCCGCGACCTGATCGACGAGGTCGGCACCGACGCGACGCGGTACTTCTTCCTCATGCGGCGGCACGACTCGCCGCTGCCGTTCGACGTCGACCTGGCCAAGAAGCAGACCGACGAGAATCCAGTGTTCTACGTGCAGATGGCGCACGCCCGGCTGAGCGGCATCTTCCGCACGGCTGGACGCGCGCCCGACACGGTGACGGGGGAGCTCGACCCTGCCGCGCTTCCGGCGCCGCAGGATGTCGAGCTGCTCAAGAAGCTGGCGGTGCTGCCGGAGGTCGTGGAGAAGGCCGCGCGCGAGCGGGAGCCGCACCGCATCACGGCCTACCTCGAGGAGCTGGCGACCCTGGTGCACGGCTGGTACCATCACACCCGCGCGGTGGGGGCCCCGGAAGGCCCCGCCACCGAGCAGGCCCGGCTGCTGCTGGCGCGGGCCGCGCGCATCGTGCTCGCCAACGCCCTCTCGATCCTCGGCATCTCCGCCCCGGACCGGATGTGACCGAATGAGCCTGCTCGTCGTCGGCAGCGTCGCCCTCGACTCGATCTACACCCCGTTCGGCGAGACCGCCGACGCCCTCGGCGGCTCCGCCGTCTACTTCAGCATCGCGGCCGCCGTCCTGCACCCGGTGAAGGTCGTGGGTGTGGTTGGCCGCGACTACCCGGTGGACGCTCTGGAGCGGCTCGCACCCGGGGGCATCGACTGGTCGGGCGTGGAGCACGCCGACGGCGAGAGCTTCCGCTGGAAGGGGAAGTACTCCTACGACCTCCAGCACCGCGAGACGCTGGAGACGCGGCTCGGCGTGTTCGCGAATTTCCAGCCCAAGCTGCCCGACGGCTTCCGCTCGGCGAAGTACCTGTTCCTGGGCAACATCGATCCGGAGCTGCAGCTCGGCGTGCTGGAGCAGATCGCGCGGCCGGAGCTCGTCGTGTGCGACACGATGAACTACTGGATCCAGAGCAAGAAGGACGCGCTGCTCTCGCTGCTCCGGCGGGTGGACGTGCTGATGGTGAACGACAGCGAGGCCCGCGAGCTCTCGGGCGACTGGAACATCCATCGGGCGGCCCGCTGGATCCTCACCCGCGGCCCCTCCCGGGTGGTCATCAAGCAGGGCGAGCACGGGGCGATGCTCATGGAGCCGGGCCGGACCTTCTACGCTCCCGCGTTCCCGCTCGAGGAGGTGTTCGACCCCACCGGCGCGGGCGACGCGTTCGCCGGCGGGTTCATGGGCTACATCGCCCGCACCGCCGACACCAGCGCGGACAATCTGCGCCGCGCGATGGTCTTTGGCGCCGCCATGGGGTCGTTTGCCGTCTCGCACTTCGGCATCCGCGGGTTCGAGAACGTCGGCCTCATTGATGTACAGCGCCGCGTCCGCCTGTTCCGCGACCTCACCCACGTAGTGCTGGCGGAGCAGTTATGACGGCTGGCGAGCCCCGACCGGGGCGGGTGGACCCGGCCGGCCGGCCGGCCGGCCGTCCGGCTGCCTACGCCGAGGCCGGCGTGGATCTCACCGCCGCCGCCGACGCCAAGGAGCGCATCAGCCGCCTCGTGGCCGGCACGCGCACCCCGCTGTCGGTGGGCCGGGTGGGCGCGTTCGGCGGCATGGTCCGCGTGCCCCCCGGCATGCGCCGGCCGGTCCTGGTGCTCAGCACCGACGGCGTGGGCACCAAGGTGCTCGTGGCGCTGCAGGCCCGCCGGCTCGACTCCGTCGGCGAGGATCTGGTCAACCACAGCGTGAACGACATCCTGGCGCACGGCGCCGCCCCCATCGCATTCATGGACTACGTCGCGGGTGCCGGGATCGGGCCGGAGGAGATCGCGCGGATCGTGGAGGGAGTCGCCCGCGGCTGCCGGGCCCACCGGATGGCGCTCGCGGGCGGCGAGACCGCACAGATGCCGGGCCTCTACCAGCCGGGACAGTTCGACCTCGCCGGCACCATCGTCGGCGTGGTGGAAGAAGACGAGGCGATCCACGGCGACCGCATCGTAGCCGGAGACGTGCTCCTCGGCTACGCCTCCACCGGGCTGCACACCAACGGCTACTCGCTCGCCCGGCAGATCGTGTTCGACCGGATGCAGCTCGGCATCCACGATCCGCTCGGCGATCTTGGCGTCACGGTCGCCGACGCTCTCCTTGCAGTTCACCGCAGTTACGCCGCGGCGGTCACCCCGGTGCTGCGCCAGGTGCATGGCCTGGCGCACATTACCGGCGGCGGCATTGGCGGAAATCTGGTCCGGATATTGCCCGAGTCGTGTGAGGCGGTGGTCGATCCTTCCTCCTGGGCGCTGCCACCGCTCTTCGGGTTTCTGCAGGACGCGGGCGGGATCAGCATCGACGAGATGCGGGACGTCTTCAATCTCGGCGTGGGTCTCATCGCGGTCCTGCCCCCGGACGCCGTCGGGGCCGCTCGGGAGGCCGCGCGTGCGGACGGGGTCACGACATGGGTCATGGGCGAGGTTCGGCATGGCTCGCGAGCCGTGCGATTCGCCCGCTAACGTCGAGGCACTGCCATGCGCCAGCTGTCACTCACGCTCCCTCTCGCAGTCGCGCTCGCCCTCGCCGCGCCGCTCGCCGCCCAGAACGCAGAATGCCAGCCCTACGCCGGGCTCTCGCAGACCCGCAACGTCTGCAATGCCGCGGTGGACGGCACCCGCGCCTTTCACCCGGTCGTCGGACTGCTGACCAGCGGCGGCAATCCCGTGCTGGGCCGCCAGGGGTCCCTCGGCGGACTGGGCCGCTTCGCGATCACCGGTCGGGTGAACGCGACCGAGGTCGTGCTGCCCGACCTGGCCTACGACGGCTCGACGGCGGTCGTGGGCAAGGACGAGGAGCTGTTCTTCCCGTCGCCGCTGCTCGAGGCCGCGGTCGGCGTGCTGGGCGGCTCCAGCGCGGTGGGTCTCGATCTGCTCGGTTCGGCGCAGCTCCTGCCGACCGATATCGTCAACGGTCTCGAGGTGGATTCGAGCGCGACGAGCATCGGAAGCGTGGCGCTCGGCTTCGGCGTCGGCGGGCGCGTGAGTCTCTTCGACGGCGGTACGCTCCCCGCCCTGTCGGTGAGCCTCATGCGGCGCAGCGTCCCTCGCGTACGCTACGGCGACGTCAACGCAGGCGACGACTATGCCTACGCCGCCGACGTGCAGGCCTGGAACCTGCGCGCGAGCGTCGGCAAGCGACTGTCGGTGCTGGCCCTCGCGGCCGGTCTGGGACAGGATTGGTACGACGGCGAGGCCAATATCCGCTTCCGCGACCCGTTCAGCGGCCTTCCGGCGGCGCCGATCGACCTCGACCTGTCCACGTCGCGAACCATGGGGTTCGTGAACGCCGGGCTCGACTTCAGCTACGTGCGCATCGTGGCGGAGGCGGGGTATCAGTTCGGCAAGGACCAGGGGATCGCCACCGTGTTCCAGGACTTCGATCCCGCGAGCGGCCGATTCTTTGCCGCGGCCGGCCTGACGCTCGGGTTGTAGCGATTGGACGAGCGAGAGGCGATGGCGCGCGCCCTCGACCTCGCCTGGCGAGGCTGGGGGCGTGTGCATCCCAACCCGCTCGTGGGCGCCGTCCTGCTCGACCGCCGCGGTGAGGTGCTCGGCGAAGGCTGGCACGCGGAGTACGGCGGGCCGCACGCCGAGGCGGCGGCGCTGGCGGCGGCGGGTGACCGGGCGCGCGGCGCCACGCTGGTGGTCACGCTCGAGCCATGTGCCCACCAGGGCAAGACGCCGCCGTGCGCCGACGCCGTCATCGGCGCCGGGGTGCGGCGGGTCGTCGCCGCGCTGGCCGATCCCGATCCCGTGGCGGCCGGCGGTGCCGCCCGCCTGCGGGCGGCGGGCGTGGGGGTGGAGATCGGCTTGCTGGCCGAGCGGGCGGCCGCGCAGAACGCCGCGTTTCTCCATGCCCTCGCGGTATCGTCGCGTCCCTTCGTCGCCCTGAAGCTCGCGACCAGCGTCGACTTCCGGATCGCCGATTCCTCCGGCCGCTCGCGCTGGGTGTCGGGACCCGCGGCCCGCGAGTACGTGCACTGGCTCCGCGCCGGATTCGACGCGGTCGCGGTCGGCGCGGGC
>DASUAH010000140.1:0-9400 GCA_035763885.1 Gemmatimonadales bacterium
CATCGAGAGCTTCCGCAGCGGCAAGGTGGATCGGGCCGAGTACGACCGGGTGGTACACGGCAGCCGGGTGGCGCGGGGCATGCCAAACTGGACCGGTCTGGTGGAGGACGAGAAACTCGACGCGATCTACCAGTACGTCAGGGGCAGGAGTGAGGGCAAGATCGGCCCCGGGCGGCCGGCGCGGCGGGCTGACTAGCGGGGCGCGAGCTCGAGTCGGGCCGCGCCCAGCCGGACCGGCCACCGCGGCGTCTGCGACTCGCCCTGCAGGGTGCGATCGAGCCCGCGCTCCGATTTGGCGATAGTTTCGATCGGGTAGGTCCAGAGGTCGGGCTCGGGGTCGCAGCACAGCGCGAGCGGCCGGAACAGGGACAGCTCCGGCGCGAAGACGTCGCCGTCGTCCGCCATGCTCCGGTCCCAGGCGTACGTCACCGTCACCCGTCCGTCGGGCTCGAAGCGAAGCGTCTTCGCGAGCGCGCCGCCCGGTCCCTCCCCGATCAGGGAGCAGCGCAGCTCCACGCACTCGCCGGTGCGCTCGATCCCGTACGTCGCTGGCACGCGAGCCCACGAGCGGATCGGCAGGTAGTCGGCGCGGGCGTACGCCTCGAGCGAGACCCCCGCCGCGAGCACCCGGTCCAGCAGCAGGGCCCGGTCCTCCGCATCGACCGGCGGACGCTCGTCCAGCCGGATCCCGTCCTCGATATCATGGATGCTGGGCGTGCCCTCGGCCGCGTTGGCCGCTGCGGCCTGGCGCTCGAGCGCGGTGACGTGGTACGCCTCGACCCGCCGCGTCAGGGTGCCCGCGTAATTGATACCGGTGCGGAACAGCGTGTACTCCTCGAGGGCTGCCCCGCGCCACGGGCTCACCACCGCGGAAAAGCAGTCGGAGTGGATCCAGATTTCCTCGTGGCCGTCGCCATCGAGGTCGAGGACCTCCCACCCCGTGCGCTCGCCCCGCCGGAGGCGGGCTTCCGCCTCCGCGAGGTTGCGCCAGATCGCCTCGCGGAGGTGGGGCAGATAGAGGCCGCCGAACACCCCGTGCCAGTAGGCGTCGTTGCACTGCGCGCGGCCGATGGCGCGGCGCGCGTCCGCCGGATTGCCGGCCCGGCGGCAGAGCGCCGACAGTGCCAGCATCTTCTTGTGCATCCGGTTCGACTCGCTGTACTTGACGAGGAAGTGGCGCCAGTGCGACCCCCGCACCAGCGCCCCGTCGGGGCCCGCGAGCCGCTCCTCCCCCAGTTCGCGCTCCAGCCGCGCGAGGCGGAGCGCGGCGTCCGGCGGCAGCGACCACGCCTCCATCTCCCGGTAGGAGGCCGTCGGCAGATAGGCGATCCCGCCGCTCGGCACTTCCTGCAGCGCCTCGGCGAAGGTGCTGAGGCGCACCTCCCCACGCTCCACCTGGGCCCGGATCGTCGCCATGAACCGGTCGAGCCACCCGCGGTCGTACACCCACTCCTTGGTGCCCGGCCAGCCCCCGAACTTCTCGCCGTCGTCCGCCAGCACGGCCAGGCGGTGTCCCCGCGCCCGGAGGTCGTGCAGGTAGGCGGCAGTCTCCTCGGGCGGCCGGAAGGGAATCAGGTAGCGCAGGCGCTCGTCGATGGGAAACAGGGCCACGCGCTTGCCGCCGGCGTCGGTCGAGTAGGGCGCGTGGAGCTGCTCGCGGGTGAACCCGGTGACGAGGAAGTGGCGGTCGTCCACCAGCGCGTAGCGCACACCGGCGTCGGCGAGATCGGCGGCCAGCTCGGGCTCCCACACCCGCTCGGTGAGCCACAGGCCCTGCGCCTCGGCGCCGAGGCGGCGGCGCAGCGCCTCTCGGAGCCAGGCGATCTGCTCGATCCGATCCTCGCGGGGCAGGCAGGCGAGCACCGGCTCGTAGAAGCCCGCGAGCAGGAGCTCGACCCGGCCGTCGCTTGCCAGCCGGCCGAGCTGATCGAGATACGCGGGCGCGTTCGCGTCGAGCCACTCGAGCAGCGGCCCCGAGAGGTGCAGGACGGCCGGCAGGAAGCCGCCCTGCTCCAGGCGGTCGAGCAGCGGCTGATAGACGTCGTCCAGGTGCTGGCGAAAGACGTGATCGAAGTTCCCGACCGGCTGATGCAGATGCAGGCCGAACACGAAGCGGATCGGCTGCATCGACTCAGCTCAGCGCAATCGAGCGCGTGCCGTTCAGCACCGCTGCAATCGCCGGGAGCAGGTCGGGGAACACCTGGTCGCGACGGTCGAGCTCCTCGGCGAGCTGCCAGCCCGCCTCCGGCGTGCCACCAGGCGCCAGGGTGTCGAGCAGCCGGTCGGCATCGTCGCAGTGCCGGTGCAGGCGGCGCACGGCGTAGTCGGTCACATGTCCGGTGGAGATGATGAACTGCCAGTCGGACGCCTGGGCGAGGAGCAGCTGGCGAGCGGCAGCGGCCAGCACGGGCCCTGCGGCGGGTGCGTGCAGCCAGTCCGGCGCGACGTCCCAGAACCGCTGCTCCAGCGGCCAGAGCCGCTCCCAGGTCCAGGCGACCGCATCGCCGAGCCACATCGAGAAGTCCCCGTTGGCTCCCCAGGTGCCGGCGGGCAGCCGGATCGCCGTGCGCGGCGGGTGCTCGGCCAGGTGACGCGCGCCGGTCGCCGGACGCACCTCCGCGCGCCGGGTGAGTTGCCGGTATACGTCGCCCAGGAAATCGGGACCCTCGAACCACCAGTGCCCGAACAGCTCGGTATCGAACGGCGCGACGACGACCCCTTCGACGCCCGGCGACCGGGTGGCGGAGACGTCGGCGAGGAGGTCGGCGAAATGGTGAGCGTGTCCTGCCGCCGCAGCGCGGGCGGCCGCGGGATCGTACGGCTCCTTGCCGCCCAGGTCCACGTCGCCGCCGGTCACGCGCCAGAGCTTGAGCCCGCCGGGCCAGCGGATCTTGTGGAACTCGAGATACCGGCCGTCGCCGGGGTAGCCCTCCTGCCGGCTCCACACCTGCATCGACGCCCGGGGGTCGCGGACGTAGGCGACGACCGCCTGGGCCCCCCGCGCCGGTGAGACCCGGTAGGCCAGGTAGGGCGAGCGCAGGGTCCGCTCGTCGATCGCCCGGCCGTCGTGTGCCTCGCGCGGTCCGGTGACCGGGTCCCCGTACACGCCGAGCGGCCGGCCCGCGGCCGCGAGGTGGGAGTCCACGAAGCAGTAGCGCAACCCCGCGTCGGCGAGGTGCTCCTCGATGCCGCGCCGGATCCCCGTGCGGGGGGCGGTGGGCCACGGGTGCCACGGCCCCCGCGGGCGGTAGGCGCACTCGGGCAGCCAGCAGCCCACCGGCGCGCGGCCGAAGAGCCGCCGGTGCTCGGCCACGCCGACCGCCAGCTGGAGCCGGATGCTCTCGTCGCGCGCGAGGAGCGGAAGAAAGCCGTGGGTGGCTGCCGAGCCGACGATCTCGAGGCGGCCGGCCGCCTCCAGCTCGCGGAACGCGGCGACCAGGTTGCCGTTCACCTCGCGGAAGAGATCGCGCAGGCGGCTGAGCCGCTCGCGCCAGAACCGGACCAGCGGGACGAGCTGCGCGTCGCCCGCGGCCGGCAGCCGGGCCTGGGCCTCGTCGCAGGCCTGGAGCCGCTGCGCGAGGAAGGTCTCGAGCTCGCGGGCGAAGAGCGGGTTGGCGAGCTGGTTGGCGAGCACCGGCGTGAAGCCCAGGGTCACCGGCGCCTCGACCCCCTCGCGTTGGAGGGCGCGCAGCACCTCCAGCAGGGGGAGATAGGTGTCGATCGCCCCCTCGCAGATCCAGTCGCTGCCGTGGGGCCACCGGCCGTGGTTGAGCACGTACGGCAGGTGGCTGTGCAGCATCAGCACGAAGTCCATGCGGGCGCTCACGCGCGGGGGGCCGCGGCGGCGACCCGGCGATACACGTCGGTGTAGGCGGCGACCGACCGCTCCCAGCTGAAGTCGCGCGCCATCGCGTCGCGCATCATGGCCGTCCACCGTGCCGTGTTCGCGAAGGCGTCGAGGGCCCGGAACGCCGCCGCCTCGAGCGCCTCCGCGTCGTACGCGTCGAACAGGAACCCGGTCACGCCATCCTCGATCGTGTCCGCGAGGCCGCCCACCCGGCGCGCGATCGGCAGCGCGCCGTATCGCTGCGCGCGCATCTGCGTCAGACCGCAGGGTTCGTACAGCGAGGGCATGAGAAACATGTCCACCCCCGCCATCAGGCGGTGCTCGAGCCGGTCGGTGAAGTCGAGCTGCACACCGATCCGGTGGGGCGCGGCGGAGGCGAGGTCTACCAGCGCCTGCTCGTAGCGCGGCTCGCCGCCGCCGAGGAAGACGAATTGGGCCTCGTGGCCCAGCAGCCGCCAGCTCCGGAAGATGAGGTCGAGCCCCTTCTGGGTGACCAGCCGGCCGGTCATCCCGAGCAGGGGCACCTTCTTGCGCTGCGGAAGGCCGTAGGAGCGCTGGAGCGCCCCCTTGCAGCGCTGCTTGCCCTGGAGCTGATCGGCGGAATAGCGGGCCGTGATCTGGGTGTCCTGCGAGGGATCCCACACCCGCTGGTCGATGCCGTTGAGGATGCCGACCAGGCGCTCGCCGAGGTCCACGAACATCGCGTGCAGTCCGAACCCGCCGCCGGGCGTGCGGAGTTCGGCCGCCTGCGTCGGGCTCACGGTCACGGCGGAGTCGGTGAACGCGAGGCCTCCCTTCAGGAAGTTGACCTTGCCGTACCACTCCAGCTGCCGCCAGTTGTAGAGCTCCGGCGGGAGGCCGAGCTCGGACATCGCCTCGGGCGCGAAGTGCCCCTGATAGCCGGGATTGTGGATGGATACCACGGCGTAGGCCTCTCGCGCCCACGGCTCGCCCGAGAGCACGGTGCGCAGGTAGACCGGCGCGAGCGCCGTATGCCAGTCGTGCGCGTGGAGGATGAGGGGCCCCGACGCCACCCGGGGCAGAGCGAGGCAGGCGGCGAGCGCGAGAAACGCGAACCGGCGGGCGTTGTCCGGGTAGTCCGACGCGCCCTCGCCGTAGATGCCCGCGCGGTTGAAGTACTCGAGGTGCTCGAGGAAATAGACCTGGGGGCCCCTGGTCCGCCCGGCCACCCGGAAGAGTCGGGCCTCCTCGGCCCGCGCTCCGAGCGGAACGCGGAACGGCTGGCCCACGGGCTCGAGGTCGGGGGCCTCTTCCCGCACCGTGCGGTACAGCGGCATCAGCACGGCGGTGGGGAGTCCGCCCGCGTGCTGGAAGTTCGCGAGACCCGTCACCGCCTCGGCGAGCCCGCCGGTGCGCGCGAAGGGGAGGTATTCCGCGGTCAGGTGGACCACGGTGACCGGGTCGCCGCGCGAGTTGACCAGCGGCGGCGAGGGTGCTGCTGCGAGTTGCCGGCCGGCCACCTCGGCGGTCTCAGGCCGTGGGAGGGTCGTCGGCGGCCGAGTGGCCGCGGATCGCGGGGGCGTAGTGCTCCTGGACATAGTCCTGCATCATCCGGCGGGCGGTGAAGCGCGCGCCGGCGAGGCGAATCGCGTAGCGCATCTTCTCCACCCAACCCAGCGGGACTCCGTGGGAGTCCCTGGTGTAGAAAAGGGGAACCACCTGCTCCTCGAGCAGGCGGTAGAACTGGTCGGCGTCGTGCTCGTCGGCGTCCATCGCCTCGGGCGCGGCCGGGATCGCCCAGCCGGCGAGGGCGTCGTAGCCCTCCTTCCACCACCCGTCGAGGGTGCTGAGCTGCGGCACGCCGTTGAGCGCCGCCTTCATCCCGCTGGTGCCGGAAGCCTCGAGCGGCACCCGCGGGAGGTTCACCCAGAGATCGGTGCCCTGCACCAGCAGGTGGGCCAGGTGCATGTCGTAGTCCTCCAGGAACGCGACGCGCCCCTCGAAGGCCGGGTCCCGGGTGAACTGGTAGACGCTCTGGAGCACTTCCTTGCCCGGATTGTCGGCCGGGTGGGCCTTGCCCGCGAAAACGATCTGCACCGGCCGGCGCTCGTTGGTCAGGAGCCGCCGCAGCCGCTCGAGATCGCGAAAGATCAGGTTCGCCCGCTTGTAGGTCGCGAAGCGGCGCGCGAACCCGATGGTGAGCGCCTGCGGGTCGAGCAGCGTGCCCGCTCCCACCACCTGCGCCGCTTCCTTGTGCTGCCCGGAGAACCGGTGGCGCGCGTCCTCCCGCACGTGGTCCAGCAGGACCGCCTTCAGCCGGACGTGCGCGTCCCAGAGCTGCTGGTGATCCAGGGTGCAGACGTTGTCCCAGAGGGACGGGTCGTCCTTGCGATCGATCCAGCCGGGGCCGAGCCGCTCGTCCAGCAGATTCATGATCGGGCTGGCCATCCAGGTGCGCAGGTGCACGCCGTTGGTGACGTGCCCCACGGGCACCGCCTCCCAGGGCCGGTTGGGCCACAGGTCGCGCCACAGATGGCGGGACAACTGCCCGTGCTGGCGCGAGACCCCGTTCACCCGCGCCGAGCCGCGGATCGCCATCACCGTCATGTGGAACTGGCCGGGGAGCGACGGGTGCTCGCCCAGCCGGAAGAACGTCCCGCGGTCCACGCCGAGCGACTCCCACACCGGTCCACTGCACTCCTCGAGCAGCTCTACGGGGAAGGCATCGTGGCCCGCCGGGACCGGCGTGTGGGTGGTGAAGATGCTCGCTGCGCGGACCTTGTGAAGCGCGTCGGCGAACGGCGCGCCGCCGGCCGCCAGCTCACGCAGCCGCTCCACCATCATGAACGCCGCATGGCCCTCGTTGGCGTGCCAGACGGCCGGCGTGATGCTCATCGCCCGCAGGACCCGCACCCCGCCCACGCCGAGGATCCACTCCTGCCGCAGCCGGAGCTCGGGCCCCCCGGCGTACAGCTTGTTCATCAGGCCGCGGTCCTCGGGATGGTTGGCCTCGAGATTGGTGTCGAGCAGGTAGACCGGCACCCGGCCGACCATCATGCGCCAGGCGCGCACCTGCACCGGCCGTCCCGCGGTCTCGACGACGGCGAGGAAGGGCTCGCGACCGCGCCCGCGGACCGGCTCGAGCGGCGTGCGCGTCACGTCGTACTCCTCGTCGCTGTCCTGCTGCCACCCGTCGAGGCGGAGCCGCTGGTCGAAGTACCCCTTCATGTAGAGGAGCCCGACGCCCACCATCGGCACGCCGAGATCCGACGCGGCCTTGCAGTGGTCGCCGGCGAGAACGCCGAGCCCCCCGGAGTAGATCGGCACGGACGCGTGCAGCCCGAACTCGGCGCAGAAATAGGCCACCGGCCGTCCGTCGAGGTCCCGGTACCGGTTGGCGAACCAGGTGTCGGTCGTGGTGAGATCGTGGTGCATGCGCGCCATGACCTCGTCGTAGCAGCGGAGGAAGTCGCTGTCGCTCGCCGAAGCCGCGATGCGCGCCGGGTCCACCCGGCAGAGGAAGTCCAGCGGGTTGTGGCGGACCCGGTGCCAGAGCTGCTGGTCCATGGAGCGGAAGAGGCCGCGGGCCTCGCGGTTCCAGCTCCACCACAGGTTCATCGCGACGGCGGCGAGGCCTTCGATGCGGGCGGGCAGGTACGGCACGCGGGTCTGCTGGGTCAGCATGCGCCAAAGTAAACCGGATCAGCGACGGGCGGTAAGCGGTCACCGCTCACCGCGGCACCAGCTTCTTGTAGCGAATCCGATGCGGCTGGCTCGCGTCCACGCCCTTGCGCCGCTTGAGGTCGGCCGCGTACTCGTGGTAGTTGCCCTCGAACCAGACCACCTCGCTGTCGCCCTCGAAGGCCAGGATGTGCGTCGCGATCCGGTCGAGAAACCAGCGGTCGTGGCTGATCACGACGGCGCAGCCGGCGAAGCCGAGCAGGGCGTCCTCCAGCGCGCGCAGCGTGTCCACGTCGAGGTCGTTGGTCGGCTCGTCCAGCAGCAGCAGGTTGCCGCCGCTCTTGAGGAGCTTGGCGAGGTGAAGCCGGTTCCGCTCGCCGCCGGAGAGGTCGCCCACCTTCTTCTGCTGGTCCGCGCCCCGGAAGTTGAACCCGGCGCAGTACGCGCGCGCGTTGACCTGCCGCCGGCCGAACTCGAGCGTGTCCTGCCCGCCGGAGATCTCCTGGTACACCGTATGGTCGCCCTGCAGCGAGTCACGGCTCTGGTCCACGTAGGCAGGCTGCACCGTCCGGCCCACGATCAGCTCGCCGGCGTCGGGCTGCTCCTCTCCCGTGATCATCCGGAAGAGCGTCGTCTTGCCCGCCCCGTTCGGCCCGATCACGCCGACGATGCCGCCCCGCGGAAGCGAGAAGTCCAGATGCTCGAAGAGGAGCCGGTCGCCGAATCCCTTGGCGAGATCCCTCGCGATCACCACCTCGTCGCCCAGCCGTTGGGGGACGGGGATCAGGATCTCGGCGCTGCCCTCGGTCTGCCGCTCGGCCTGCTCCCGCAGCTCCTCGTACCGGGTGATGCGGGCCCGGCTCTTGGCCTGCCGCGCGCGCGGCGCCATGCGCACCCATTCGAGCTCGCGCTGGAGCGTTTTCTGCCGGGCCGAGGCCTGCTTCTCCTCCTGCGCGAGCCGCTTCTGCTTCTGCTCCAGCCAGGAGGAGTAGTTGCCCGCCCACGGAATCCCGGCTCCCTGGTACAGCTCCAGGATCCAGCCGGCGACGTTGTCGAGGAAATAGCGGTCGTGCGTCACGGCCACGACGGTGCCCTTGAACTCGGCGAGGTACCGCTCGAGCCACCACACGCTCTCGGCGTCGAGGTGGTTCGTCGGCTCGTCGAGGAGCAGCATTTCCGGCTCCGAGAGCAGCAGCCGGCAAAGCGCGACGCGGCGCCGCTCGCCGCCGGAAATCATGGTGACGTCGGCGTCGCCCGGCGGGAGCCGGAGCGCGTCCATCGCGAGGTCGATCTTGTGGTCCAGCTCCCAGAGGCCGAGCGCGTCGATCCGCTCCTGGAGATTCCCCTGCTTCTCGAGCAGGCGGTTCATCTCGGCGTCGTTCATCGGCTCCGCGAATCTCGCGCTGAGCGTGTTGAAGTCGTCCAGCAGCTTGCGGAGGTGGGCGACGCCGTCCTCGACATTGCCGCGGACGTCCTTGGTCGGATCGAGCCGCGGCTCCTGGGGCAGGTAGCCGATCTTGACGCCCGGGAGCGGGCGGGCGTCGCCGGCGAAATCGTGGTCCACGCCGGCCATGATGCGGAGCAGGGTGGACTTGCCCGCGCCGTTGGGGCCCAGCACGCCGATCTTGGCGCCCGGGTAGAAGGCGAGATTGATGCCCTTCAGGATCTCGCGGTTTGGGGGCACGACCTTCCTGAGGTCGCGCATGGTGAAGATGTATTCGCCCGCCATAGGGCGGGGATAATAACGCAAAGGGCGCCCCGGCGGGGGCGCCCTCCTGGTGCGAACGGCCGGGGTCAGCTGAGGTGCTTGCTGACCATCTTGGTCATGTCGAACATCGAGACGCGGGACCTGCCGCCGAAGATCGGGCGGAGGTTGTCGTCCGCGTTGATCATCCTGCGCTCCTTCTGGTC
>DASUAH010000141.1:0-19360 GCA_035763885.1 Gemmatimonadales bacterium
AACGCCGGCGCCGCGCTCGCGCTCCGGCAGGTCGGCGGCGCGATGGTCGGGGGGGTGCTGCTGGTCGTGCTCTCCCGGCTGGACTACTGGCGCTGGCGCGAGTGGGCCTGGCCGGTCCTCGGCATCGCGCTCGCGCTGCTCGCCGTCCCGCTCCTGCCGTTCACCCGGGCGGTCGCGCCGTCGATCAACGGCGCCCGCCGCTGGATCGACCTCGGTCCGTTCAATTTCCAGCCGTCGGAGCTGGCGCGCCTGGCCGTCGTGATCTGGTGCGCCATGCTGGCCTCGAAGAAGGGGGAGCAGGTCCGGAGCTTCAAGAAGGGCGTCCTGCCGTTTCTCGTGGTGCTCGGTCTGGTCTCGCTGCTCATCCTGCTGGAGCCGAACCTGTCGATGGCGACGGTTGTCGCCCTGCTTGGCGGCGTGGTGCTGTTCGCGGCGGGCGCCAAGATCGGCCACTTCGTGTTGCTCGCCGCGGCCGGGGTCCTGCTGCTCTTTCACCAGATTCGTGACGCGCAGTATCGGCTCGCCCGTCTGCTCACCTTCCTCAACCCCGGCGAGGGCAGCCTCGAGGGCGGGTTCCAGATCCACCAATCCCTCCTCGGCATCGGCTCGGGCCGGCTGTTCGGCGTGGGCTTCGGCGAAGGACAGCAGAAGCTCGGCTACCTGCCGTACGCGTACTCCGACTTCCTGTTCAGCACGATCGGCGAGGAGTGGGGCTTCCTCGGCGTCTGCGTCATCGCGGCGCTGTACGCGACCTTCGTATGGCTCGGGCTCCGGATCGCCCGGACCACGGCCGACCCGTTCGGGCGGTACCTCGCGGTCGGCCTCACGGCGACGATCGGGCTCACCGCCTTCATGCACATGGCGGTGACGCTCGGTCTCATGCCGACCACCGGCCTCGCGCTGCCGTTCATGTCGGCCGGCCGATCGAGTCTCGTGATGTCGCTGGCCGGCACCGGCATCCTGATCAACATCGGCCGCCTGAGATGGCGACCGCCGCAGGCGGCCAGACGGCCGGAGGGCGGCGGACGGTCGGACGGCGAGGTCCGCGTCCGGGGGAGCGGTGCTCATCGTGCTGGGAGCTAGCGAGGCCGATGCCGGCCGTCCGGCGGTCCGGCCGTCCGGCCGTCTGCTGATCGCCGGCGGCGGCACCGGCGGGCACCTCATGCCGGCGCTGGCCATCGCGACAGCCGTGCGCGAGCTCGCACCCGACGTCGAGCCGGTGCTGGTCGGGGCGGAGCGCGGGGTCGAGGCCGCGGTGCTCCGCAGCCGGGACTTTCGCTACCACCTCCTGCCCGCCGAGCCCATCTACCGCCGGCAGTGGTGGAAGAACCTGCGGTGGCCGTTCCTGGCGGGACGGCTGCTCACCCGCGTCGCCCGCCTGCTCGAGTCCGAGCGGCCCGCTGCCGTTCTCGGCACCGGCGGGTACGCGTCGGGTCCGGTCGTGTTCCAGGCCGCCCGTGCCGGCATCCCCACCGCCATCCAGGAGCAGAACGCCTATCCCGGCCTGGCCTCCCGCTGGCTGAGCCGGCGGGTGCGGCACGTCTATCTCGGCCTTCCCGAGCTGCGGCAGCTTCTCCGCTTCGGCCCCGCGACCGAGGTGTTCGACACCGGCAACCCCGTGACGCCGCCGACGCCGGAGCGGCGCGCCGCCGCCGCGGCCCGGTTCGGGATCGTGCCGGGGCGGCCGGTGGTGCTCGTGACCGGCGGGAGCCAGGGTGCGCTGGCGATCAACCGCGCGGTGGCGGGGTGGATCGCCAGCGGCCGGGCCGCGGGCAAGACCGTCATCTGGGTGACGGGGCGGGGAACACACGCGGAGTTCGCGGCCTTCCACGCGCCGCCCGGCGTGCACGTGATCGACTTTCTCGATCCCATGGCCGACGCGTATGCCGTGGCCGACCTGGTCGTATCCCGTGCAGGGATGATCACGGTAGCGGAGCTGTGTGCGTGGGGGCTCCCCAGCATCCTCGTGCCCCTGCCGACCGCCGCAGCCGACCACCAGGCCCATAACGCGCGGGTCCTCGCCGCCGCCGGCGCCGCCCGCCAGCTTCCGCAGCAGCAGCTCACACCCGAGCGGTTGGGCGCCGAGATCGACGCGCTGCTCGCTGACGACCGCGCGCGGGCGGGGCTGGCGGCGGCCGCCCGGGCCCGTGGTCGCCCGCATGCGTCGCGGGAAATCGCGTCCAAACTCTTGACACTTGCCGGGATTACGCGGCCTGTTGCAAATCGTGGCCCGAGTCTAGATTAGCGCATTCACCATGACCGTGTTCGATTCCGCGGACCCGCGGCCGGTACACTTTCTCGGCATCGGCGGCGCCGGAATGAGCGCACTGGCGCTGATCGCCTGCCGCCGCGGAATCGCCGTTACCGGTTGCGACACCGATCCCAGTGGCGCCGCTGATCTGGCGAGGCTCGGAGTCCGGGTGTCGCAGGGGAATGCGCCCGATCACGTCGAGGGCGCGCGCGCGGTCGTGTACACGGCCGCGGTGGCGGCGGAGCATCCGGAGCTGGCCCGTGCGCGGGGCCTGGCGATTCCGGTCGTCCCCCGCAAGCTGGCCCTGGCCGAGCTGGTCGCCGGCAAGGCCACGGTGGCAGTGAGCGGCACGCACGGGAAGACCACCACGACCGCCATGGCCACCGAGGCGCTGGCGGCGATGGGTCGCGCGCCGACCGGCCTGGCCGGCGGGCGGGTCAGCGCCTGGGGCGGGAACGCGCGGATCGCGGGCGACGCGCTGTTCGTCGTCGAGGCCGACGAGTACGACCAGGCGTTCCTGACCCTGCGTCCGACGGTGGCCATCGTAAACAACGTCGAACCTGACCACCTCGAGTGTTACGGCTCGCTCGGCGCACTCGAGGACGCCTTCGCGGAGTTCGCCGGGCGGGCCGAGCTCGTGCTCGCGGGGGCCGACGACGCCGGTGCCCGGCGCGTCGTCTCGGGTCTGGCGACCCGGGTCCGCACGTTCGGCACCGCCGCCGACGCGGACATCCGGATCGCTGACGTGCGGCAGAGCCCGGATGGCACGGCGGCCCGGGTGACGTGGGCGGGCGGGCGCGCTCTGACGCTCCGGCTCCAGGTGCCGGGCCTCCACAACCTCCGGAACGCGGTCGGCGCGCTGGCGGCCACGCTGCACCTCGCCCCGGGCGACCCGGGACCCGCGGTAGAGGCGCTGGCGCGGTTCACGGGCGTGGGGCGGCGGTTCGAGCGGCTGGGTGAGTTCGGCGGGGTGGAGATCGTGGACGACTACGCGCACCACCCGTCCGAGCTGGCCGCGACGCTCGCGGCGGCGCGCCAGGCCTTTCCGGGGCGGCGGCTGGTCGCGGTGTTCCAGCCCCACCTGTTTTCCCGCACGGCCGCACAGGGGATCGCGATGGGCGAGGCGCTGGCGCAGGCCGACCTCGTGGTGGTCACCGAGATTTACCCGGCCCGCGAGCAGCCGATACCTGGAGTGAGTGGCCGGCAGGTGGCGGCCGCGGCGGAGCGGGCGGGCGCGAATGCGATCTTCGAGTCCGAGCGGCCCGCGGTGGGCCGCCGGGTGCTCGAGCTGGTCCGGCCCGGCGACGTCGTGCTGACGCTTGGCGCCGGCGATATCACCCGGGTGGGCCCCGAGCTGGTGCGGTGGCTGCAGGCCGCTTGAAGCCCGGCTGGCGGCTGCTCGCGGGCCTCGGGGTGGTCCTGGCCCTGTGGTTCGGTGCCCCGCTCCTGCTCCGGCGGATGGACTTCTTCCGCGTGCGGCGGATCGAGATCTCGGGCGCGCGCTATCGCGCCCCGGCCGCGGTGGTGGACGCGCTGGGCCTGGCCCGGCGGGCCAGTGTATTCGACGATCTCGGGCGGCTGAGCGCCCGGGTCCGGACGCTGCCCGGGGTCGAGCGCGCGGAGGTCGGACGTCGGCTGCCGGGCACGCTGCTGGTAACCCTCGAGGAGACCGAGCCGGTGGCGCTCACCCCGCGGCGGGGCGGGGGGCTCGCGGCGATCGACCAGGCGGGGCGGCTCCTGCCGTACGACCCGGCGGCGGCGGCGCCGGACCTGCCGATCGCGGCCAGCGCCGATCCGCTCCTGGCCCGGGTGCTGGGCCTGGTACGCGACGCGGAGCCCGCACTGTTTGCGAGGCTCGCGAGCGGCACCAGGGTCCGGGAGGACGTCGTGCTGGAGGCGGACGGCCGCCGCCTCTGGCTCGCGGGCACGGCCACGGCGGAGGACATACGAGCGGTGACGGCGGTCGCGCAGGATCTCTCGCGGCAGCGGAGAGACTGGCGGGAGCTGGACGGACGCTTCGCCGGCCAGGTGATCGTTCGTGGGCTGGAGCCCGCGGCATGACGGTGCAGCCGCAGCGGCTTGTGGCCGGGCTCGATCTCGGCTCCAGCAAGGTCGTCGCGATCATCGCCGAAGTCGTCGGCGAGGGGCGTGACGCGGGCGCGCGGATCCTGGGCATCGGCGTTGAGCGGAGCAGCGGAATCCGCCGGGGCGTGGTGCGCGACATCGAGGAGGCCACCCGCGCCATCGACAAGGCGATGCGCGACGCGCAGCGCATGGCCGGCGTCGAGGTGGGCGCGGTGTACTGCGGCATCGCCGGCGAGCATGTCGCGGGCCGGAGCTCGCACGGCATGGTGTCCGTCACCGGGGACGAGATCCGCACCAACGACGTCGCGCGCGTCAACGACATGGCGAGCAACATCTCGTTCGGCCGAGACCACGAGCTGCTGCACGCCATTCCGCAGGACTACCTCATCGACCAGCAGGGCGGCATCAATGAGCCGATCGGGATGACCGGCTCCCGGCTGGAGGCGGAAGTCTATCTGGTGACCGTGCTCTCCAGCGTGCTCCAGAACCTGCGCAAGTGCGTCGAGCGCGCCGGGTATCAGGTCGGTGAGTTCGTGCTCGAGCCGCTCGCGGCGTCGCTGGCGGTCCTCACCGCCGACGAGGTCGAGCTAGGCTGCGCGCTGGTCGAGCTTGGGGGCGGGTCCACCAACGTCTCGATCTTCCAGGCGGGCAAGATCCGGCACACCGGGTCGCTGCTCTGCGCCGGCGGGCACGTGACCGGCGACATCGTCCACGGCCTGCAGGTCACCCAGCTCGACGCCGAACGGTTGCGTGAGCGCCATGGTGCTGCGTACGAGCCGCTGGTGCCCGAGAGCGACATGATCGAGCTGCCCGGCACGCCGGGGCAGGGAGCCCGGACCGCGCAGCGGCGGGTGCTGGCGCACATCATGCACATGCGGTTCCAGGAGGTCCTGGAGTACGCGCTCGACGAGATCAGCCGTGCGGGGTATCACCAGCGCCTGCCCGCAGGAGTTATCTTGACGGGCGGCGGCGCCTTGACCCCCGGGATGGTGGAGCTTGCCCGCGATGTGTTCGCGATGCCCGCCCGCGTCGGGGTGCCCGGCCAGCGGCTCCGCGGCCTTGCGGACAGCGTCGAATCACCGCGGATGGCGGTAGCGGCCGGGCTCGCATTGTACGGCGCCCGGCAGATCGCGCTTGGCACCGGGTTCGGGTCCGGCAGCCGCCGGTCCCCTGCCATGGAGAAGGTGTTCGGCCCGGTGAAACGGTGGCTCCAGGACTTCTTCTGAGTCGCACCGAGGGAACAGCCCATGATCTTTGAGCTCGAAGAGACCGGCGGCTCGCAGAACGCCAAGATGAAAGTCGTCGGCGTCGGCGGTGGCGGGGGCAACGCCGTCAACCGGATGATCGACGAGCGGCTGGAAGGCGTGGAGTTCATCTCGGTGAACACCGACGCGCAGGCGCTCCGGATCTCGAAGGCCGATCACAAAGTCCAGATCGGCCGGAAGCTCACCCGTGGGCTCGGCGCCGGCGCCCGCCCCGAGATCGGCCGGCAGGCCATCGAGGAGAACAAGGACGAGGTCGCCGAGCTGGTACAGGGCGCCGACATGGTCTTCGTGACCTGCGGCATGGGCGGGGGTACCGGCACGGGCGCGGCGCCGGTGGTGTCGCAACTGGCCCGCGAGTCCGGGGCGCTCACCGTCGGCATCGTCACCAAGCCGTTCCTCTTCGAGGGGCGCCGTCGCATGCGGCAGGCAGAGACCGGCATCACCGAGATGCGAAAGAACGTGGACACGATGATCGTCGTGCCCAACGAGCGGCTCCTCGCCGTGGTGGGGAAGGGGATCCCCTTCCAGGATGCCCTCAAGAAGGCCGACGAAGTCCTCCTCCACGCCACCCAGGGCATCTCCAGCCTCATCACCAGCACCGGCATCATCAACGTCGATTTCGCCGACGTGCGCACCATCATGCAGAATGGCGGTGCCGCCCTGCTCGGCACCGGCATCGGCCGGGGAGACAACCGGGCGCTCGAGGCGGCGCAGATGGCGATCTCGAGCCCGCTGCTGGACAACGTCTCGATCGCCGGGGCGCAGGGGGTCCTCATCAACATCATCGGCGGCGAGGACCTGACGCTGGGTGAGACCACCCAGATCAACGACATCATCCACGACGCCGTGGGCGACGAGGCGGAGATCATCTTCGGGGCCGTCACCGACGCCGCGATGCAGGGCGAGATCCGGGTGACCGTGATCGCGACCGGGTTCGACCGTCCTGCCACCGGCGAGCATCCGGCGCAGCCGCAGATCGGCCGTGCCTCCGGCGCGAGCGGCGTGCTCAACTTCCCGCGGCGGCCGGCGCCGGCCGTGACACCGACTCCCCAGCCCAAGATCCCGCCCAAGACGCCGCCCGCGGCCGCCGACGTGCCGGAGATGGAGATTCCCACGTTCATCCGGCGGCAGATGGACTGATGCGCCGGCTCCGGCACGGCTTCGCGACGCTGGTAGTGCTCGGCGGGGCGTCGGCCGCGCTGAGCGGCCGCTGGCCGTGGCCCCGCCTGGAGTCGCGTGTGCTCGTCAGAGGGAGCGGGGTCCTCCCGGCGGCGCTGGCCGTCCGGCCGTCTGCCCGTCCGGCCCTCATCGAAACGCTCGACACCCTCCGCCGCGGCGAGACCGTCGGGCGGCTGCTTCGGCGGCAGGGCATCGCCGATCTCGAGCTCGCGCCGTCGCTCGATCCGCGCCGCCTCCCGACCGGGCTCGTGTTCGCGTTCGACCGGGCGCACGCCGACTCCGCGCCCCGGCGCGTGCGGGTGCGCCCTTCGCCGGAGCAGGTCGTCACCTTCGTCCGCGACACCGCCGGCTGGACCGCCGCCGCGGCGACGATCGTGTGGCGGGCCGAGCCGCTGCGGATCGACGGCGTGATCGAGGCGTCGCTCTACGATGCGCTCGACGCGGCGGTCGCGGAGGAGCAGCTCGCGGCCGGCGACCGGATCCGGCTCGCGTGGGACCTCGCGGACGTCTTCGCCTGGCAGGTGGACTTCAGCCGCGACGTGCAGCCGGGCGATCGGTTCCGGGTGGTCTTCGAGCGCCTGATCGGGCCCGACGGCGAGGTGCGACTCGGCCGTATCCTCGCGAGCGACATCGACGTGGGCGGCCGGCGCCTGACCGCGTTCCGCTTCGACTCGGCTGGGCGCTCGACGCTGTTCGACGCCGAGGGCCGCTCGCTTCGCCGCGCATTCCTGCGCGCGCCGGTCGAGTTCCGGCGCATCTCCTCCACCTTCGCGCGGGCACGCCGGCATCCGGTGCTGGGCACCTTCCGCCGCCATGAGGGCACCGACTACTCGGCCGCGCCCGGGACGCCGGTGGTGGCCGCGGGCGACGGCGTGGTGCTCCGCACGGGCCCCGCTGGTGGCTACGGCAACCTGGTCGAGCTCCGCCACCGCAGCAGGATCACGACCCGCTACGGCCACCTCCGCGGCTACGCCCGGGGCGTGCGTGCCGGCGCCCGAGTCGTGCAGGGTCAGGTCATCGGCTACGTCGGGTCGAGCGGCCTCGCCACGGGGCCGCATCTCCACTACGAGTTCCGGGTCAACGGCGTCGCCCGCGACTCCCGGCGCGTGCAGCTCGGCAGCGGCGAGCCGATCCCCTCGCGACTGCGCCCCGCTTTCGAGCGTGAGCGTGACCGCCTGGCGGCGATGCTGGAGAGTGGCGCAGTGCAGCAGGCGGTCGTGGCAAGTCAGTAGGCCATTCGCCGTTCGCTCGAACAGCCCCACCCGATGGACGTGCTCCCGGCCATAGACCTTCGTGCAGGCAACGTCGTGCGCCTCTCCCAGGGGGAGGCGTCCCGCGAGACCGTCTACGCCGGCGACCCGGTCGCCGTGGCGGAGCGCTTCACGGACGAGGGTGCCCGCTGGCTGCACCTGGTGGATCTCGATCGCGCGTTCGGCACCGGCGACAACACCGACGCGGTGCGGCGCGTCGTCGCCGCGGTCGGCGGCCGCGTCCAGGTGCAGCTGGGCGGCGGCCTTCGCTCCCTCGCGCGGATCGATGACGCCCTCGCGGTCGGTGCCGCCCGGGTGGTCCTCGGCACGGCGGCGGCGCAGGACCCGGAGCTCGTGCGTCGTGCGGTGGAACGCGCGGGGTCGGACCGCATCGCGGTCGGCATCGACGCCCGCGACGGCCTGGTCGCGGTGCGCGGCTGGACCGAGACCACCGCCGAGCGGGCGGAATCGCTCGCGGCGCGGGTCATCGCGGGCGGCGCGCACATGCTGGTCTACACCGACATTGCGCGCGACGGCATGCTCGCCGGTCCCGACCTGGCGGGCGCGGCCGCGCTCCAGGCCCTCGGCGCGGCCGTGATCCTGAGCGGCGGGGTCTCCTCGCTGGACGACCTCCGGGCCGCGGCCGCGGCCGGATTGGCCGGCGCGATCGTGGGGCGGGCGGTTTACGAGGGCCGGCTGTCGGTGCGGGAGGCGGTGGTGGAGGTAGGCAGTGAGCAGTGAGCAGTGAGCAGTAAGCAGTGAGCAGTGCGAAGGAGGTCACTGGCGCCTGTGCCTTTGCGTTGCGACGGGCTCACTGCTCACTGCTCACTGTTCACTGCTCACTGCTTACTTTTTCTTCATGCGCATCGCTCTCGTCGCCCTCCTCGGCCTCGCGCTGGCCGGGTTTACCTACCTCTACCTCGAGCGCCTCGGCCGCCGGGGCCTCGTCCCGCTCGGGTTCCGCGCCCTTTCCTGGACCGCGCTCGGTCTGCTGCTGCTCAACCTCGGCTGTCCCGTCGCGGAGCCGCCGGGCCGGCCGATCGTGCTGCTCGACGGGTCGCTGAGCCTCACCGCGCCCGGCGGCCGGTGGGCTGAGGCGCGCGACTCCGCCGAGCGGTGGGGCGACGTGCGCCTCTTCGGCGACGAGCGGCCGGGCGGTGACACGGTCCCGGATCGCGGCCGCTCCCTCCTCGGTCCCGCGCTGGGCGCCGCATCGGCGAGCGGGCGGCCGGTAATCGTCGTGAGCGATGGCGAGATCGAGGACGCGGCCGACCTCCCGCGCGATCTCCTGGCGGGCTCGTCGGTGCGGGTCCTTCCGCGTGCGCCCGCGCCCGACTTCGCGGTCGCGGCGATCGCCGCGCCGGCGCGGGTGACCTCGGGCGATTCCCTCGTCGTCGAGGCCGACGTGGCCGCCCTGGCGGGCGCCGCGGCCGACAGCGTCACCGTCGCGCTGGACTGGTCCCAGGGCCGGCTGGCGCGACGCCGCGTGCGGCTCGGCCCCGGCGGCTCCGCCCGCGTGCGCCTCCATGCGACCACGGCCGGTCTCCCCCCGGGCGGCCAGGTCCTCCGCGTGACCCTCCCGGACGCGGGCGACGCCGAGCGGCGGACCGACGAGCGGCTGCACCTGGTCACCATCGTGCCGACGCCAGGCGTGGTTCTGCTCGCGGCGCCGGGCGATTGGGACAGCCGATTCCTTTACCGCGCGTTGATGGACGTGGCGCAACTTCCGGTGCGCGGCTACGTGCGTCTGGAGCCTGGGCGGTGGCGCTCCATGCGCGATCTCTCTGCCGCAAGCGACGAACAGGTCCGGCAGGCGGCGCGCCGCGCCGATCTCCTGATTCTCAAGGGCGAGCCGCCGGCCGGTGTCGAGGGCGGGCGCGCACGCGGCGTGTGGGAGTGGCCCAGCGGCGAGACGGGGGTGGCGCCGGCCCGGGGCGACTGGTATCTCACGCCGGCGACCGGCTCGCCGCTCGACGCGGCCTTCGCGGGCCTGCCGGTGGACTCCTTCCCGCCCGCGGTGCAGCTGGTGCCGGAGCGCGCACCCGGCGAGGTCTGGGTCGCGCTCACCGCGCAGAACGGCCGCCGCGGCCCGGTGTGGCCGGCGGTCACCGGCCGGGACGAGGGGCGGGTGCGACGGGTCACCGTGCGGACCGACGGGCTCTGGCGCTGGGCGTTCCGCGGCGCCGCGAGCGAGCAGGCCTATCGCGCGTGGGTCGCCGCCACGGTGAGTTGGCTGCTCGCCGGTGCGGACTCGGCGCAGGGCGTGGCGCGGCCGGTGCGCGCCGTCGTGCAGCAGGGGCGCCCGGTCACGTTCGAGTGGGTCGCGGGCGGCGCCCCACGCGCCACCGCGCTGTACTGGGCCGGCGCGCCGCCGGGCTCGCCGGATACGCTGCGCTTCGACGGCGCCGGCCGGGCCGCGGTGTGGCTCCCGCCGGGCACGTATCGATACCGGCTCGCCGCGGGCGGCGGGGGGACCGTGGCGGTCGAGCAATACTCGGACGAGCTGCTTCCGCGCCCCGTCACGCTGGAAGGGCGGGCGGCCGTGGCATCCCGGACCCGCGCCCAGCGCTCGGCGCGCGATCTGCCCTGGTTGTTTCTGGCCTGCGTCCTCGGGCTGTCGGGGGAGTGGATTGCCCGGCGGAGGATGGGACTTCGGTAGTAAGCAGTGAGCAGTGAGCAGTGAGCAGTAAGCAGTGAGCAGGGCGCACCAGCCAGCATCCGTGGCGCCAGCCCCGGCGCTGACGTCTCACTGCTCACTGCTCACTGCTTACCTTTCAGCCATGACGGAACGACTGCAGGGAACCAGGCTCGGGCTCTGGGCGCGACTCAAGCGGCTCGCGTTCACCGACGTCAACGCCATCATCCGGGGCCTCAACGCCGCCGACCTCGAGACGATGGAGCGCACGCTGATCGAGGCCGACTTCGGGGTGCCCGCCACCGTAGAGCTCACCGAGGGGCTCGAGGACGAGGTGCGGAAGGGGACGCTCAAGACCGAGGCCGACCTGCGCCGCGCGCTGCGGGAACGGGTCGCCGCGATGTTCGGCAACGGGACCCAGCCCGGCGCGATCGCCCGGGCGGAGGACGACGGTCCCACCGTCGTGCTCCTGGTGGGCGTGAACGGCACCGGCAAGACGACCACCGCGGCGAAGCTCGCCCGCCGGCTTCAGCGCGAGGGGCGCAAGGTGCTGCTGGCCGCGGCGGACACCTACCGCGCCGGCGCGGTGTCCCAGCTCCAGATCTGGGCCGAGCGCCTCGGCGTGCCGTTCGTGGCCGGCGCGCCGGGCGGTGATCCGGCCGCGGTCGCGTTCGACGCCATCGACGCGGCCCGGTCCCGGCGCGCCGATACGGTCATCGTGGATACGGCGGGCCGCCTGCACACCCAGGATGGGCTGATGGACGAGCTGCGGAAGGTGGTCCGCGTCGTCGCCCGCCGGGTGCCCGGCGCCCCGCACGAAACCCTCCTGGTTCTGGACGGGACCGTGGGCCAGAACGCGATCCAGCAGGGGCGGCTGTTCAACGAGGCGGTGCGGCCCACCGGCATCGTCGTGACCAAGCTCGACGGCAGCGCACGCGGCGGGGCGGTCGTCGCGCTCCGCCGCGAGCTCGACCTTCCCATCCGGTTCGTGGGTCTGGGCGAGACGCTGGACGATCTCGAGCCGTTCGACCCCGAGCGGTTCGCGGCCAATCTCGTGGGCGAGGAGTGAGCGCCGTCCGGCTCGATACCCCCGTCAAGTTCCTCAAGGGCATCGGCGAGCGGCGCGCCGAGGCGCTCGCCCGCCTCGGAATCCACACCGCTCGAGACCTGCTCTGGCATCTCCCCCACCGGTACATCGACGCGTCGACCGTCACTCCGCTCGCCCGGGCGCGCGTGGGGGACGACATCGCCTGTGTGGGGCGCGTGGTCACCAAGGACGTGGCCCCGACGCGGAAGGGGCTCCGGATCTTTCGCGCGGTGCTGCGGGATGACAGCGGGCTCCTCGAGTGCGTCTGGCCCGGGCAGCCGTTCCTCGACCGGAGCATCGCGGTGGGGCAGACGCTGCTCGTGTCGGGCCCCGTGAAGTTCTACCACGGGCGCCAGATGGCTCCCCGGGAGCATCTCATCCTCGCCGACGCGGATGGCGACGCCGATCCGCTCGCGGCCGGCAAGGTGCTCCCGGTCTATCCCGCGACGGAGGGGCTGAGCCACAAGGTGATCCGCTCGCTGATCGAGCGGCACCTCGACGCGCTCATCGCGCTGTCGCGCGATCTGCTTCCGGCCCGGCTCCGCACGGCGCTCGACCTGCCCGAGCTGCCCGAGGCGCTCCGGGCGGTGCACCGGCCGGCGTCGCTGGCGGACGCAGAGCGGGGGCGCCGCCGGCTCGCGCTGGACGAATTGCTCGATCTGCAGCTCATGCTGGTCCGCGCCCGGGCGCTGGCCAAGCGGCAGCGGAGCGGTGTCGCGTTCACGGTCAAGCGCGAGCTCACGAGCCGCCTGCACGCCTCGCTTCCCTGGACGCTCACCGGCGACCAGCAGCAGGCGCTCCGCGAGATCACCGGCGACATGACCGCGCCCGATCGGATGCACCGCCTGCTGATGGGCGACGTCGGCACGGGCAAGACCGTCGTTGCGCTGTTTGCGATGCTCCTCGCGGTGGAGAACGACTACCAGGCCGCGCTGATGGCGCCGACCGAGCTGCTGGCCGAGCAGCACGCGGCGACGCTCACGGCCCTGCTCGAGCCGGTCGGGCTTCGCCCCGAGCTGCTCCTCGGCCGGCTGGGCGCCGCGGAGAAGGCGGCGGTGCGGCAGCGGCTGGCGTCGGGACAGGCCAGGATCGCGGTCGGCACCCACGCCCTGCTGCAGGAGACGACCGCGTTTCGCCGTCTCGGCCTGGTGGTGATCGACGAGCAGCACCGGTTCGGCGTGGAGCAGCGGGCGGCGCTCATCGGCAAGGGCGCCGTACCGGACGTGCTGCTCCTCACGGCCACCCCCATTCCGCGCTCCCTCGCGCTCACGCTGTACGGCGATCTGGACGTGTCGACGCTGCGCGAGCGGCCGCCCGGCCGGGGCGCGATCCGCACTGCCGTGCGCACGGCGGGGCAGCGAGGCAAGGTGTACGAGTTCGTCGCGCGCGAGTGCGCGGCCGGGCGCCAGGCGTACGTCGTGCTGCCCGTCATCGAGGAATCCGAGCGGGCCGATCTCCGGGCCGCGACCACGATGCGCGAGGCGCTCGCGGCCCGCTGGCCCCAGCTCGAGGTGGGGCTGGTGCACGGACGGCTCAAGGGCGAGGAGCGCGACGCGGTGATGCGCCGCTTCCGCGCCGGCGAGATCCAGGTGCTGGTCGCGACCACGGTGATCGAGGTGGGCATCGACGTCCCGAACGCCGCGATCATGCTGGTCGAGCACCCGGAGCGGTTCGGGCTCGCGCAGCTGCATCAGCTGCGCGGGCGGGTCGGCCGGGGCGCGGGCCTGGGTGAGAGCTACTGCATCCTCATGGCGGACGACGCGGTGTCACCCAGGCTCCGCGAGTTCGCTGCAACCGAAGACGGGTTCAGGATCGCCGAGCTGGATCTCCGGGAGCGGGGGATGGGCGACCTGATCGGTGCACGCCAGTCGGGGGGCGTCGAGGTGCGCCACGCGCGGCTCCCGGACGACACCGACCTGCTCACGCGCGCCCGGGAGCTGGCAAGCGGGATCATCGCGACGGACCCGGCGCTGCAGCGTCCGGAGCACCGGGCGCTCCGGGAGCGCGCGGTGGCCCGGTATCCGCGGGCGATGGAGCTGTTCCGCGTCGGCTAGGGTTCCCGCAAGGCGAAGACGCTCGCGGCCGCCCCTGCACCGTTGCCCTGATGCGTCGCGGCGCTGCGGGCGCGTTGACGCTGCCGCCGCCGCGGCGTAGACTCCACGCCCTTGCACCCCGACACCGATGACGTGCGCCCGGATCAACGAATTGCCGCAGCACCACGGCCGGACCGTCACGGTCCGGGGCTGGGTCGCGACCGCGCGGTTCAGTGGAAAGATCGCCTTCGTCGTGCTCCGGGACGGCACCGGCTACGTCCAGGGCGTGGTCTCGAAGAAGGAAGTCCCGGCGGACGTGTGGGAGCGGCTCGGCGCTCTCACGCAGGAGACGACCGTCGCGCTCACCGGCACCGTGCGCGAGGACCCGCGCTCGCCCGGCGGCTACGAGCTCGGCGTGACCGACCTCCGGGTGCTGGCCCGGTCACCGGAGTTCCCCATCACCCCGAAGGAGCACGGGACCCAGTTCCTCTTCGAGCACCGGCACCTCTGGCTCCGCAGCCGCCGCCAGGTCGCGATCGCGAAGCTGCGGCACGAGGTGGTGCAGGCGATCCGCGACTTCTTCTACGAGCGGGATTTCGTGCTCGTGGACACGCCGATCCTCACCGGCGCGATCGGCGAGGAGGCGGGCAATCTCTTCGCCACCGACTACTTCGATCTGGGCAAGGCCTATCTGGCGCAGACCGGCCAGCTCTATGTGGAGGCGGCGGCCGCAGCGCTGGGCAAGGTCTACTGCTTCGGCCCCACCTTCCGGGCGGAGAAGTCGAAGACCCGCAGGCACCTCACCGAGTTCTGGATGGTGGAGCCGGAGGTCGCGTTCAACGACTCCGACGCGAACATGCGGCTGCAGGAGGAGTTCGTCTCGTACGTGGTGGGGCGCGCGCTCGATCGGCGGAAGGAGGAGCTCAAGGAGCTGGAGCGCGACGCCGCCCCGCTCGAGCGGGTGGTGGCGCCGTTTCCCCGCATCTCCTACACTGACGCCGTCGCGAAGCTCAACGCGCTCGGCTCGGACATGCAGTGGGGAAGCGATCTCGGCGGCGACGACGAGACCCTGCTCGCGAAGGAATGCGACCGGCCGATCTTCGTGTACAACTACCCGAAGCAGGTCAAGGCGTTTTACATGAAGGAGAACCCCGACGATCCGCGGACGGTGCTCAACGACGACTGCCTGGCGCCGGAGGGGTACGGCGAGATCATCGGCGGCTCACAGCGCGAGGACGACTACGACCGGCTGCTGGCGCGCATCAGGGAGCAGGGGCTCGATCCCGACGCGTATCGATGGTACCTGGATCTCCGCAAGTACGGGACGTTCGTGCACTCGGGCTTCGGGCTCGGTGTGGAGCGGACGGTGGCGTGGATCTGCGGGATCCCGCACATCCGCGAGGCGATCGCCTTCCCGCGGCAGATCCACCGGCTGTATCCCTAGACTGGGACGCCCGGAGTGGCCCTCGCGTACCTCGGCCGCAAGGACGACGCGATCGGCGCGGGCGAGCGCGGCATGGGGGCTGTAGCTCGCGCGCACTTGGGTCTTGCGGCGACGCGGAGAAGGGGCTGGCTCACCGCTCAGCGCTCGCAGCTTTCGCCTCGTCCCACAACCGGTCCAGTGTTTCCAGCCCCGCCGTGCTGACGTCGATGCCCCGCGCCGCCGCCAGCCGCTCGATCGCCTCGAACCGCTCGCGGAATTTGCGGTTCGCCCGGTCGAGCGCCGGTCCCGGCTGCACCCCCGCCTTCCGCGCCAGATTCACCGCCGCGAACAGCAGATCCCCGATCTCGTCGGTGAGCGCATCGCTCGCCACGCCGTGGGTGCCCGGCCCGTGCACCGCGAGCTCCCGCTCGACCTCAGCGAGTTCCTCGCGCACCTTGGCGATCGGACCCTGGGTGTCCGGCCAGTCGAATCCCACCGCGGCCGCTCGCTCCTGCAGCCGATAGGCCATGAGCAGGTCCGGCAGCGAGGCGGGCAGCTCGCCCAGCACGCCGTGCGACCGCTCCCGGCGCTTGAGCCGTTCCCAGGGCTCGGGCGGGCCCAGCTCGAACAGGTGCGGGTGCCGCCGCTTCATCTTCCGCTCCATCGTGTCCGCCACGTCGGCGGCGGTGAACTCGCCCTCCTCCTCGCCAAGCACGAGCTGCCACGCGAGGTGGAGCAGGAAGTCGCCCATTTCGTCGCGGATTCGTTGGGGGTCGCCCGCGGCCAGCGCCTGGTCCACCTCGAGCACCTCCTCGACCAGATACGGCCGCAGCGTCTCCCGGGTCTGCACCCGGTCCCACGGGCACCGCGCGCGCAGGTCGCGCACCATCGCGAGGGCTCGTCCAAGCGCTGATGTGTCTTGCATTTATCGCTCGCCTTCGTGTACAATTCGCCCGCCGTGAACACGCCCTCTCCCTGCGCGGCGGCCCGGGCCTGGGTCGACGTGGACCTCGGCGCCCTCTCCGCCAACGCGCGGACGCTCGCTCGCATCTCGGGCGGGCGTCTTCTTCCGATGGTCAAAGCTAACGGTTACGGTCTTGGCGCCATCGCGGTGGCGCGCGCGCTCGCGACCGCGGACCCGTGGGGATACGGCGTGGGGACGGTGAGTGAGGCGGCGGAGCTCCGGAGCGCCGGCATCGACCGGCCGATCGTGCTGTTCACGCCGCTGCTCCCGGACTGGGTGGAGGGCTGCCTCGCGCACGACGTGCGGCCGTCCATCGCCGACCTCGACGCGCTCCGGGCCTGGATCGCGCGGAGCGATCGCCCGTTTCACGTCGAGATCGACACCGGCATGGCCCGCGCCGGGTTCAGCCATGACGACCCGGACCTGGTCGGCGCGGTCGGCGCGCTGCTGGCCGGGGCACCGGGATGGGAAGGGGTGTTCACGCACTTTCATTCGCCGGAGAGCGGTACGGATGCGACCGAGCTGCAGTGGAGCCGGTTCCAGCGGGTCGTCGCCGCGCTGCCGCGCCGTCCCCCGCTGGTGCACGCGGCGAACAGCGCGGCCGCGCTCCGGGGCACGCGCTACACGGCCGACCTCGTCCGGCCCGGGATCTACCTCTATGGCGGCGGTGGGTTCGAGCCCGCGCCCCGTCCCGTCGCCGCGTTCCGCGCGCGTGTCGTGGCGACCCGCCGACTCGCCACGGGCGACACGGTGAGCTACGGCGCGGTGTGGCGGGCAGAGCGCGCCGTCACCATTGCCACGATCGCGGTCGGGTACGCCGACGGGTTTCCCCGCGCGGCGGGCCGTCCCCGCGCGATCGAGCTGGCCGGCCGGGTAGTGCCGGTTGTCGGCCGGGTCACGATGGACATGACCATGGTCGCGCTCGACGAGGGTCAGGTGCTTTCCCCCGACGCGGTGGCCACGGTGTTCGGCGGGCTGGTCTCCCTCGACCGGCAGGCCGAGTGGGCGGGCACGATCCCGTACGAGCTGCTCACATCGATCGGTGCCCGCGTGCCGCGGCACTATACGGGACCGGATTGATGCGCCGCGCCGCGATCATCGTGTTCGACGGGCTCGGCATCGGTGCCGCCCCGGACGCCGCCCAGTACGGCGACGCCGGAAGCGACACCCTCGGCAACGTGGCGCGCGCCGTCGGCGGGCTCGACCTCCCGAACCTCGAGGCGCTCGGCCTCGGTTGCTGCGCCGAGCTCGAGGGCATGCGACGGGTCGATTCGCCGGGTGCCGCCTACGGCATTGCCGAGCCAGTGAGCCCGGGAAAGGACAGCACCACGGGACACTGGGAGCTGTGCGGGGTGGTGCTGCAGCACCCGTTTCCGACCTATCCCGGCGGCTTCCCGGCCGAGCTGATCGCCGAGTTCTCGGCCCGGACCGGCCGGGGCGTGCTGGGCAACTATCCCGCCTCGGGCACCGTGATCCTGGACCAGCTGGGCGAGCACCACGTGCGGTCCGGGAGCTGGATCGTCTACACCTCGGCCGACAGCGTCTTCCAGGTCGCCGCCCACGAGGGCGTGGTGCCGCTCGAGGAGCTCTACGCCGCCTGCAAAACGGCGCGCGCGCTGCTGCAGCCGCCGCACGGCGTGTCGCGGGTGATCGCGCGGCCCTTCGTGGGCCGCCCCGGCGAGTGGAAGCGCACGGCGAACCGGAAGGACTTCAGCCTCGCGCCGCCCGACGCGACCCTGATCGATCACCTGGCGCGGGCCCACCTGCCACGGGTGGGGGTGGGGAAGGTGGACGACCTGTTCGCGGGGCGGCACCTGTCCAGCATCCACACACCGACCAACGCGGACGCGTACGCGCTGATAGAGGGCGCCCTGCTCTCGATGCGGCGCGGGCTGCTGCTCGCCAACGTCATCGAGTTCGACCAGACGTGGGGCCATCGGAACGACGTCAAGGGATTCTACCGCGGCCTGCGCGAGCTGGACGCGTGGATGCCGCGCCTGCTCGAGCGGGTCTGCGGAGACGACCTCGTTATCTTTACCGCCGATCACGGCAACGACCCCACGACGCCGTCCACCGACCACTCGCGCGAGCTGGTGCCGGTGCTGGTGGTCGGCCCCCGGGTCCGCCCCGCCGCGATCGGTCGCCGGCGCAGCTACGCCGATGTGGGTCAGACGGTCGCGGAGTTCCTCGGCGTGGGGCCCCTGCCGGCCGGCGTCTCGTTCCTGCACGAGGTCTGGAGTGAGTGATTCCCTGGTGCGCGCGGCGGAGGCCGCACGGCGGCACGCGCACGCGCCCTACTCGAACTATCGCGTCGGTGCCGCGGTCGAGGCCGAGGACGGGTCCATCCACGCGGGCTGCAACGTGGAGAACGCCTCCTACGGGCTCACCATCTGCGCCGAGCGCGCGGCGGTCTGCGCCGCGGTGGCCGCGGGTGCGCGGCGCCTCCGGCGCGCCGTCGTGGTCACCGACTCCGATCCGCCGGGCGCCCCCTGCGGGGCCTGCCGGCAGGTACTGGCCGAATTCGGGCTCGACATGGAGGTGACGGCGATCGGGCCACAGCGAACGCTGCGCTGGACCCTCCGCGAGCTCCTGCCGGACGCGTTCACACGGGAGGCGCTGCAGTGAGGTGCCGGCTCACGCTGGCCCTCGCGGTCGCCCTCGGGGCCTGCCAGGAGCAGCTCACCCAGCCGGGCCAGTGTCCCGAGCTCTGCCCCGGCGGCATCCCCGACGTGATCGAGGAGGTGATCGACGCCGCGCCCGGGCTGGACAGCGCGTTCGTCGGGTACGCCCAACGGGGCGACGGACAGGTACTGCTGGTCTCGGCCGGCATCCCCAGCCCGGCCGACACCAACCTCGCCGTCGTCGTCTTCGCTCCCCGGCCCGACTCGATCCGCTTCCGCGACACGCTCCGCACCTACACGGTGGACTCCATCCGGCTCGGCGTGGGGCTCATCGCGCGCGACACGCTGGTGCGGAACCTCCGCTTCGACCTGTACCGGCTGCCGGCAACCCTCGACACGACGGCGCTCACGTTCGCGTCGGTGAGTCCGCTCGTCGCGCCGGGGAGTCTGGTCGCCTCCATCGCGGTGCCGGATACGGCGCGGCGCGGTCCCCAGACGGTGATGCTTCGCGGGGCGGAGGTAGATCCGCTCGCGCTCGGCACTGCCGACGGCGGCCGTCTCCGGCTT
>DASUAH010000142.1:0-5704 GCA_035763885.1 Gemmatimonadales bacterium
GGCGAGCGAGAAGACGAAGGGTCGCACGGCGATGGGTGGCAGGTCCGGGGTGCGGGGGGCGACGTCGTCCAGGACGCCGATGCAGCGCGAAGCGTCGAGCGCGAGCCCGACCTCCTCTTCGGTCTCCCGGATCGCGGTAGCGAGCAGGTCCGGGTCCCCGGGGTGATGCCGGCCGCCGGGGAGTCCCATCTGCCCCGACCATGGGTCGCCGGCGCGCTCCGCCCGGCGGATGAGCAGCAATGCGTCGGGCTCGGCCACCAGCACGAATGCCACGGCCGCCCAGATCGCATCCGGCGCCTCCGCGGGGCGCGGCGGGCGCGACGCGAGCCGCGCGGCGATGCGGGCGAGCGAAGGGCTCAGTGGTGGTGGGTGTGACAGCCGCCGCCGCAGCACCCGCCCCCGCCCGCCGGGGGGCCGAGCGAGCTGAAGTCGGCCGGCTTGCCGGCGGAAACGGCGCGGGCGGGGAGCGAGATCTTCCGCTCGAGCTTGCGGCTCTGGCACTTGGAGCAGACGACGACCGTGCCGTTCCGGACCAGCTGGTCGAACTCGGTGCCGCAGGCGGAGCACTGGTAGGTGTAGATGGGCATGGGAGAGAAACTAGCGGGGCGGAGGCGGCAGCGGAGGTGAGGACCCCTCGAGCGGCCGCACCGGCACGATGTGGGGGTGCTGCAGTGAGGCGGCGAGCTGGATCTCGCGTCGGAACCGGTCCACGCTCACCGACAGCCCCAGGTCGGGGGGAAGCACCTTGAGGGCTACCCGGCGTCCGAGCTCGACGTCCTCGGCCGCGAACGGTATCTCAAGCTACGGAACCGCGCGCGTGCGGGGTAGCTTACGACTCATGGCCACCCCCACACTTGTCCGGCACACGCTCCCGGGCGCACTGGGCGAGATCCTGGTCGACGTCCGCGCGGGCGGCCGCGACTCCCCCCGCCCCGCGATCGTGGTGATGCACGGGTTCAAGGGCTTCAAGGACTGGGGAATGTTCCCGCCGCTGTGCGAGCGGCTGGCCCGGGCGGGGTTCACCGCGGTGTCGTTCAACGCGAGCGGCAGCGGGGTGGACGACTCGGGCGAGTTCGTCTGGCCGGAGCGGTTCGGACACAACACGTTCAGCGCCGAGCTCGGCGATCTGGCGCGGGTGATCGACGCCCTGGCCAACGGGGGGCCGGGCACCGCGCCTCCGAGCCGTATCGGTCTCGTGGGTCACTCGCGAGGCGGCGGGATGGCCATCCTGCAAACCGCGCGCGATCCGCGGATCGGCGCGCTCGTCACCTGGGCGGCGCTCTCGAGCGTGGCACGCTGGAGCGACGCCGAGCGGGCCCAGTGGCGCGAGCGGGGCCGGCTCGACGTCGTCAACGCACGCACGGGCCAGGTGCTGCCGCTCTACACCGGGGTCCTGGATGACATCGAGCGGAACGCATCGGCGGCGCTGGACATCCCGGGTGCCGCAGGGCGGATCGCGGTGCCCTGGCTGCTGGTCCATGGTACGGCGGACACCTCGGTCGCGATCGGCGAGGCGGAGCGGCTGGAGCGCGCCGCGGCGGCCACGGGGCGGCTGCGCGCGCTGTACGTGGACGGCGCCGGACACACCTTCGGCGCGGCCCACCCGTGGCGCGGATCGACGCCGGAGCTGGACCTGGTGTTCCGGGAAACGGTCGCGTGGTTGGGGAAGTGTTTGCTGTGAGCTGTGAGCTATGAGCTGTGAGCTATGGGCTGTGGGCCGCTTGGGTGCTCAGCTTCCGAAGTAGTTTCGCCAGCATACCCTGGACTTCGGCTACCGGTCCAAGCAGCTCCTGGGCAACACCGGCATCGAGGATCGAGAGCTCACATGCCAGGATCACCTGACACTCGAGCTCGGTCGCCGAGCCAAGTGCGATTCTGAGAAACCGGGAGAGCTCGCGGTCGCTGCGGCGCCCACACCCTTCGGCGATGTTCGATGGTATTGATACGGCGGCGCTTCGCATCTGAACCGCGAGTCCGTAGCGCTCGGTCCCCGGGAATCGGGCGGTTGCCCGATAGATCGCCAGTGCAGGGTCGCGGCCCCGCTGCCACACCTTCAGCTTGCCGAAGGGTCCCATCCTGCGCACGATAGGCGGGGTCGGGTCGCCCATCATCATCACGCAGCTGCCTGCTGGAATCAAATCAGCGCAGGGTCCTCCCAGCTCCCCCAGCCCGGCTTGCCCCTCACAACCCATAGCTCACAGCTCATAGCTCCCAGCTCCCAGCCCTCAAGCCACCGCCGCCTCGAGCAGCTCGACTTCACCCGCGCGGGCGTCGAGCCGCGCCCGCACGCCGATCGGCATGGTCCACTGGTCGTCCACGTGCCCGATCGGGAACCCCATCGCGACGGGTATCCCGAGCGGCTCGAAGTAGCTCGCGAGCACCTCGTCGAACCCAAGCCCGCCGTCGCTCGTGGCCCGCTTCATGTCGGTGAACTGGCCCACGACCACACCGGCGAGCCGCTCGAGCAAACCAGCGAGCCGGAGATGCGAGAGCACCCGGTCGACCCGGTACAGGTCCTCGCCCACGTCCTCGAGGAAGAGCAGCGCTCGGTCGAACGCCGGCTGCCACGGCGTGCCGACGAGGCACTGGAGCAGCGTGAGATTGCCGCCGATGAGCGGACCCTCCGCCCGCCCTCCGACGATGGTCGCGATGCGAGGCATGCGGGGCAGCAGGACGTCGGCGGGCCCGCGGAGCCGCTCGAGCCGGCCCACGGGCGCGGGCGCGCCGAGCACCCGCTCGAAGTGGCGGCGGGTGAATGCGCTCATCGGCTGCCGCGCCGTGGGCCCGTGGAAGGTGACGACTCCCGTGGCCCGGGTGAGGGCGTTGAGCAACGCCGTGATGTCGGAGAAGCCGATCACCGGCTTGGGACGGCGCGCGAAGGCGGCGAAATCCACGCCGGGCAGCAGCCGCGTGACGCCGTACCCGCCGCGCAGGCACCAGACGGCGTCGATCCGGTCCTCGGCCAGCGCCGCGTTGAGATCGGCCAGGCGCTCGCGATCGGTGCCGGCGAGGTATCCATCGCGCCGGGCCGCGTGCGCGCCGACGACCGGCTCGTGACCGAGCGCACAGCACAGCTCAGCTGCGCGGGCTATATCATCGCGCTCCAGGAGCGGCCCGGACGGCGCGACGAGCGCGACCCGCGCGCCGGCCAGGAGCTTCGGCGGACGCGTCGCGCCGTTTTGACCCCCCGCCGACGCCATGGTTAGATTCTCGCACCTTTCTCTAGCCCGGGAGCACGGCAGTGCGTGCTTCGCAGCCCGCCTTGCTCGCCACCGGTCGCGTCATCGCCGAGACGCGGGACGCGATGGTCATCCAGTGGGCGGACTGGCTTGGCGACCGGATCACCGCCGCCCCCACGATACCGCGGGCGACCGTCGAGCGGGAGTTCCGGCTCATCATCGACGCCATGACCGAGATGGTCGGGCCCCTCCGGCGCGAGGCCCGCGTGGTCTGGTTCCATGTCTGCGAGCACTACGGCCGCGTCGCCGCGGCCCGCGGGCTCGCCGCGGGCGAGGTGGTCGAGGAGCTGCAATATCTGCGTGAGCTCCTCATCCGCAACCTCGCCCAGGCGTTCGCGGCGATGCGTCCGCGCCAGAGTCTGGCCATCGTGCTCCGGCTCAACCGTGTCCTCGACAAGGGCATCGCGGTCGCGGTGGTGGGCTACACCGACGCGCTCATCGCGACGCTGTTCGCGCAGAACGGCGTGCCCGCGCTCGGCACTGAATACGACGTGAGGGAGGTCCACCGCCATCTCGACGCGCTCGAGGCCGAGCTCGCCGCGCAGGCGCATCCGGACCGGCGGTGACCGCCCTCTGGGCGGCCCTGCCCTGGCTGGCCCCGTTTCTCGCCCTTCCCACCCTCGCGCGACGCGAGTTCGACCTCTCCCGCTCGCCCCCCGTCCGGGGCCGGCCGGTCAGCATCATCATCCCCGCGCGCAACGAGTCGGCGACGATCGAGACCGTCGTCCGCTCCGTGCTCGCCAGCACCTACGCGCCGTTCGAGGTCGTCGTGGTGGACGATCGTTCCGAGGACGACACCGCGCGCGCAGTCGAGCGCCTCGCGGCCGAGGACCCGCGGCTCCGGCTGGTGCGCGGAGGTGAGCTGCCCACCGGCTGGTTCGGCAAAGCCTGGGCTTGCTGGCAGGGCTATCGCGCCGCGGCGGGCGACCTGCTCGTCTTCACCGACGCGGACACGCGGCACGCTCCGGCGCTGCTGGAGCACGCCGTCGGCGCGCTCGCGGCCGGGGGCGCGGATCTGGTGACCGCCGTCTCGCGGCAGCGCTGCGAGACGTTCTGGGAGCGGGTGGTGATGCCGCAGATCTGGCTGATCCTCGGGCTGCGCTACAGCCCGGCGCGGGTGAATCGCGCGGTACGGCCCCGCGACGTGATCGCCAACGGGCAGTTCATCCTGGTGACGCGCGAGGCCTACGAGGCCATCGGCACCCACGAAGCAGTGCGCGACGAGGTGGCGGAGGACCTGGCGCTGGCGCAGGCCTGCGTGCGCCACGGCCGCAAGCTCTGGTTCGCGAGCGCGGAGTCGCTGATCGAAACCCGCATGTACCGGAGCCTTCGCCACCTGGTCGAGGGCTGGTCGAAAAACGTCTACCTCGGCGGCCGGCGGAGCTTCCCCGATGAACCCGCCTTGCGCGCGCTGGTGCCGCTGCTGCTGGCGCTGCCGGTGGTGTTCTGGCTGCTGCCGGTGGCGGGCCTGGGGTGGGCCGCCGCCGGCGGGAGTCCGGCGGGGCTGGCGACGGCGTCGGCGATCGCGGCGGCGCTCTCAGCGATGTTCTGGGGATTGATCTCGTACGGGATGGGGATCCCGGCTGCGTACGGTCTCGCGTACCCGCTCGGCACGCTGGTCCTGCTCTACATCTTCGCGCGCTCGGTCTGGCGCGGCGGCCGCGCGGTGGAATGGAAGGGGCGGGTGTATCGAGTGAGCAGTGAGCAGTAACCAGTAAGCAGTAAGCAGTAAGCACTAAGCAGTAAGCAGGGGACTCCAGGTCCATTGGACCCCCCTGCTCACTGCTCACTGCTCACTGCTCACTGCTTACTGCTGACTGCTGACTGCTCACCCTTTCCACCGTCAGCCGCTGCGCCGGAATTCCCCCGCCGAGCAATCGACCCTCGCCATCCACCTCGAGCCGGAACTCGACCGTGCCGATCGCGATCGTGGCGGAGTCCGCCCCGACGCGCGTGACCGTGCCGCGGACGGTCTGCCCGCCCCGCTCCGCTCCGGCCGACAGGTTGAAGAAGGGCACCTCGACCGGACCGGCGCCCAGCACCGCCGCACGGCGCAATGCCTGCTCGAGCAGGCCGAACGACAGATTGAGATAGGGGACCGCGCCGCGCTCGGTCGGCAGCACCAGCGTCTTGAGCCCGCGGCTGCCGGCGTCGTCCACCGCGACGCTGTCGTCGCGAAAGATCAATCGCGCGCGCTCGGTGAACTTCGCCTGCACCTTGCCGCTGTCCGGGCCGTTGCGGACGGTGATCTCGACCAGCGGCAGCGTGGCGTCGGGTGCCAGCACCGCACGGTACCGCTCGGAGAGGTGCTTGTGCTTCCGGAACAGCAGTCGTCCCTCGATCTCGGTGGCGCTCCGGGCGAACTCCTCAGTGGCGACGGTATCGTCGCCGTGCCTGATGACGAAGGTCGCGCGCTCCCCGCCGACGGGAGCGGCGGACGCGGTCTGGGCGAAGGCAGCGCCGGG
>DASUAH010000143.1:0-2656 GCA_035763885.1 Gemmatimonadales bacterium
CCACGTCGCATCGACAGTGGCATCCAGCTGATGCCGCGCCAGATCGCCGGCCCCAATCGGTGCCGCCGGTAGCCGCCGAACAGCTCGTCCCCGGCGTCGCCCGAGAGGCTCACGGTCACGTGCCGGCGCGTCAGCTCCGACACGAGGAAAGTCGGGATCTGCGACGTGTCGGCGAACGGTTCGTCGTAGAGCACCGGCAGGCGCGGAATGACGGCGCGCGCTTCGACCGGTGTGAGGTACTGCTCGGTGTGCTCGGTGCCGAGGTGCTTGGCGATCGCCGCCGCGTACCGGGCCTCGTCGTGGCGTTCCTCGCGGAAGCCGATGGTGAACGTGCGGACCGGCCGGGAGCTGTTCGCTTGCATGAGCGCCACGATCGTGGAGGAATCGAGCCCGCCCGAGAGGAAGGCTCCGAGGGGCACGTCCGCCTCCATCCGCAGCTTGACCGCATCGGTCAGGAGTTCATGCAAGGCTTCCACTGCGTCCTCGGCGCTGCCGCGGAACGGGTCCGCCGCGGCCGCTTCGGCCACTTCGCGCGGCGACCAATATGCGGTCGGCACCGCTCCCGCGCCGAAGCGATCGGGCCGCACCGTCAGCCAGGTGCCCGGCCGCAGCTTCTGTATGCCGCGATAGATGCAGTAGGGACCGGGGACGTACCCGCGCCGCAGGTACAGCGCGAGCGCGTTCTGGTCGATCTGGGCCTGGAAGTCGGGATGCGCCCGTAACGCCTTGAGCTCCGAGCCGAACAGCAGCGTGCTCCCGGACCAGCCGAAATAGAGCGGCTTCTCGCCGGCACGGTCGCGGGCCAGATGGAGCGTGCGCTCCGCCTTGTCCCAGAGCGCGAGGGCGAACATTCCGTTGCAGCGCTCCAGCGTGCGCCGCAGCCCCCACGCTTCCAGGGCCTCGAGCAGCACTTCGGTATCCGATCGTCCGCGGAACGCCGTGCCCTGCGCGGCCAGCTCGCGGCGCAGATCCTGAAAATTGTAGATCTCACCGTTGAAGACGATCACGAAGCGTCCGGACGCCGAGGTCATCGGCTGCCGGCCCGTGGGCGTGAGATCGATGATGGCCAGCCGCCGGAACCCCAGCGCGATGCCCGCCGCCGGGTCGATCCAGGTCCCCGCGTCGTCGGGCCCGCGATGACGGATCGTATCCATCATCTCGATCAGGGTGGTGCGGGCTGCGGCCTCGTTCAGACCTTGCGGTCGCCAGAAGCCGGTGATGCCGCACATCAGATCACCTCCCAGAGCGCCCGCTTCGCCGCCAGCAGCACCGTGGGAAGCGGCTGCTCGGCGTCGAGCTCCACGACCCGCGTCGTGGGTGGAAACCGGAGCCGGTGGACCATGTCGATCCCGGTGCGCAACTGCTCGGCCGGCGTCTCCGGTTTACGGTGCGTGGCGACTTCGGGCGAGACATGCAGTTTGAGTACGAGGTCCGGCGGCGTCATCTCCGCCAGCTGGAACGCCGCCTGCTCGCGACGCGCCATCGCGCGCAACGCCGCGGAGCCGTGCTCGAGCCAGGGAGCGAGCCGCGGACCGTCGTTCCAACCGGGGAACTGGGTCTGGGGCAACCGGTCCGAAACGACGATCATGCCCTGTCCTCGAGCGCGCTGGGCATCCCGGGCCCGCTGTCGCCGCTCGCGTGCCAGCGCGAGCACCCACACGGCCCGCGCCAGTGAAGGCGTCGTCTCGGGGCGGCGTGCTCCCGCCTCGATGCGGGCCGGGGCGGCCGCGGCCGAGCGGCTGGATCGCTTCAGGGCACGGCGCAGGGCGCCCAGGGACTGCAGCAGACGCCGGGGCAGGGTTGCCGAGCCCTTGCCGCTGCCGCCGTAGGTGGTGACCACGGCGACTTCCCGCGACAACCAGTCGGCGAGCGCCGCGGTGAGCGTGGACTTCCCCGCGCCGTCGGCGCCGAGGATGGCAACCGTCAACCCACCCTGGGGCAGGGTGCGGGTGCTCTTCGTCGGGGCGCCATGGTACCAGTTCCGCAGCTTCCACCAGACGACGCCAAGCTCGCGGGTGGCCATCTGGCGAACCGCATCGCTCGCGGCGAAGAGGCGATACTCGTCGAGCGATGGCCGGACGCGGCGCCCGAACGCGCGCAGCTGGCGGACGCTCGGTTGCGCGCGCTCCGCGAGCTCCGGCAACAGCTGCGCCGCCGCCTCGCCCACCAGCTGCGCGCCGACGTCCTGCAGCCGCCGCCGCTCCACCCGTTGCTGCAGCCAGCGCAGCTCGCGGCGCAGTCCACCGCGGAAGTACGGCGTCCCGAGGGCCTCGAGCAGGCTGTCACGGACGCGGAGCTTCATGACCGCCCGCACCAGCAGCACGACCAGCTCGACGTGTGGGTCGGCCGTGTACAGGCCGAACTCTCCGTTCCAGATGCGGGTATCGAGGTACACGTCTTCCCAGGGGAGCCGATGGCCCTTCAGGAACTTCTCCCCGAGGGTGAGCTGGTAGTGGACATGGAGGTGCGTGAGAGCGCCGCTGGCCGCGTCGAACCCGACGTAATCCTCGATCCCGGGGTACCCGCGGCCGGGCTTGACCACGAAGCGCTTGAAGTTCGTCTCGCCCAGGACGCGTGTGAGCGGCACGATGGCGCGGCGGTCGAACAGCACGTCCACGTCCGTGGCCCCGGTGAACGACGCCCGCAGGTGCTCGTT
>DASUAH010000144.1:0-17406 GCA_035763885.1 Gemmatimonadales bacterium
CGGCTGTTCACCCCGACGACGCGCGCGCCGGCCCCGAGGGCAGCGTCGAGCTCGCCGGGCGCGTGGACTTCCACCAGCGCCTCGAGCCCGCTTTGCCCCGCGAACTCGAGCAGGGCGCGGAGCCGCGCCGGCGGCAGCGCGCGCACGATCAGCAGCACCGCCGCCGCACCCGCTGCGCGGGCCTCGAGGATCTGGATCTCGTCGAGGATGAAGTCCTTGCGGAGCACCGGCACGGCGACGCGCGCCACCACGCCGGCCAGATCGTCCATCGACCCGCCGAAGAACGGCCCGTCGGTGAGCACCGAGACGGCGCGGGCACCGACCCGGGCGTAGGTCTCCGCCCGCTCCGCCGGGCGGAGGTCATTCCGGATCACGCCGGCCGACGGCGACCGCCGCTTCACTTCGGCGATGAGCGCAACCCGATCCCCGCCGAACGCGGACGCGAAGCGGATCGGGGCCGGCGCCGACTCCGCGCGCCGCTCCAGGTCGCGGCGGCGGGTGCGCAGCGACCGGAGCCGATCGCGCGTGGCGGCGAGCATCTCGTCGAGCGTGGGGGGCACCTTGCCCTTCGGCCGGTCTTCGGGTAATGTTGTTCGGACTCTATTCGGTCGCACACCGCACCAGGGAGACGCGGGTATGCCGCTCACCAAGCGCCAGAGTGAAATCCTCAGCTACCTGCAGGGCCACATCCAGGAGCAGGGCTACGCGCCCAGCTTCGAGGAGATCGCCGAGCGGTTCGGATTTCAGTCGCTCGCGACCGTCCACGAGCATCTGACCAATCTCGAGCGCAAGGGCTACATCCGGCGCGCGTACAACGAGAGCCGCGCCATCGAGGTGCTTCCGCCGCGCGGCACCGCGCTGGCCACCGAGATCCCGCTCCTCGGCCGGGTCGCCGCCGGCACGCCGATCGAGGCGCTCATGAACCAGGAATCCATCGCGGTGCCCGATCAGATGCTCCCCCGCCGCGGGCCCAACTACGCGCTGAAGGTCTCCGGCCACTCCATGATCGACGACCACATTCTGGACGGCGATTACGTGGTGGTGCACGGCAAGCAGACCGCCGAGAACGGCGAGCTGGTCATCGCGCTCGTCAACGGGTCGGAGGCTACGGTCAAGCGCTTCTATCGCGAGTCGGGCGGCTGGATCCGCCTGCAGCCCGCCAACGCCGCCATGCAGCCGATGCGCTTCCAGGAGCGCGACGTGCTCATCCAGGGCGTGGTGGTCGGGGTGATCCGCAAGTACTGAATCGCAACTCCACGACTCACGCTCTCGGCGCCGCTCTCCGAAGCTGCGCCAGCACCCGCGCCGCCCGCCCATCTTCCAGCGCGCGTTCCGCCGCCCGCACCGCGTCCGCAAAGCCCAGTCCGCGACCGGCCACGTAGAGCGCGGCGCCCGCGTTGAGGAGCACCGCCGCCCGGGCGGCGCGGTCTTCGTCGCACGCCAGCAGCCGCTCGATTCGCGCCGCGTTCTCCGGCGGCTCGCCGCCGGCCAGCTCGCCGGGATCGTCGGTGGCGAGTCCGAGCGTCGCGGGATCGATGGTCCACTCGCCCACCTCGGTGCCGCGAACCTCCCACACGGCGGTGTTGCCGCAGGGGCTGATCTCGTCCATCCCGATCTCGCCGTGCACCACGAGCGCGTGCGCCGTGTCGAGCCGCCGGAGCGCCCCGGCCACCAGCGGTGCGCGCGCGCGGTCGGCGACGCCGATCACCTGGCGCCGCACCCCGGCCGGGTTCACCAGGGGGCCGACCAGGTTCATCAGCGTGGGGACGCCCAGCTCCTTCCGGGTGGGGCCGACGTGCCGCATCGCCGGGTGATAGGCGGGCGCGAACAGAAAGACCAGCCCGACCTGGGCGAGGATGGTCGCGGCGCGTTCCGGGGCCGCCCCGATGTCCACGCCGAGCGCCTCGAGCACGTCGGCCGAGCCGCAGCGCGAGGTGTAGCTGCGGTTGCCGTGCTTCGCCACCGGCACCCCCGCCCCCGCCACGACGAACGCGGCCGCGGTCGAGACGTTGAGCGTGCCCACCGCGCCGCCGCCGGTCCCGCAGGTGTCGACGAGCTGCTCGGTCAGCCCGGTCACCACCGGCAGCATCGCCTCGCGGAGCGCACGGGCGGCCCCGGCGAGCTCGTCGGCCGATTCGCCGCGCGCGCGCAGTCCCATGAGCAGCGCGGCGACCTGCGCCGGCGTGGCCTCGCCGCGCATCACGACGCCGAACGCGGCGGCGGTGTCGTCGGCGGTGAGCGGAGCGCCGTCGGCCAGACGGCGGAGGGCTCCCGCGAGGGCGTCCGAGGGGCTTGAAATCGCGACGGCGCTCACGGCGAACGAGGGCTGGATGAGGGGCGGACGGACTGCTCGAAAGTGTATCCTGTGGCGCAGCGTTCTGTCAATTGCGACAAGCACTTGCGCGGGTTGCCGGGGGTCCCGACGCCGACTAGATTCCCGGCCGATGCCCGGGACCTTTCTCGCGGTCGTGCAGTTCGACGGTGGCCGGTTCGTCGGCTGGCAGCGCCAGCCCACCGGTCGATCGGTGCAGGCCGAGTTCGAGCGGGTCCTGGAGCGCCTCGCCGCGCAGCGCGTCGTCGCCCACGCGGCCGGCCGGACCGATGCGGGCGTCCACGCGCTGGGGTTGGGGGTGAGCTTCTCGCTCCCCGCGCGCTGGTCCGCGCCCGAGGCGCACCGCGCGCTGAACGCGCTGCTCCCCGCCGACTGCTGGGTCGAGTCGGTCACCCGCATGCAGGCCGGGTTCCACGCCCGGAAGAGTGCCGTGTCGCGCCGCTATCGCTACGACGTTGGCACCGATGTCGCCAGCGCGTCGCCGTTCCGGCGCCCCTACGAGTGGCCGCTCGGCCGCGCCCTGGATCTCGCCGCGATGCGCGCCGCCGCCGCGGTGGTCGTCGGAGCGCGGGACTTCACCGCGTTCTCGGTGCGCGGCCAGCTCAAGCCGCACCACCGCTGCCGGGTGCTGGCCTCGGAGTGGATCGAGCGCCCGGCGGGTCGGGGCGTCAGCTACGAGGTGGAAGCGGACCGTTTCCTTCATCACATGGTGCGGATGCTGGTCGGCACGATGGTGGATATCGGGCTCGGCCGCCGCCCGCCCGGCGACATGGCCGCGCTGCTCGCCCGGGGCGACAACCTCGAGACCAGTCCGCCTGCGCCCGCCCAGGGGCTCTACTTCGTGGCGGCGCCCTACCCCGCCGAGTGCTACGCCCCCGAGCCTCCGGCCCCGGCGTCGGTCGGGGCGCTGCCGTGACGGGGCCCGGACGGCCCCGCCGGCGGGCGCGCTGCTGGAGCGGGGACGGGCGGATCAACTTGACCGACCGGGTGACCCGATGAGCGACGATCGCTGGCGCTCTCCCCTTGCCACGCGCTACGCGTCGCCTGCCATGCAGGCGCTCTGGGGCGAGCCCCGGCGCGTGGGTCTCTGGCGGCGGCTCTGGTTGGCCCTCGCCGAGACCCAGCGGGAGCTGGGCCTGCCGATCCCGGACGCGGCCCTCGCGCAGATGCGGGCCCACCTCGACGACGCCGATCTCGCGGCTGCGGCGCGCTACGAGCGCCGGTTCCGGCACGACGTCATGGCGCACGTGCACGCGTTCGGCGACCAGGCCCCGGCGGCGCGGCCGTACATCCACCTCGGCGCCACCAGCGCGTTCGTCACCGACAACGCCGACCTCATCGTGATGCGCGACGGGCTGCGCCTGCTGCTGGGCCGCCTGCTCGCCGTGCTCGGTGCGCTCGAGGGCTTCGCGCGGCGACACGCGGCCCTGCCCTGCCTCGCCTACACCCATTTCCAGCCGGCGCAGCTCACCACCGTCGGCAAGCGGACGACGCTCTGGATGCAGGATTTCGCCGCGGACGTCGAGGAGGTCTGCCACCGGATCGAGACCATGCGGTTCCGCGGCTGCAAGGGCACCACCGGGACCCAGGCGTCGTTTCTCGAGCTGTTCGGCGGAGACCACGCCAGGGTGCGCGAGCTCGACCGGCGGCTCACGGCCCGCATGGGATTCGCGCAGCCCTATCCGGTGACCGGGCAGACCTATACCCGCAAGGCCGACAGCGTCGTGCTCGACACGCTCAGCGGCGTCGCGCAGTCGGCGGCGAAGCTGGCGGGCGACCTCCGGCTGCTGCAGCACGAGGGCGAGTTGCTGGAGCCGTTCGAGTCCGAGCAGATCGGGTCGAGCGCCATGGCGTACAAGCGGAATCCGATGCGCGCGGAGCGGATCTCGGGGCTCGCCCGCTTCGTCATCGCGCTGCAGGCGAACACGGGCCACACCGCCGCGAGCCAGTGGCTCGAGCGGACCCTGGACGACAGCGCGAACCGCCGCCTGACGCTCCCCGAGGCTTTCCTCGCGGTGGATGCGATTCTCGTGCTCGCGACGAACATCGCGGCCGGGCTGGAAGTGCGGGAGCCGGTGATCGCGGCGCACGTCGCGGCGCAGATGCCGTTCATGGCGACGGAGCGCTGGCTGGTGCTGGGGGTCGCCGCCGGCGGCGACCGGCAGGCGCTGCACGAGGTGATCCGGCAGCACAGCCTCGCCGTGGCCGAGGCGGTGAGCCGGGGCGAGCCCAACGACCTGCTGGAGCGGCTGGCCGGCGATCCCGCGTTCCGCACCGTCCCCGCCGACGCGCTGCGGGCCGAGCTCGACCCGCGCCGCTACACCGGACGCGCCGAGCGGCAGGTCGACGAGTTCCTGGCCGAGTACCTGGAGCCGCTCCGGGCGCGCGCCCGCCCGCTCGCCGCGGAGCCCGAGAGCGCGGAGGTCGGGGTATGACGGTGCTCGACCGCAGCACGCTCCCGCTCCCCCTGCTCCGCCGCGGGAAGGTGCGCGAGGTCTACGAGGTGGACGCCCGCCACCTGCTGCTCGTCGCCAGCGACCGGGTGAGCGCGTTCGACGTCGTCATGCGCGAGGCGATCCCGCGGAAGGGGGCGGTGCTCACCCAGCTCAGCGCATTCTGGTTCGAGCGGCTCGGCGCGGTGGCGCCGTCGCACTACGTCACCGCCGATGCGGGCGCCATCGTCGCCCGGGTGCCGGCGCTGGCCGCGGCGCGCGAGCAGCTCGCCGGACGCGCCATGCTGGTGCTGCGCACGGAGCCCCTGGCGTTCGAGTGCGTCGTCCGCGGCTATCTCGCCGGGTCGGCGTGGGCCGAGTACCGGCGCGGCGGCACCCTCGCGGGCGAGCCGCTGCCCGCCGGGCTGGTCGAGAGCTCGCGGCTGCCGGCGCCGGTCTTCTCGCCCGCGACGAAGGCCGCCACGGGGCACGACGAGAACGTCACCTTTGCCGCCGTCGCGGCGGCGCTCGGGTCCGCGATCGCCGCGCGGGTCCGCGACGCGAGCTTCGCGGTGTACGCGGCGGGACGCGAGCATGCCGAACGCCGCGGGATCATCATCGCCGACACCAAGTTCGAGTTCGGCATCGACCCCGAGGGCACGCTGCGGCTGATCGACGAGGTGCTCACCCCCGACTCCTCGCGCTTCTGGCCGGCCGATCGCTACGTCCCGGGCGGCCCCCAGCCGAGCTTCGACAAGCAGCCGCTCCGGGACTACCTTGCCTCCCTGCGGGAGGCCGGCCAGTGGAACGGCGAGCCGCCGCCCCCACCGCTGCCGCCCGACGTCGTGGACGCGACCAGCGGCCGCTATCTCGACGCGTACCGGCGGCTGACGGGCCGCGAGCTGGAGGTCGGGTGATGCGCTTCGCACCCGAAGGGCGGTGGTTCATCGCGGGGAGCTGGCTGCTCGCGGCGGCGGGCGCGGTCGCGGGGCTGCGGCTCGCGGCGGCGGTGGCGGTGGGGCTCGCGCTCTGGGTCATGTGGTTCTTTCGCGACCCCGAGCGGCGCTGGACCCTGAACGACGGGCTGGTCGTGGCCCCGGCCGACGGTAAGGTGGTGGGCGTGCTCGAGACCGACGAGCCGGCGTTCCTCAGCGGGCTCAGCACCAGGATCTCGATCTTCATGAACGTGTTGGACTGCCACGTGAACCGCTATCCCACGGACGGCACCGTCGCCTACCGGCACTACAATCGCGGCCGGTTCCTCAGCGCCGCCGGGGACAAGGCCAGCCTCGACAACGAGCAGTCCTCGATCGGCCTGGAGACCCGCCACGGCCGCGTGCTGGTCCGGCAGATCGCCGGCCTGATCGCCCGGCGGATCGTCACCGATCATCCCGTGGGCACCGAGGTGCGCCAATGCCAGCGGCTCGGCATGATCCGCTTCGGGTCCCGGGTGGACCTCTTTCTGCCGCGCGCGGCCACCGTCCTCGTGAAGGTGGGCGACCGGACGCGCGTGGGCGTCACGCCGGTGGCCCGATGGAGCTGATCCCCCGTCGTCCTGGTCTGCGCCCGCCCGGCATGCGGCGGGTGGTCGTCGTCATGCCCAGCGCGTTCACCCTCGGCAACCTGTTCTTCGGGTTCTGGTCGATCGTCTACGCCATCAACGGCAACTTCCGCTGGGCCGGCTGGTTCATCGTCTTCGCCGCGATCCTCGACACGCTGGACGGGCGGGTTGCGCGGCTCTCCAGCACGAACAGCCGCTTCGGCGCCGAGCTCGACTCGCTGGTGGACGTGATCTCGTTCGGGGTCGCCCCCGCGCTCCTGGTGTACTTCCTCGATTTCGCGTCGGCGGGCCGGTTCGCCTGGATCCTCTGCTACATCTACGTCGTCGCCGTCGCGCTCCGGCTCGCGCGGTACAACGTGATGGCGGCGGCCCCCACGAAGGCTCCGTCGAGGTGGTTCACCGGGATGCCTTGCCCCGCGGCGGGCTGTACGCTCGCCGTCTACTATCCCTTCAGCCAGACCGAGTGGTACCAGGTGTCGCTCGCCTACCTCGACCTCCAGCACCAGGGGCTCGTCGTCCTGCTCCTGCTGCTGTCCGTCCTCATGGTGAGCAACGTGAAGTACCCCCGGTTCCCGCCGATGGGGCTGCGGAGCCCCCGGGGGCTGCTCGGCCTCGCGGTGCACCTGATCATCCTCGCCGGGGGGCTGCTCTGGCCGGAGTACTTCCTTTTCCCGCTCGGCCTGGTCTACATGGGGTTCGGGGTGGCGCGCGCGTTCGTGCTCGGGTTCCTGGAGCGGCCCGAGCCCGAGGCCGTCGAGCCGTACGAGCCGGTGGCGGAGGGCGAGATCGCCGCCGTGGAGCCGCCGCCGGGTGTCCGCGAGCGGCGGCGCATCTGGGGCGACCGCCGACAGGAGCCGGGTGAATGAGCTATCGGGTGTACGTACGGGTGATGCCGCGGGCCGGCCTGCTGGATCCGCAGGGACAGGCCGTGGAGCACGCCCTGGCAACACTGGGGTTCGCCGAGACCGGCGCCGTCCGGGTCGGCCGCGCCATCGAGCTCGATGTCCGGGCCGCGACGCGCGCGGAGGCGGAGACGCGCGCCCGGGAGATGTGCGACCGGCTGCTCGCGAACCCGGTCACCGAGGATTACAGCGTCGAGGTGGAGGGCGCCTGATGCAGCGCGTGGCGGTGGTGCGGTTCCCCGGCAGCAACTGCGACTTCGACACGCTCCGGGCGGCGACGCGGGCCGGGGCCGAGGCCGTCTTCGTCTGGCACCGCGACACCGACCTCAAGGGCGCCGACATCGTGATCCTGCCGGGCGGGTTCAGCTACGGCGACTATCTCCGCGCCGGCGCCATCGCGCGGTTCAGCCCGGTGATGCCCGCGGTGCAGCGGCACGCGGCGGAAGGCGGTGCGGTCTTCGGCATCTGCAACGGGTTCCAGATCCTGTGCGAGGCCGGGCTCTTGCCCGGCGCGCTGGTCCGGAACGCGGGCCTCCATTTCGTGGCAAAACCGGTCGACCTGCGGATCGACCGCACCGATACCGTGTTCACGAGCGAGTTCCGGCTGGGCGAGCGGATCCGCCTGCCGGTGTCGCACGGTGAAGGGCGCTACGTGGCGGACGAGCCGACCCTGGCGATGCTCGAGGGCGAGGGCCGCGTCGTGCTGCGCTACCTCCCCCCGGGCGCGGGCGTCGAGCCCAACCCCAACGGCTCGGTCCGCGACATCGCCGGCATCTGCAACCCGAGCGGCACCGTGGTCGGGATCATGCCGCATCCGGACCGTGCGTGGGCCGACGCGCTCGGCTCCACCGACGGGCTCCGCTTCTTCACCTCGATGGCGGCGTGGCAGCCCGCCGCGTCCGGGAGGTCCCCATGATCCGCTTCGTCGTGCCGGCCCTGCTGCTCGTCGCCCTGGCCGGCCCCGGCACGGTCGCGGCCCAGGAGCCGGGGGCGATCCGCCCGGGCATGACCGAGACCGAGGTGAAGGCGGCGTGGGGCGAGCCGCTCGCGCGGCGTACCCGGGGCGACTTCACCTACCTGCACTACGAGACCGACTGCCTGCGCGCGTGCGGCACCTACGATGTGGTGATCCTGGAGGGTGGCCAGGTGGTCGACGCGATCGCGCGGTCGAAGAACCACCGCTACGACGGCGTCTCCTCGTCCCCCGCGGACCGGGAGCCGCACTACACCGCGCCGAGGACGCCATGAGCACCGAGAACAAGCCCAGCAAGAACGAGGAGGAGTACTTCGCGCAGCAGGACCGCGAGCTGCTCGAGCAGCAGCGGGCGAAGGCGCGCGCCGCCGCCGAGGACGCGGAGCGGCGCTCGCACCTCATGAAGTGCCCCAAGGACGGGTACGACCTCGAGACGGTCACGCTCCAGGGCGTGCAGATCGAGACCTGCGGGCACTGCCGCGGGATCTGGCTCGACGCCGGCGAGCTCGAGACGATCGAGGCGCATCACGACCGTCCGGGGCTGCTCGGGCGCGTCCTGCACGACCTGTTCACCGGCATGGGCCGCGGCCCGAGGTCCAAGGTTGGCTGACGCGATCCGCGCCGGCGCCACCGCGGCACCGGCCACGCACGCCGAGCCGTTCCGCGGGGAGCGGCCGGTCACGCCCGAGGTCGTGCGCGAGCACAACCTCAACGAGATCGAGTACGAGCGCATCGTCGGGATGCTCGGCCGCACGCCCACGCTCACCGAGCTGGGGATCTTCTCGGCACTCTGGTCCGAGCACTGCTCCTACAAGCACTCGAAACCGGTGCTGAAGACCTTTCCGACCGCCGGCCCCGCGGTCGTGCAGGGGCCGGGCGAGAACGCCGGGGTGCTCCGGCTGCCCCGGGGGTGGGCGGTCGCCTTCAAGATCGAGTCGCACAACCACCCGTCCGCGGTCGAGCCCTACCAGGGTGCCGCGACGGGCGTGGGCGGCATCCTGCGCGACGTCTTCACCATGGGCGCGCGGCCGGTCGCGGTGCTCAACAGCCTCCGGTTCGGCCCGCTCGACCTTCCGCGCAACCGCTACCTGTTCGGCGGCGTGGTGCGCGGCGTCGGCGACTACGGCAACTGCGTCGGGGTGCCCACGCTCGGCGGCGAGGTCGGGTTCGCGCCGGGCTACACCGGCAACCCCCTGGTGAACGCGATGTGCGTGGGGCTGCTCCGCGAGGACGATCTCATGCGCGCCCGGGCCCACGGCGTGGGAAACCTGCTCCTTGCGGTGGGGTCGCGCACGGGGCGCGACGGGATCCACGGCGCGAGCTTCGCGTCGGAGGAGCTGTCGGAGCGGAGCGAGGCGCGCCGGCCCCAGGTGCAGGTGGGCGATCCGTTCACCGAAAAGCTGCTGCTCGAGGCCACGCTCGAGCTGATCACCTCCGACCTCGTCGTCGCGGTGCAGGACATGGGCGCCGCCGGGCTCACCAGCTCGTCGGCGGAGATGGCGGCGCGGGGTGGCGTGGGGGTCGAGCTCGACACCGGCCTCGTGCCGGTGCGCGAAGCGGGCATGACGCCGTACGAGATCATGCTCTCGGAGTCGCAGGAGCGGATGCTGGTGGTGGCCGAGCCGGCCCGGGTCCCCCAGATCCAGGCCGTGTGCGCGAAGTGGGAGCTCACCGCGATGCCGGTCGGGCGGGTCACCGACGACGGCATCTTCCGCGTGCTGCACCACGGCCAGGTAGTGGCCGCGATCCCGGGCCAGCCGCTGGTGGAGGACTGCCCCATCTACGAGCCGGAGGCGCGCGAGAGCGCGGAGGCGCAGGCCAGGCGCGCCGGTCGTCCGGTCGTCCGGCCGTCCGGCCGTCCCGAGGATGCGCTCCGCACCCTGCTCGACTCGCCGAACATCGCCAGCAAGCGCTGGGTGTACGAGCAGTACGACTCGACCGTCCAGGCCGCGACCGTGCTGGGGCCGGGCGGCGACGCCGGCGTGCTCGAGGTGCCGGGCACCGGGTTCGGCCTCGCCCTCACGGTCGACTGCAATGCGCGGCTGGTGGCGCTCGATCCCTACGAGGGCGGCAAGGCGGCGGTGGCGGAGGCCGCCCGCAACATCGCCTGCACCGGCGCCGTACCCCTCGGCATCACCGACTGCCTCAACTTCGGCAACCCGGAGAAGCCGGAGGTGTTCTTCCAGTTCCGCGAGGCCTGCCGCGGCATCGGCGACGCCTGCCGTGCGTTCGACACGCCGGTCACCGGCGGCAACGTCTCGTTCTACAACGAGAGCCCGGCCGGGGCGGTCGACCCCACGCCGACCATCGGGATGGTGGGCTTGCTGGAGCGGGTCGAGGACCGCGTCCCGGCCCACTTCCGTACGCCCGGCGACCGGATCGTGGTTCTCGGCGCCACGCGGGGCGAGCTCGGCGGCTCCGCCTACTGGGCCGAGGTGCTCGATTTCGTCGGCGGGACGCCGCCGGCCGTCGACCTCGAGGCCGAGCGGCGGCTTCAGCGGCTGCTCGCGGCGGCCGCGCGGGCCCGGCTGCTCCGGTCCGCGCACGACTGCTCGGAAGGCGGCCTCGCGGTCGCGCTGGCCGAGGCGGCGATCGGCGGGCCCTATGCCGGGCGAGGGTTCGGCGCCGCAGTGGATCTGGGCGCCGGCGCGCCCGGGCTCGCGCCCGAAGCCCTCCTGTTCGGCGAGGACGGCGCCCGCGCGGTCGTGTCGTGCGCTCCGGACGCGGAACCGGCCCTGCTGGCCATGGCCGCGGAGCACCGCGTCCCCGCGCGCGGCGCCGGCGTGGTGGGGCAGCCGGGCGGCCGACTGGAACTCAGACTGGCCGATCGATTGTTGTCGTGGAGCATCGACGACCTCAGACGGATCTACTTCGACGCGATCCCGCGGCGCATGGCGCACGCCGACCTGGAAGATCGCGCGGCGGAGAGCTGACGGATGTGCGGGATCTTCGGAGCGTCCGGCGTGGCGGACGCGGCCAGGGTGACCTATCTCGGGCTGTACGCGCTGCAGCACCGCGGGCAGGAGAGCGCGGGCATCGTGGCGATCGACCGCGACGGCTGCACCCGTTCCCACCGGGGAATGGGCCTGGTGGTCGACAACTTCGACGACGCGACCCTGGCGACGCTGCCCGGCGATGTGGCCGTCGGCCACACCCGCTATTCGACGACGGGCAGCACCGTGCTCGCCAACGCCCAGCCCTGCAACGTGAACACGCGTCGGGGGCCGCTCGCCATTGCGCACAACGGCAACCTGATCAACGCCCCCGAGCTCAAGCGCGAGCTGGTCGAGCGCGGCGCGATCTTCACCACCTCGAGCGACACCGAGGTGCTCGTCCACCTCATCGCCCGGTCCGACGCCCCGACCGTCGACGAGCAGATCCGCGACGCGCTGGAGCAGGTGGACGGCGCCTATACCCTGATCATCACTGTCGGCCGGACGATGTATGCCGTCGTGGACAGCCGCGGCTTCCGGCCGCTCGTGCTCGGGCGGCTGGGCGCCGGGATGGTGGTGGCCTCCGAGACCTGCGCGCTGGACCTGGTCGCCGCGTCGCCCGCGTGCGAGCTCCAGCCCGGCGATTTCGTCCGCATCGACGAGGGGCGCGTCACCTACCTGCCCCGGCTGTCCCCCCGGCCGGTCAGCCGCTGCGTCTTCGAGCTGGTGTATTTCGCGCGGCCCGACAGCATGGTGTTCGGCGAGTCGGTCGACCGGGTCCGCCGCGAGCTCGGCCGGGAGCTGGCCCGGGAGCAGCCCGCGCCCACCGGGGAGGTGGTTTTCAGCGTGCCCGACAGCTCCAACGCCATGGCGCTCGGCTACGCGGACGAATCGGGTATCAAGCTGGAGCACGGCCTGATCCGCAATCACTACGTGGGACGCACGTTCATCCACCCGAGCCAGGCCCACCGCGTGGCCAAGGTCCGCATCAAGTTCAATCCGGTGCGGGAAGTGATGGCCGGCAAGTCGGTGGTGGTGGTGGATGACAGTCTCGTGCGCGGCAACACCAGCAAGGAGCTGGTGCAGATGATCCGGAGCGCCGGCGCGCGCGAGGTGCACCTCCGGCTCGGATCGCCGCCGATCACCGGGCCATGCCACTACGGGATCGACACGCCCACCCGCGAGGAGCTGATCGCGGCGACCCACTCGCTGGAGGACATCCAGCACTTTCTGAGCGTGGACTCGCTGGGCTATCTCTCGCTGGACGGCATGCTCAGGGCCGCCGGCAGCACCGAGGGGTTCTGTCACGCCTGCTTCTCCGGGGCCTACCCCACGCCCATCCCGGAGGACCTGGTGCAGCTCCGGCACCTGGCGCCGCTCATCGCGACGCCCGCATGAGCGGCCCGTATCCGCAGCCGCTGGTCTATTTCTTCGGCCAGGGGCGCGCGGAAGGCACCGCCGCGATGAAGGACGTCCTCGGCGGCAAGGGCGCGGGTCTCGCCGAAATGACGACGCTGGGAATCCCCGTCCCGCCGGGCTTCACGATCGCCACCTCCCTCTGCCACACTTACCTCGAGACCCGGCAGTTTCCCACCCGCCTGCGCTCCCAGGTAGACCAGGCGGTCGCCCGGCTCGAGGCGGCCACCGGCAGACACCTCGGCGGCACCGGCAATCCGTTGCTCGTGTCGGTGCGGTCCGGGGCGCCGGTCTCGATGCCGGGGATGATGGAGACGATCCTCAACCTCGGCCTGAACGACGAGACCGTCGAAGCGCTGGCGCGGCAGAGCGCCAATCCCGCGTTCGCGTGGGACTCGTACCGCCGCTTCGTGCAGATGTACGCGAGCGTGGTCTTCGATCTGCCCCGCGGGCCGCTCGAGCGGCGGCTGGAGGAGCGCCGGCGGGCGTGCGGCGTCGCGCGCGACATCGACCTGCCGGTGAGCGCCATGCAGGCGCTCGTCCTGGAGTACAAGGAGCACGTTCGAAGCGAGCGGGGGCAGGCGTTTCCCGACCACCCGCTGGACCAGCTCTGGGGCGCGATCGCGGCGGTCTTCGAGAGCTGGAACACCCGGCGCGCGATCGACTACCGCAAGCTGCACGGGATCCCGGACGGGATGGGCACGGCGGTGAACGTCGTCGCCATGGTCTTCGGCAACCTGGGGGAGGATTCCGGCACCGGCGTCGCCTTCACCCGCGACCCGTCCACCGGGGCGCCAGGGCTCTACGGCGAGTACCTGCTCAACGCGCAGGGCGAGGACGTGGTCTCGGGGCTCCGGACGCCGGAGCCGATCGCCACGCTGCGCGACCGGATGCCGGCCGCCTCCGGCGCGCTGGAGCGCACGGCGCGCATGCTCGAGCGCCACTTCCGCGACGTGCAGGACATGGAGTTCACCATCGAGCGCGGCACGCTCTACATGCTGCAGACCCGGCGGGCGCAGCGCTCGGGCGCCGCGGCGATCCGCACCGCGTGCGACATGGTGGACGAGGGGCTCATCTCCCGGGAGGAGGCGGTCGCGCGCATTCCGCCCAACGACCTCGACCAGCTCCTCCACCCCATGATCGACCCGGGGAGCCGGCTCGACCTGCTGGCCACCGGGCTGCCCGCCTCGCCCGGCGCGGCGTGCGGCACCGTCGTGTTCGACGCCGACGAGGCCGAGCGGCTCGGACGGGGCGGTCAGCCCGTCATCCTGGTCCGGCGGGAGACCTCGCCCGAGGACTTCCACGGCATGGTGGTGGCCAAGGCGGTGCTCACCGCGCGCGGGGGGATGACCTCGCACGCGGCGGTGGTGGCGCGCGGCATGGGCAAGCCGTGCGTGGCGGGCGCCTCCGCCGTGCAGGTGGACGAGCACGCCCGCCGGTTCACCGTGGACGGCCGCGAGGTGCGGGCGGGCGAGTGGATCACGCTCGACGGCGGGTCGGGCAAGGTGTTCGCCGGCCAGGCCCGGCTGATCGAGCCGACGCTCGACGAGCGGTTCCGGCGCATCATGGGATGGGCCGACGCCGTCCGGCAGCTCCGCGTCCGCGTCAACGCCGACACGCCGGCCGACGCGCACCGGGGCCGCGATTTCGGCGCGGAGGGCGTGGGGCTCTGTCGCACCGAGCACATGTTCTTCGAGGGCGACCGGATCGTCGCGATGCGCGAGATGATCCTCGCGCCCGACGAGCCGGGTCGGCGGCGGGCGCTCGAGAAGCTGCTGCCGATGCAGCGCGCCGACTTCGAGGCGATCTTCCGCGCCACCGAGGGCTTCCCGGTCACCATCCGCCTGCTCGACCCGCCGCTCCACGAGTTCCTCCCGCGGGAGGACGCCGAGATCGAGACGGTGGCGCGCGAGATGCAGCGCCCCGTGGAAGAGGTCCGGCACGCGGTCGAGGCGCTCCGCGAAGTCAACCCCATGCTCGGGCTTCGCGGCTGCCGCCTGGGCATCCTCCATCCGGAGATCACCGAGATGCAGGCGCGCGCCGTCTTCGAGGCTGCCTGCGCCGTCGCCGCCCGCAAGGGCCAGGTGATGCCCGAGGTGATGATCCCCCTCACCGCCACCGCCGCCGAGTTCCGCAAGCAGGCGCTGATCGTTCGGCGGGTGGCCGCGGACGTGTTCAGCGAGCGGCAGGTGACGGTGCCCTACCTGCTCGGCACCATGATCGAGCTCCCGCGCGCCGCCCTCACCGCCGACGAGCTCGCGCTGGAGGCGCAGTTCTTCTCGTTCGGCACCAACGACCTGACCCAGACCACCTGGGGGCTCTCGCGCGACGACGCCGGCCGGTTCCTGCCCCAATACCTGGAGCAGGGGATCGTACCGGACGACCCGTTCCAGGTGCTCGATCAGGCCGGGGTCGGCAAGCTGATCCAGCTCGCCTGCGAGCTCGGCCGGAAGGCCCGGCCGGACCTCAAGCTCGGCATCTGCGGCGAGCACGGCGGCGAGCCGGCCGCGGTGGCGTTCTGCGACCGCCTGGGAATGAACTACGTGTCCTGCTCGCCGTACCGGATACCCATCGCGCGGCTGGCCGCGGCACAGTCGGCGCTCGCCGAGCGCGGGACGATGGACCGGACGAGGAGCACGGTGTAGGGGGGAAGCTGTCAGCTATGAGCTATGAGCTATGAGCTATCAGCTATCAGCGCTGGAGCGTGAGTCGCCCCGTGCCAGGCGGTGGGCGAGGGATGCCATCATTCGCCCCCGCCGCCGGCAAGTAGCCTAGCTCGCCCGAGAGCATCAAGTAGTATTGAAGCTCGGCGGCAGAGCCAAGGGCGATGCGAAGATACCGCCTCCGCTCGCCGTCGGTGTTCCGGCCGCATCCCTCGCAGATGTTGGCAGGATGGGAACCGCGGCGCTGATGCCGTCGCCCGGTACAGGTCTCGCGCGAGCAGATGCGCACGCCGCCAGACTTCCAGATTCCTGAAGTCGCCCATGCCGCACGGTGCTCACACACCCGGTCGCGGCAGGTACCCAAACGCATCGCCTCGTGGCGCCGAAATGCATGCCGTTCTCAGCGCGCTGGTAGCTGATAGCTGATAGCTCATAGCTCATAGCTCATAGCTGATACCTGATACCCCCTACCCCGACACCCATGAGCCACCCCCTCGTCGCCATCGTCATGGGCAGCGATTCCGACTGGGCGGTCATGCAGCACGCCGCCCGGTGCCTCGCGGAGTTCGACGTGCCCCACGAGCGACGCGTCGTGTCCGCCCACCGCACCCCGGATCTGCTCTATCGCGACGCGGAGGAGGCCGCCGGCCGCGGGCTGAGATGCATCATCGCGGGGGCCGGCGGGGCGGCCCACCTGCCGGGCATGCTGGCCTCCAAGACGATCGTGCCGGTGCTGGGGGTTCCCATCCCCTCGAAGCACCTCCAGGGGCTCGACTCGCTCCTCTCCATCGTCCAGATGCCGGCCGGCGTCCCGGTGGCGACGTTTGCGATCGGCGAGGCCGGCGCCGGCAACGCGGGCCTGTTCGCGGTGGCGCTGCTCGCGCGCTCGGATCCCGCCCTTGCCGCGCGGCTCGACGAGTTCCGCCGCGCGCAGACGGCGCGAGTCCTGGGCCTCACCCTGCCCGATCCCGCATGATCCTGCCCGGCGCCACGCTCGGCGTGCTGGGCGGCGGCCAGCTCGGCCGCATGTTCGCGATCCGCGCGCGGGAGATGGGCTATCGGGTGATCGTGCTGGAGCCCGACCCGCGCAGCCCCGCCGGCGCGGTGGCGGACCGCCAGATCGAGGCGGCCTACCACGACGAGTCGGCGCTCGCGGAGCTGGCCGAGCTGTGCGCGGCGGTCACCATCGAGTTCGAGAACGTCCCCGCCGCCTCGTTGCGCTACCTGGCCGCGCGGGTGCCGGTGCGCCCGTCCGGTGACGCCGTAGAGGTGGCGCAGGACCGCATCCGGGAGAAGAGCTTCCTGCGGGATCGCGGGTTCACCACTCCCCCGTTCGTGCCGGTCCGTGCCCGCGGGGAGCTCGAGCCGGCCTTCGCGGCGGTGGGCGCGCCCGCCCTCCTCAAGACCAGCCGTCTCGGATACGATGGCAAGGGCCAGGTCCCGGTGGATACCCTCGACGAGCTCCGGGTGGCGTTCACCGCGCTCGGCGAGATACCCTGCGTGCTGGAACGGCGACTCGAGCTGGAGCGCGAGCTGTCGGTCGTGCTCGCACGCGGGGCCGGCGGCGAGGTCGCCGCGTTTCCCGTGGGCGAGAACACCCATCGCCAGGGCATTCTGGACACGACCGTGGTTCCGGCGCGGGTCCCGGCCGGGCTCGCGGCGGAGGCGGTCGGCGTCGCGACCGGCGTCGCCCAGGCCCTGGAGTACGCCGGCGTGCTCGCCGTGGAGCTCTTCGTGGCGTGCGGCGGGCACCTCTTCGTGAACGAGATCGCGCCGCGCCCTCACAACACCGGCCACTACACCCTCGACGCCTGTGTCACCGACCAGTTCGAGCAGCAGGTGCGCGCCCTCTGCGGGCTGCCCCTGGGCGACCCGTCGCTGCTCACGCCGGTCGCGATGGTCAACCTGCTGGGCGACACCTGGGCCGCCGGCCCGCCGCGGTGGGGGGCCGCGCTGGCGCTCCCGGGGGTCAAGCTGCATCTGTACGGCAAGTCGGAGCCCCGCCCGGGCCGCAAGATGGGCCACCTCAACTGTCTCTCGACCACACCGGACGACGCCCTCGCCCTCGCGCGACGGGCCGCCGCCGCGCTCCTCGATCACCATTCATTGTGAGATCGGATTCATGCCGACCCTGCTGCTCGCGACCTCTCTCGCGCTCCTCGCCGCACCCGCCGCGGCCGCACCCGCCGCGGCC
>DASUAH010000145.1:0-19927 GCA_035763885.1 Gemmatimonadales bacterium
CCGCCAGATCAGGGTGTAGGTCGGGGTAAGGCCGCGCGGCACGTACACCGACATCACGGCGGCCGAGAGCACCTCCGCGATACCGGAAGCCCCCGGCGTCGGGGCGAAGTAGAGCAGGAACATGACCAGGGTCTGGACCAGCAGCACGTCCACGAAGTGGGCGTGGATGCCGAGCGCGCGGAGCGTTACGTACCCGGCGAGCAGCCGGTTCGCGTGCGAGGGACCGGAGAGGATGGTGGCCCATAGCAGCGCCAGCCAACCGCGCGGGCTGTTGAACGCCGCGATGCTGGCGTGCGCCTCATCGATCCCGGCCCGCAGGGCCTCCAGCCGATCCGCGACCCGGCGGCTCCGCCGGCCGATCGCCTCCGCCACCCGGTGGAGCAGGTCGCCGGTCGCCCGGGGAAAGGCGAAGATCAGGACCAGCAGGAGTCCGATGCCGCCGATGATCCACAGCGTCCCCAGGAACAGATCGTAGAGCGACAGGCCGAGCACGTTGCCCTTCTGCCCCAGCGACCGGCCGGCGCCGAAGACGATCGCGAGCGGGCCGGCGATGCCGAAGAACGCCACCGTGGCGAGGAAGCTGAGGAACGTGGAGGTGATCCCGACGGGCAGCGGGACCCCGTAGCGCCGCAGGGTGTACATCATCATCGGCGCGGCCCCCGACTGCAGCGGGGTGACGTAGCTCGCCCACGCCCCCATGCCGCCGGCCATGATCATCCCCCTGAGCGACGGCCGGGGCAGCACGTGGCGGGCGAGGACCCAGAGCCGCAGCCCACCACCGAACCAGTCCAGCGACGCCAGGCCGATGCCCACGAGCAGCCAGGGCCACTCGATGCGCGCGAGCGCCGAGACCGAGGCGCGCACGTCGTTGCCGTACAGCAGCGTGGCCCCGAACCCGAGCAGCGAGGCGACCAGGAACAGCTCGAAGCCCCGCACCAGCACCCGGGGCGTCAGGAGGCGGGAAGTCATGCTGGGGGTAAGGTAGTATCTTCCACTCTCCATGTCGTCTTGCATCCGGATCGTCAACGCCCGCCAGCACAATCTGCAAGGCGTTTCGGTCGATCTCCCGCACCGGTCCCTGATCGTCATCACCGGTCCGTCGGGCTCCGGCAAGTCCTCGCTCGCGTTCGACACGCTGTATGCCGAGGGGCAGCGGCGCTACATCGAGTCGCTCTCGACCTATGCCAAACAGTTTCTCGACCGCATGCCCAAGCCGCTGGTGGACCGCCTCGAGGGGCTGGCGCCTGCGGTCGCAATCGAGCAGCGCAACCCGACCGTCTCCAGCCGCTCCACCGTGGGCACCGCCACCGAGGTGTACGACTACCTGCGGCTGCTCTGGGCCCGGCTGGGCCGCACCTGGTGCCGGGCCTGCGGCGCCCCGGTCCGCCGCGATACCGCGCAGTCGGCGGCGGACGACGTGCTCGCGCGCGGGGGGCGGGTGCAGATCGCCTTCCCGCTGCCCTCCAGCGCCCGCGTCACCCACCAGGCGGTGGTCGAGAACCTCCGCGCCCTCGGCTTCGTCCGCCTGCTCGCCGACGGCGCCCCCTTTCACCTGGACGACTTGCCCGGCCGGATCGATCTGACCGCGGCCGCCGAGCTGCTGGTCATCGTCGACCGGATCGCGGCCTCGGCGGAGAACACGACCCGTGTGGTCGAGGCGTTTGCCACGGCGTTCGGCGAGGGCGAAGGGGTCGCGGTCGCGCTGCTCGAGGAGGGACGCCTGCGGTTTACCGAATTCCCGGCGTGCAGCCGCTGCGACACGGCGGCCCCGGTCGTCTCACCCGCCTTGTTCTCGTTCAACAACCCGCGCGGGGCCTGCTCCGCCTGCAACGGGTTCGGCGCCACCCTCGAGTATGCTGAGTCCCTCATCGTGCCGGATCCCTCGCGCAGCCTCGCCGAGGGAGCCATCGACCCCTGGACCAAGCCGCGCTACGAGTCGCGCCGCCGGCTCCTGCTCGAGCGGGCCAGGGCGCTCGGGATCGACCCCGCGCGGCCGTGGTCCCGGCTCAAGGCGAGCGACCGGCGCGAGCTGCTCTACGGAAAGAAGGGCCGCTACCTCGGCATCTTCCCGTTCCTCAAGGGACTGGAGGAAAAGCGCTACAAGCAGTACATCCGCGTCTTCCTCCGGCAGTATCAGCTCGCCCACACCTGCGCCGCCTGCGGCGGCACCCGGCTCAACCCCGGCGCCCTCGCGGTCCGCATCGGCGACGCCACCGTCGCCGCGGTCGCCGCGCGCCCGGTCGACGAGGTGCACGAATGGCTCCGCTCGCTGCCCCTCACCCCCTTCGAGCGGCAGGTGGCGCAGCTCATCCTCGAGCAGCTCGACGCCCGGCTCGGCTACCTCCGCGATGTCGGGCTCGGCTACCTGACGCTGGACCGCCAGACCCGCACGCTCTCCGGCGGGGAGGCGCAGCGGATCGCGCTCGCCAACGCGCTCGGCTCGCGCCTGGTGGACTCCCTCTACGTGCTGGACGAGCCGTCCATCGGGCTGCACCCGCGGGACACGGATCGGCTGCTCGCCCTGCTCCGCCGGCTGCGCGATCACGGCAACACCGTCGTCGTGGTCGAGCACGACCTGGCGGCGATCCGCCAGGCCGACTTCATGCTCGAGCTCGGCCCCGGCTCGGGCGAGCACGGCGGGAGGGTGGTGCACGCGGGGCCGGTCGACCAGGCGGTGGGATCGCTCACCGGCCAGTACCTCTCCGGCCGCAAGCGCATCGCGGTGCCGAGCGCGCGCCGGCCGCGCGGACCCCGGTGGCTCCGCATTCGCGGCGCCGCGCTGCACAACCTCCGCGGCGTGGACGTGGATATCCCGCTGGCCGCGCTCACCGCGGTCACCGGCGTTTCCGGGTCGGGCAAGAGCACGCTGGTGCACGACGTGCTCTACCGGAATCTGGAGGCGCGGCTGCACGGCGGGCACTCGGCGAAGTCCCACCTGGGCGAAGCCGTCGGCAGCGTCCGCGCGCTCACCGGCCACGAGTTCCTGCAGGACGTGCTGCTCGTGGACCAGTCGCCCATCGGGCGAACGCCGCGCTCGAACCCGGTCACCTACATCAAGGCCTTCGACGAGATCCGCGAGCTCTTCGCCCGGCAGCCCCTGGCGCGGCGGCGGAAGTACACCGCCGCGACGTTCTCCTTCAACCTGCCGGGCGGCCGCTGCGAGGCGTGCGAGGGGGCCGGCCACGTGCAGGTCGAGATGGTGTTCCTGGCCGACGTGTTCGTGCCCTGCGAGGTCTGCGGCGGCACCCGGTTCCGGCGGGATGTGCTGGACGTGCGGATCCACGGCCAGTCGATCCACGACGTGCTCCAGTGGACCGTGGACGAGGCGATCGCGCGGTTCCGCCACCAGCCCAGGCTCGGTACCGCGCTCTGGCAGCTCCAGCAGGTCGGGCTCGGCTACTTGCGGCTGGGGCAGCCCGCCACCACGCTCTCCGGCGGCGAGGCGCAGCGGCTCAAGATCGCGCGCGAGCTGTCGGCGTCCGCCCGGCGCGAGGGCCGCAAGCTCTACCTGCTGGACGAGCCGACGACCGGCCTCCACCTCGACGACGTGCGGGTGCTGATCCAGGTGCTCGACCGGCTCGTGGACCACGGCCACACCGTGGTGCTCATCGAGCACCACCTCGACGTCATCAAGCGCGCCGACTGGATCGTGGACCTCGGTCCCGACGCGGGCGAAGCCGGCGGCCGCGTGGTGGCGCAGGGCACCCCCGAGGAGATCGCGACCGTGGCCGAGTCCCACACCGCACGCTACCTGCGCCCCCTGCTCGAGCTCGCGCCCGCGGCGCTCGCCGGCTGACCCCGGGGGCGCACGCTCACACGACGCCGGCCGCTTCCTTCACCAGCCGCCACGCCTCCTCGACGTGCTCGCGCCCCGTGCAGCGCTGGCCGACCGCCAGCCGGATCGTGAATCGGCCGTCGAGAGAGGTGTGGGTCAGGAACACCCGGCCGCTCGCGTTCACCCGCGCCAGCAGGGCGCGGTTGTGGGCCTCGAGCGCCCGCTCGTCCGCCGCGACCGCGGCCGGCCGGTGCCGGAAGCAGACCAGCCCCACCGGCGCCGGCGCCAGGAGCTCGAAGTCCGGCTCCGCCGCGACCCAGCCGGCGAACTCCCGCGCGAGCGCCACATGGCCGCGGATCATCTCGCGGAGCCCCTCGACCCCGTAGCTCCGCAGCACGAACCACAGCTTCAGTGCCCGGAACCGCCGCCCGAGCTGGATGCCCCAGTCGCGGTAGTTCACCACCTCCGCGTCGTGCGCGGTCCGCAGATACTCCGGCGTCACCGCGAACGCGTGGAGCAGCGCGTCCACGTCCCGCACGAAGTAAGCGCTGCAGTCGAAGTTCGTGAGCAGCCACTTGTGCGGATTGAAGAACATGCTGTCCGCGTGCTCGATCCCGTCGAGCATCCAGCGGAGCTCCGGCACGATCGCCGCCGAGCCGGCCCACGCCGCGTCCACATGCAGCCAGACATCCTGCGCACGACAGATCTCGCCGATGGCCCGCAGCGGGTCGATCGCCGTGGACGACGTCGTGCCGATCGTCGCGACCACGCAGGCCGGCAGGTAACCGGCCGCCCGGTCGGCCGCGAGCGCGTTTGCGAGCGCGTCGGGACGCATCGCGTAGCACCGGTCCGTCGGGATCGTACGGTAGCCGTCGGGTCCGTAGCCGGCGAGCCTGACCCCCTTCGGGACCGACGAGTGCGCCTCCGCCGATCCATACACCCGGAGCCCCGCCGCCGATCCCCCCGCGCGAGGGGCCGCACGCTCCCGCGCGCAGATGAGCGCCACGAGGGTGGACGTGGACCCGGTGTCCTGGATGACGCCGGTGAAGCCATCCGGCAGCGCGAGCATGCGCGCCAGCCACCGCATGGTCACCTGCTCGAGCTCGGTGGCCGCGGGCGACGTCTGCCAGGACATGCATTGCGCGCCGATCGCCGACGCGAGCATCTCGCCCAGGATCGACGGCGGGCTGTTGTTGGCCGCGAAGTAGGCGAACCAGCCGGGGTGGTTCCAGTGGGTCATCCCGGGGACGATCAGCCGCTCGAAATCGCCGAACAGGCGCTCGAACGGCTCACCGTGCTCGGGCGGCGCGTCGGGCAGCGCGCGGGCGATCGCCCCCGGCGCCACCTCCGGCACGATCCGGCGCCGGCCAACCTCGGCGAGATAGTCGGCCATCCAGTCGACGGCGCGATGCGCGTGTTCGCGGAATTCTTCCGGGGTCATGGCCGGTAACGTACCAGAGGCGGCAGGGTCCGTCACCCCGCCGCCGCCCTGCCCGCCTCCCCTTGGCCGGCCGCGCGGCCTGTGCCAACTTCCCTCTCCCCACAACCGGTACCGGCAGGCGCCGTGTCATCAGATCTCCAGCTGTCGCCTCGCTCCCGGCGCGTCCCGGGGCTGGACTACCACCCCGCGATAGCCTGCGGTCATCTGGCCGCCGCCGATCCGGAGCTGGGTCGCCTCATCGGCCTGGTCGGCGCCTGCTCCCTCAGGCCCCGCCGCGCGCTGAGTCTGTTCCAGGCGCTGCTGCGTTCCATCGTTTACCAGCAGCTCAACGGACGCGCGGCCGAGACGATTCTCACCCGCGTGCTGGACCTGTACGGGAGCCGCTATCCCGCTCCCGCCGAGCTGCTCGGCACGAGCGACGAAGCGCTCCAGGGCGCCGGGCTGTCGCGGAACAAGCTGACCTCGATCCGGGATCTCGCGCGGCACGCGCTCGACGGCACTGTCCCTTCGTCGGGGGCGGCGCGCGCGCTGACCGACGACGAGCTCGTCGAGCGCCTTACGGTGGTCCGCGGCGTGGGCCGGTGGACGGTGGAGATGCTGCTCATCTTCCGGCTCGGACGGGCCGATGTCTTCCCGCTCGACGATCTCGGCGTGCGCAAGGGCTTCCGCCGCGCGTTCGGCATGCGAAGGCTGCCGGCCACCATCACGATGGTCCGGCGGGCGGAGCGGTGGCGCCCTTATCGCTCGGTGGCGAGCTGGTACCTCTGGCGGGCAGCGGAGTTCGACTAGGCTCCGAGAGCAGCCGCGTCGCCTCCGCGATCGACTCGTGGGAGCCGCTCAGCGCCAGCAGGTCCCCCTCTCGCAGCACCACCTTCGCCGTCGGAAACACGATCTGCTCGTCGCCATCGCCGCGGCGCAGCGCTACTGCCGTGGCGCCGGTACGGCCGCGCAGGTTCAGCTCGGCAAGGCTCATTCCCGCCGCCGGGCTCGCCGGACCCACGCGTACCGGCACCAGCGTGCCGAGGCCCGGGAGCAGCCGCTGCACTTCCTCCAGCGTCTCCGCCTCCCCGCCCCGCCGCCGGGAGCCCAGCGCCTCGGCCACGATCTCGGCCCCGGCGCGCATGTGGCCCTGCAGGTTGGTCGCGGTGCGCCAGAACGCCACGCCGAGCAACAGCAGAGCTGCGAGCGCGAGCGCGATCCCCTGATACCGCGGGAGGAAGGGCTGGGTCACCGCGATGAGCGGGAGCCCCACGATCAGCACCACGGCGATCTGGAGCGTGACGACGAACGCGCGGCGCGGCGCGTCGGCCAGGTCCACCCGACCGCCGCCCCCTCCCGGGAGGGCCACGTCGGCGAGCGCGTGTCCGAGCCGGCGCGAGGAGCGGATCAGTCCCAGCGCGAAGGGAGCGGCGCACACGGCCGCGCCCCCCAGCACCAGCCAGCGCGCCGCGTCGCCGCCGACCCCGGTTCCCCCTTCGATGAGAATCAGCAGGTCGGCGAAGTTGATCGACACACCGATCACGAGTCCCGCCAGCAGCACCGCGTCGAGCAGCACGAAGCGGGCGGCGGCGCGGACCGCCGCCCAGGGCGTGCCTCCGTGGGGCGTGCCGCCGAGCAGCTCGACCCAGGAGCCGTACAGGGTGCTGAACGTCTGCAGCGGCCGCGGCAGCCGGCGGTCCACATAGAGGGCGAGCGGCTCCGAGGCCCGGACCAGCAGCGGCGTGAGGAACGCCGTGATCACCGCGACGCCCACCGCGACGTGCGGCAGCGTCGCGGCCGGCCCGCCGAGCCCGGCGCCCAGTCCCGCGATGATGAACGAGAATTCCCCCACCTGTGCCAGGCTCATGCCTGCGCGGATGCTCAGCCGCGTACCGTGGCCGGTGAGAAACGCCCCCGCGGCCACGCCGAATGTCTTGCCCCACAGCACGACCGCGACGAGCACCGCCGCGACCTTCCACTGCTCCCGGATCACCTGCGGGTCGAGCAGCATCCCGACCGCGACAAAGAAGATGGCCGCGAACATGTCGCGTACCGGGCGGACCAGCGCCTCCACCTGCCGGCCGGCGCCCGATTCCGCCACCAGCGAGCCCCCGAGGAAGGCGCCCAGCGCGACCGAGTAGCCGGCCCAGAGCGCCACCAGCGCGGCCGCGAAGCACAGGCCGACGCTCGCCACCAGCGTCGTCTCGGGCCGGCGGAGCCGCGCGACCGAGCGCATCGCCGTGGGAACCACGAGGAGACCCACGGCGAAGGAGCCGGCGAGGAACGCGAGCAGCCGCCCGCCGGTGCGGAGCACCCGAGCCGCCGTGAGCTCTCCTTCCGCGGTAAGTGCGGTGAGCGCGGCGATCAGGAGGATCGCCACCAGGTCCTCGACCACCAGCACGCCGAACACGAGGTCCCGCAGCGGCGCCTCGGCGCGCTCCTCCGCGAGCACCCGCGCCACGATCATCGTGCTCGAGATCGCGACGACGGCCCCGGTGAAGGCGCTCACCAGCGTGCTCCAGCCCAGCAGCTGGCCCGCGAGGTAGCCGAGGGTCAGCATGAGCCCCACCTCGACCACAGCCACCAGCGCCACCCGGGGCCCGAGGCGCACCAGCTTGCGCAGGCTGAACTCGAGCCCGAGGGAGAACATGAGGAGGATCACGCCCAGTTCGGCCAGGGTCCGCACCGTCGCCACGTCCGCCACCAGCGCGAACGGCAGATGCGGCCCCACCAGGACGCCGGCCAGCAGATAGCCGAGCACCACCGGCAGTCGAAGCCGCTGGAACATCACCGTGGTGACCGCGGCGCTGCCGAGGACGACGGCGAGGTCCGTCAGGAAGAGATGGTTGTCAGCCATGCGGGTGTTGTAGTTTACGGCATCGGGAGGGAACCGGAATGACCACACGTGGAAGCGCGGGGGCGCTGGAGCCGAGCGTCGAGGCGATCGTGACGGTGCGGCAGCGGCTGCACCAGATGGGATTCCTGTTGAGCGACGAGGCGGCGCGCGAGCTGCTGCGCGCCGTCTTCGCGGTCGAGTCGGCGCGGATCGACCGCCGGGCCCGCGAAGCCGCGGCCGCCTGCCTGCGAAGCATCCAGGATGCGGCGCAGGAGGCCTTGCGGATCCTCACGCAGGGGCCCGCCGCCGCCGCCATCACCCAGCCCGTTCCCCCTGTCCCGGCTCGGGCCCCTGCCCCTGCCCCGGCTCCGGCGTCCGCGCGACCGCCGCGCGATCAGCCGGTCGACCTGGCCGAGGTGGTCCGCCGGCGACTGGGTGAGGATCTGCCGCCGGCCGAGCTGGCGCGGCGGCCGGACGAGGTGCCCCCGCCCCCGCCCCCGCCCGCGGCGCCGCGCCGTCCCGTGTTCAAGGGCCGCCGGGGACGTTAGCGAGCCCCGCCGCTCTTGCGGCGCGGTGACCCCCGTCGCATGATGGAATTGAGCCTTACCGGGAGGGACCGATGGAAGGGCTCGTCGTTTCCGTCCTGCTCTACGCCTGCTTCGCCCTCATCGTCTATGGTGCCTGGCTCGCGTTCCCCGAGGAGCCGCGGGTCGCGCACCGCCACTGGTCGGGCGTGGTCCCCGGCGACACGGTACTGCTCCACGGCGAGGAGCGGCACGTCGTGGAGATCGACTTCGATCACGATGCGGTGCGGATCGACCGGGCCTTCGACCCTCCGCCGATCCCCGGCGACTGGGTGGTGGTGCGGCACCAGCCCGCTTGAGCGGCCCGGCGCCACACGATGGCCCGAAGCACGACAGCCCGCCGCAGGGCGGGCTGTTCGTTTGAGCGGGGGCGCCGCTCCCGAGGCAGGACTCGAACCTGCGACCCGCTGATCACAAATGCCTTTACCGACCCCGATCTCGCACGCCTGTGTCAGATCGCTGGTAGATGCGGACCGGCATGGCGACCAAGCCAGTCGGTCGAACGGCATCGGACCAACGCGGGACGTCGAACCGGGCGGCGAGCATGTACTCTGGTGGCGATGGACCACTGGGGCCCAGGGTCTTGGCGACCGCATCTCCAACGATGAGGACAAAGTCGGGGTGCAACCAGACGGAATCGGTACCGGGGGGCAGGCTAAACCAGGGCCTCGCACACGCCTGCGCAAAACGGTCAAACCAGGCCTCTCGTGGCGCGGCGGGGACTCTCGTACCCTTGAGCCCTGCCGTCCACTGCTCTGCCGCTCCTATCATCGCCCGGAGCTTGCGATAGCTGCGGGCCTCTGTAAGCTGGTCGAGCGTCTGCTGATAGAAGGAGCAGCTGGCGACATCTCTCGCCACGAACGTTCGGTATTGGTCCGGCGGCAGGGCAGGGACGGCGCCTACGAGCTCGATCGTCGACCCGGCCGGTACGTTGGCAGCAATCCACGCAGATGCCGCCTCGCGAGCGTCGTTCTCGAAGACCGTGGGAACCCGCACGGTGCGCACTGCGGTCGACGCAATGACGAGCGCGACCGGGGTGGCGGCCGCGAACGCCGCCCGCCGCGGGAGGCGGCGGAATCCTTCCACCAAGCCATATGCCGCCAGGAGGAATACGGGCGGGTAGAAGAACGCCACGTACCATTCCATGACCATCAACCGTCCCATTAACAGGTAATACGGGATGAACGTGGCTAGGATCCAGACCAGCATCTGGCGCCGGCCGGCGCGCAGGGCGAGCACCACGGCCACGCAGCACGCGATGATGGACAGGGCGAAGAGCGGCGTGCCAAGCCCTTGCCGCGCGTACTCAAGGATGAGCCCGTAGCTTACCCGCCCCTCGCCGCGAACCGCGTTAAAGAGAATCTCGCGCGAGACGCCGTCCAGATACTCGAACGTTGAGGTTACGAGGGCCGGGTTTGCCACGACGTATGCCAGCGGGAACATCAGAACGAGGCCGGTGAGAAGAACTCCGGCGCGTCGCTGACGCCTGAGCCAGTACGAAACCACCAACGGCACAAGCACCAGTAGTCGATCCGCTTTGGTACCGAGGGCTAGGCCCCCGAGGAAGCAGGCTCCGTAGAACCAGCCAGCGTGGCCTCGCTGCCAGTAAAGGAGGGCAGCCAGGCAAGCCAGCCAGTACCATGCCGTCGCGGTGAGATCGACAGTGGCGAAGTGAGCGAGAACCACCAACTGCGGAGTGATGGCCAAGAGGAGGGCGGTCAGGAGAGCCGTGACGCGATCGAAGAGCAGAAGTCCGACCAATCCCGTCGAGGCGACGAGGACGGCAAAAAAGAATGCGGTCACCGTTCTCGCGCCCCGCACGATCCGCGTATCTTGGCGGGTCCGCCACGCAAGCATTGCTTTCCGGTCGCCCTGAGGCTTGGGATCGAAAAGGCGAGCGTAGAGCCGCACCGGTATGACTACACCGCCAGCGACCAGCAATCGCTGCAATGCGCCGTACGTGAAGTGATGCGGGTTCACGGTGCGGTGGTCCACCATGAGCACGGCCCGCTTTGTCACCTCGTCCACATACCAGACGGCGGGCGCGCCCCACCGGTTGCCCCAGGTTCCCAAGATGAAGCTCAGTGCAACGACAGAGGCGAACGCCGCGGCCATCCAGCGTGTGGTCAATCGCCCGCCGAGCACGTTGCTTGGGGGCATTGGCCAATTAGCGTCGCCGCGATCCGGTGGTCGAGTCATTGGGGAGGGTCGGTGAGGCCATAGCCCAACCTGTGGCTGCTTGCGGGTCCCGTTAAGCTAACGCTCGGGCTCTGATGCGCCTCCCCCCAAACGAGCGGTTGGCGGCGGCGCGCCAGCGGCCGACCCCGGCGGCGCGCCCGTGGCCGCCTACCGCGAACAGACGGTCGAGATCGCCCTCGGGCCCAAGGGGGCGTTCGAAAACGGCAACATCGGCACCCTGACGCGCAGGGTGGCGGCCGATCGGGTCATCAACGCCCTGCCGCCCAGGCTCCGTCGGAAGCCGCCCAAGGCGCCCAGGACGCCCCGGGTGGTCGAGCTTCTCCGCAAGGCTCTGGAGTGGGAGGCACTCCTCGAGTCCGGCGAGGTCTCCAACCAGGCCGCCATCGCCCGCCGGGAGGGGATCACCCGCGCCCGGGTCACCCAGGTCATGGGGATGCTTCGGCTCGCACCCGAGATCCAGCCGCAGATCCTGTCCCTGCCCGATGGGGTGAGCCGCCCGGCGGGAGCGCCTGGAGCTCCCCGAGCTGGACAGGGAGACGCTCTCGGGCCTGCTGGCTAAGTTCGAGGAGGTCATGGCGGAGGGGACCAACCCGCAAGAGAAGCACCTTCTCCGCCGGCTGGCGAAGAAGGTGCTCGTTCACGACCGGCGTACGGTCGAGATCTGGTACGGGTTACCGAACCAGACCTCGGTTCGTACACCGGGTAATAAGGCTCCCGAGGCAGGACTCGAACCTGCGACCCGCTGATTAACAGTCAGCTGCTCTACCAACTGAGCTACTCGGGATCGTGGGGCACCACGAGGCCCGACGGCGTCAAAAAATAGGCCGCCGCCCGGGGCTGGGCAACGGGGCGCGGCTCGTCGTCCCCGGCCGCGCCGGACGGCTCCTCTCCTGCCGCGCCTGCGCGGCAGGCTGTAGTGCGGCGGGCGCAGTGCAGAGAGCCGCACGCGCCCCGCTGTAACTGCCGCCGTGGCCGCAGGATGGGCAGGCGGCTGTGAGCATCCGCTCGTGTTGATTTGCCGATATGCGAGCGCTCACTATCCAACCGCTGACTAAGCCTCCATGCTTTGCTGGGCAAAGGCGCCCCAAGAATCAAGGTAATCAATTGTGGATCAAGCCGTTACAAGTCTCCCACTACCGCTCCGCCCTCGACCGTCTACCTTGCTGCCATGCCTCTGCACCCCCTCGTCGGGCACGCCAGCCAGCGGCGACGACTCGCTGGCGCGCTCCGTGCCGGGCGTCTACCTCAGGTCCTGTTGCTCACGGGCCCCACTGGGGTGGGCAAGCAGCGCCTGGGCCTCTGGATCGCTCAGCTGGCCCTGTGCGATCGGCCCGGGGAGGAGCCGTGCGGCGCCTGCCGGCCCTGCCGGCTTGTTCTGGGCCTGGTTCACCCGGATGTGCATTGGTTCGTCCCGGTCGCGCGGTCCAAAGCGGCCGATGCCGACAAGCAGGTCGATGAGGCTGCGGAGTCGCTGGCCCAGGTCATGGAGGAGCGGCGGCAGACCCCGCGGTATGCCCCGCCGGACGGCATGGCGTGTCACGGGATGGCCAGCGTGCGGCTGCTGCTCCGCCGCGCCGCGCTCACGCCGGTGGAAGGACGGTACAAGGTGTTCCTCATCGGCGACGCGGAGCGGCTGGTTCCGCAGGAGTCGAGCCCGGATGCGGCCAACGCGCTGCTGAAGCTGCTCGAGGAGCCGCCCGCCGATACGCTGTTCGTCCTCACGGCGGCGGATATTCGGCGACTGCTTCCGACCGTGCGCTCCCGCGCCGTGCCGCTGCGACTGGGCCGCCTGACCGACGCCGAGGTCGCGGAGGTCGTCGGCCGGCCGGCTCCGGAGGCGCAGGGTGCGCCGGGAGTGGCGGTTGCCGGCGTTGCCCTCGAAGGCGCGGCGGAGGCGGTCGCGACGCTGCTGGATGCGATCGTCGCCGACGATCCCGGGGCCCGGATGGAGCGGGCGCTTCGGCAGCCCCCGTTCGCGGCCCGGGGCGACTTCACCGCGATGCTCGACGCCCTCGCCGACGCGCTGGGCGATGCGGCGCGGCAGGCGTGCGGCGAGTCGCCGCGGCGGCCGGTGCCGGCGGCGCTCCGGTCGCGCTGCGATGCGGGCGCGCTACTCCGCGCGATCCAGCGGGTGGCCGACGCGCGCGAAGCGGCCGCGGGCAACGTGAATCCACAGCTGCTCCTGGCCACCCTGGCCGAGGACCTGGCGGAGGCGCTGTGAAGCTCACGCATCTCGACGATCGCGGGGACGCCCGCATGGTGGACGTGAGCGGCAAGCCGGTGTCGGAGCGGGCGGCCAGTGCCGAGGGCGCGGTCCGGATGTCCCGCGAGGCATACGACCTCGTTGCCGCGAACGCGGTGGAGAAGGGCGACGTCCTGGCCGTCGCGAAGGTGGCGGGAACGATGGCGGCGAAGCGGGCCGGCGACCTCATCCCGCTCTGCCATCCGCTCGGGCTCGACCTCGTGACCGTGGACGCGGAGCTGGACCAGGCGCTGCCCGGGATCCGGGTGCGGGCCTCGGCGAAGGTGACGGGGCGCACGGGCGTGGAGATGGAGGCGCTCACGGCGGTGGCGGTGGCGTGTCTCACAGTTTACGACATGGTCAAGGCAGTCGATCGCGGCATGGTGATCGAGGACGTCCGACTGACGAGCAAGACCGGGGGCACCCGGGGCGACTGGCATAGAGGAGGCTCCGATGCGCAGACCAACCGGTAGACGACCTGCCCGGCGGGAGCGGGCCGAGCGCATCATCGCGCGCGGCGCAGTGCTCCTCGCGGGGGCGCTGCTGATCGGTGCGATCGGCGGGTGGGGCAAGCGGGTCCGCGCCGCGGACGGCACTGCGGCCGTCGATCCCGACTCGCGCCGTGTGGCGCGCCAGTTCGTGCGGCTCAGCGATCAGGTAGCCGCTGCGCGGGGCGAGGCCGCGGTCGCCCAGGTGCAGCTCGAGCGGGCCAACGCGATCATCAGCTATTCCACGAAGTACCAGATCCCGGCCGATCTCGCGTCCGCGATCTACGACATCGCCTTGAGCGAGGGCCTCGATCCCGCGCTCGGCTTCCGCCTGGTGAAGGTGGAGAGCGACTTCAAGCGCAACGCGCGGAGCCCCATGGCCGCGCTGGGATACACCCAGCTTCAGCTCGCGACCGCGCGCTTCTACGACGCCACCCTCAGCGAGGAGCGGCTGCTGGAGCGCGACACCAATCTGCGGATCGGGTTCCGCTTCCTGCAGGACCTGCTCCGGCAGTTCGACGGCGACATGAACCTCGCCCTCCTCGCCTACAATCGCGGGCCCGGTCGCGTGGCCGGGATCCTCGCGGGGGGCGGCAATCCGAAGAACGGATACGACGAGGCGGTGCTGAAGGGCTACCGTCCGCCGCGTACCGAGGCTGCGGCGAGCGGCACGAGCGGCTGGCGCTAGGCCGGTATGCGGAGGCGGGTGCCGCTCTTCAGCACCTCGTCCGCCGCCAGATTGTTCGCATCCCTGAGGGCCTGGACCGTGACGCCGTAGCGTCGCGCCAGGCCCGCCAGCGTTTCCCCCCGCCGCACGACGTGATTGTGCGCCCGCGCGCCCGAATTGCTCGTGACCCTGGTCTTCGCGGTGCGTTGGGTCGCGACGGCGCCGCTGCCGGCCGCCGACACCCGGAGCCTCTGGCCCGCTCGGATCCGGGTGCTCTTGCCCATCCCGTTCCAGGCCTGCACCTGGCGCTGGCTCACCGCGTAGCGCCGGGCAATGGCGCCGAGCGTCTCGCCGCGCTTCACGCGATGCCAGGTGACGTCGGGGAGGTCGGGCGCGGACGCGTGCACCGCGACCTCGGCGGAGATCGGCCCGCGGGTGGGAACGATCACCAGCTGTCCCGGACGCAGTGCCCGCCCGCGCAGCCGCGGGTTCGCGGCCCGGAGATCCGCCACGGCAACTCCGTAGCGGCGCGCGAGCCCGCTGAGGGTCTCGCCCCGCTTGATCGTGTGCTCGCGGAAGGTGACCCGCTCCGACGCGGGGAGCGCTGCGTAGCCGGCGGTGGCGGGCTCGCCCCGCCCGACCGGCAGGCGCACGATCCATTTTCCGTTCGGCGGCGTGGCGAGCCGGAGGTACTGCGGGTTGAGCTCGCGAATGGCGGCGACCGTCGTGTCCGCGAGCCGGGCGAGCACGTCGAAGCTCGTCATCCCCTCGACGATCAGCGAGTCGTATGGCGCCGCCTTCTCGGCCGGGGCCGGCGCCGGGGGGAACCCGTAGCGGGCCGGATCCTTCGCGATCATCGCCGCGGCGATCAGCTTCGGCACGTAGTCCTTGGTCTCCCGCCGCAGGAACTTCGTGTCGTACAGCCGGAAGAAGGTAGCGTCCGACGGCAGCGTGTCGCTGTCGTCGTCCGGCAGGCGAACGAGTCCGCGTGAGACGCGGCCCGCCCCGGCGTTGTACGCGGCCGCGGCCAGATAGTGCGACCCGAAGCGATCGGTGAGGTCCTTCAGGTGGCGCGCGGCGGCGCCGGTCGCCCGGTAGGGGTCGCGGCGCTCGTCCACCCAGCGATCGATGCGCAGTCCGTAGAGCTTCCCGGTTCCCTTCATGAACTGCCACATCCCGACCGCCCGGGCCCGGCTCGTCGCGGTATTGGAGAACCCGCTCTCGATCAGCGCGAGGTAGATGAGATCGCTCGGCAACCCCTCCTGCTGCAGCCGCCTGCGGATCATCACCTCGTACTTCGGCATCCGGCTCAGCCAGATCGCGAAGCGCTCCCGCGCCATTCCCTGGAAGAAATTCAGGTAGTAGCGGACCCGGTTATGCGTGTTGAATCGCTCGACGTCGATGTCGAAGGTGACCGCGCCCGCTCCCGCCGTGCCGCCGGGCGCGCCTTCATCGACGCCCTCGTCGGCGCCGCCCGCCAGCGAATCGGGCAGCTCGGCGAAGAGCCGCTCGAGGATGGCCTCGTCCGCGGCCGAGTCCGCCTCGATCCGGAGGGCCTCCGCGAGCTCGCTGTCGAGGCTGGAAAACAGAATGGGAGGGGGGGGAATCGCGGGTGCCGAGTCGGCCTGCGGAGTCGGGGGCGGTGGCTCGACTCGCGCGGCCGCGGCCGGCGCCGGGACGGCAGGGGCGGGGCCGCGGCCTGCGCAGGCCGCCAGCCAGACGAGCGTGCACCACCCCAATCGGCGCATACCGACCCCCTGCCCGGCACCGACGCCGGGCATCCTCCGACCCGCCCCCACGGGCAGCCGGCTTCGGACTGTTTTCGGTGCCGCGGCGCTGTGCAAACCGCGGAGGCACCGGCGAATTGACAGGGTTTACCGCATGAACAAGCGGTTACCCAGAAGACGGTTGGTGGCGTTGAGCACGGCCAGCGCGGATCCCCGCGGGGGGTCCGACTCGGTCAGGTAGGACCCGACCACCCGCTGGGTGGCACCCTCGCTCTGCACGGCGATCGAGACGATCACCACCGTCGCATCGAACGCCCGGACCGCCTTCACGCCGAGCAGCTCAAATCCCATCTGGCCCGCCACCGCCTGCGTCAGCGCGTTGACGCACGCCTGCGCGGCGCACCGAAGCTCGCCCGCCTGGGACCCGAGCCCACCACATTCTCCCGCAAACTGCTCGGAGCCCCGCCACGTCAGCAGCACGTGAGCCCGGCATTGGCCGTTCGCGAGCCGTTCCAGGCTGAACTCCGCGAACCGCAGCCGCTCCTGGACCAGGTTCGGTTGCGGCACGGCGTCCGAATCCCGGCCGGAAGTCGAGTAAGTGTGGTCGGGTGCGGTCGTACTGCCTCCGAGGGGGCATTGCCGGGCGGGAAACCCGGGAAGACGGCATTCGAGAGCTGCGACGGCAGTCCAGGGGCAAGGCCTATGCCACCCAGACCCCACCTACGGACCCTCGAAACGGACCTCCAGCTGGTGTTGATCGGCCGCGCGCCGGACCACGTCGACCTCGAGTCGGCCGCGCCCCGACGCATCGGGGGCGATACCCAGAACGACCAGCGTCCCGTCGGCCAGCTCGAGCCGGAGCTGGCGCAGATCCGAGCGCATCACGGCTTCGGACACGAGCCGCCCCCGAAGAGTCCCGAGGGCTTCGGCCACCCGGCGCAGATCCTGGAGCGGAACCTGGCTCACGACGATCAGTCGCGCACCAGCGCGTGGAAGCGGGTCCGGAGGTCCCGCGTGACGGGACCCTCCTGGCCCGCACCGATGGTCCGGCCGTCCAGCTCGCGGATCGAAATGATCTCCGACGCGGTGCCGGTAAGAAACGCCTCGTCGGCGGTGTAGACATCGTAGCGGTTCAGCGGCTCCTCGCTGACCGGATACCCCGCCGCCTCCGCGATCTCCACGACCGCGTCGCGGGTCACGCCCCTCAGGATCCCGCCCCACGCAGGCGGCGTGCGCAGCCGCCCGTTGCGGACCACGAAGAGGTTCTGGCCCGAGGCCTCGGCCACGAACCCCGCGGCGTCCAGCATGAGTACCTCATCGGCACCGGCCTGAATCCCCTCGATCTTGGCGAGCACGTGGCTCAGGTAGTTGAGCGACTTTACCCGCGGGGAGAGCGCCTCCCGATGCGGTATGGGCGTGCCGGCGGTGACGACCCGGAGCCCCCGCTGATAGACCTCCTCCGGCCAGAGGCGGATCGTGTCGGTGATGATGATGACCGAGGGCGTGGGGCACTTGCGCGGGTCGAGACCGAGGTCGCCCACACCCCGAGTCACCACGTGCCGGATGTAGCCCTCCGAGAGGCCCGACCGCCGGACGCCTTCCTCGGTGACCGCGGCCATCTCCGCCTTGGGCATCGGAATCGCGAGCCAGATGGCATGCGCGGAGTCGTAGAGCCGGTCGAGGTGCTCCTGCAGGCGGAAGATCCGGCCGCCGTACACGCGGATGCCCTCGAAGACTCCATCGCCGTACAGCAGGCCGTGGTCGTAGACCGAGATCGTCGCGCTCTCGCGATCGAGCCAGCGGCCGTTCAGCCAGACGACAGTCGCCACCTGCCCTCCTCCTCGCCGCAGCCTCGACAAACCGGTGACGCCCGGGTGACGATCACCGGCGGACGAAGGCGGGAGCGGCAGTTCCGTCCGCTCCCGCCTTGCGCCACCGTGCTGCCGTCAGCCCGCGCGCGCCTGAGCCGAGGACTTCGCCCCCGCGAGCGCACCCGCGAGGATTTCGGACACGTAGCCGAACAACGCGCCGGCCACCAGCGCGATGATCACCTTCGGATAGGTGCCGCTGGCCCCGACGACGACGCTCACCGCCGTCGCGGCGCCGATGAAGGCTCCCGGAATGAAGGCCAGGACGCCGACCTTCGACTGGAGCACCATGGCCGCGGCGACCACGCCGACCATCAGCGCGAGGACGGCGAGGTTGTTCGGGGCAAGGGTGTTGGCCAGGGTCAGGGCGACGAAGGCCCAGAACACGCCGGAGAGGTTGGACGCGACCGTCTTGACCAGCCCGTCGGTCTTGCCTCCCGCTGCGAAGAAGCAGCCCCAGGCGATGATGCCCGCCCAGACCGGCAGGGCACCCGGGCCGAGCGCGAGATACGTCCAACCGGCGATCAGGACACCGATGCTGAGTGCGAGTGCCAGCAGCATGCTCATCGCAACCTCCTGCCCTCGAGCGAGGGACTGCGGGTGGAGAGACGGACTGCGTGACCGAACCCGTCGGCGGGCGCCCTAACGTACCCCGCGTCCCGACGCCCGCAAGGGCTCGGGCCCGCCCCGGTACCGCAGGAGGAAGTGACAAGTGCTGTGGAGCCAAGCAGTTAAGTAGAAAGGCGGCGGGGCCTCACGGCCCCACCGCCTCTCGAATGCCGGGTCCGGCCTGCGTACCGCCCTCGGGCGGTCGAGGCCCTCAGTCTTCCACGATGATCAGGTACTTGGACGGCGCCCAGAACTCCTCGGGCGACTCGATCTGGATCGAGCCACGGACCTTCTTCCCGTCCTCGGTCAGGGAGGATGTCGCGAGGAACTGGGGGCTCTGCCGCGAGACGATCTTGTAGTTCTTGTCGTCGCGGGGCAGCGCGATCGCCAGGTCGCGGGTCTTGTCCATCCGGGTGAACGCCTCGGGGTTCAGATCCCGGGCCGGGACGAGGTGGGTGCCGCCGAAGAAGAGGAACTTGGAGCCTTCCCTGGCGATGACGCCCTTGTCCATCAGCTCCTTCTTGGTCCCCACCGCGTAGTACACCGTGTTCTTGTAGTCGGTCAGCTGGCCTACCGTATCCGTAAGGGCGACGTTGGTGGCGGTCAGCTGCTCGTTGACGACCGTCATGGTGTCGACGCGGCTCGTCAGCGCCGCGATCTCGACCTTCTGGCGGTCGATGACGGCGGTGTACTCGGCTTCCTGCCGCTCGGCGGCGGCCTTGAGATCGGCGACGGTCTGCTTGGCCGACTCGAGCTGGGCCAGGAGCCGTTCATTCCGGCGGCCCATCCGGCTGGCGCGCTGGGTCTGGGCGTCGAGCTTCTGCTCGGCCTCGTTCAGGCGGGTGATCACTTCCTTGATCTTGCCGAGGGCGGCCACGCGCTCCTGGGCGGCGCCCGAGGCGGTCTGCTCGGATGCGAGCACGGGGCTTACCCCCACGCTCTTGACCTTGGCCAGCTCGGCGTTGAGGTCGCTCACGAACTTCGTGGTCTCGAGCACCTCGCTGAGCAGGCTGTCCTTCTCGGCAGCGACCTGCTTCGCCTCGGCCAGGGCCGCGTTGAGCTCGTCGCGGCTCCGGTCACAGGCGGAGGTGCCGACCAGCGCAAGCGCGAGCAACAGCGACACATACCGCATGACTCAACCCCCTTCGCTACGAAATGGATGACGCGAACACCGCGGCGCGACGCCCAGAGCCACACACGCACGCCCCCGCGGGCCGCTCCGGTGCGGCGCGGGGTTGAACTCGGGACTTGCCTGGCTGGAACGTCGGGGGAACAGTAAACCCCGGGGCGCGACAACGGTAGCCGTGAACCCGGACCATCGGTCACAGGCGTGGGGCACGCCCGGCCGGCCGTCGCCTCGTCGGCGGAATGAGGGCGCCGGGACTCGAACCCGGAACCTAGGGATTAAAAGGTCCGAACGGGAGGGGGACAGGGCGACACGAGACGACACGGGATGCACAGATACCGATATAGGGATGCAGGTTACGGGAGCGGCCAACCGCTCCCGTTTTG
>DASUAH010000146.1:0-4042 GCA_035763885.1 Gemmatimonadales bacterium
CCGCCGATCGCGGCCTGGTCTGCCAGGAGGCGATGCCGGCCGCGCTCGCCATAGCGGAGCAGGAGCCAGCGCCGCGCCTGATGGAGCCGTGCGGCCCACGCCTGCTGGACCGCGAGCCCGACCAGACCGAGGGCAGGCAACAATACGACGAGCGCGCCCGCGACGCCCCAGCCCCAGCGAAGGCCGGCCAGCGCCGCGAGCGCGAGCCACCAGCCGATCGCGAGCGCGCTGCCCACGAAAAGGTGGCGCGTCGCGCGGGCCTGCCGCCCGCCGGTCGCCCGCCGCGTGAGCAGGTCGGCCACGATCATCGGTCCGGTCACGAGGAGCAGACCGAGTGCCGCCATGCCCGCGGCCGAGATGAGCGGGAGCCGCCGGCCGGCCCAGCGGAGCGCGGTGTCGAGATCGGTGGGCTCGCTCAGGTCGGCCGGGGTGAGGCCCAGCTGCGCAAGCCGGCGCGCGTGCGCGCGGATCGCCGCGGCCAGCGCTGGGTAGCGTTCGTCCCCGCTGCGGCGCAACGCCCGAAGCCACCGGGTCGCGAGCCAGAGCCGCCGCACGCGATCAGCGGGATCGCGCGACACCGGGTGCGTGGCCGCGTAGATCGCCTCGGCGGTGGTCACCAGGGGTTCGTCTGCCCAGGCGTCGAGGTTCACCGTGACCGCCTCGATCCCGCCCCCGATGCGCGCGGTAAGCTCCCGCACCGCGTCGGCGTCGGCGGGGGCCCGTCCGCGTAGATCGTCCCAGACAATGGGCGCGCCGAACACCACGAGCGCCTCGGAGCGGGCCCGGTCGCGATCCGCCATCACCAGACCGACGGGCACAATCGTGAGCGGGACGCGATCCTCGGCGGCGGCCAACGCGATGCGAGACGCACCGGTCCGGATCGGGGTCATCGCCGGGGCATCGTGGCTGGTGCCCTCGGGGAAGATCGCCACCGCCGCTCCCGCCGCGAGCGCGGCGGTCACGGCGGCGAAGGTCTCCTCGTTGCGCTGCACCTGAGCCGGATCATCCTGGCGGCGGTAGACCGGCAGACAGCCAGCGAGCCGCAGGATGGCGCCCGCGATCGGGATGCCGAATAGCGGCGCCTTGGCGAGAAATCGCACCGGACGCGGCAACGCGGCGGCAATGAGCAGCGGATCGAAAACCATGTTCGGGTGGTTGGCCACCAGCAAGAGGGGACCCGGCACGGCCGGGCGCGGGCCGGCCACGGTCACCCGGTAATAGGCGTGCGTCACCAGCCGGGCGAGCGGTCCGACCAGCGGGAGGAACGGTGTCGCACGGGAGGCGGGTCTCGGTGCCGGCTCGCTCATGGCCCAAACGATGTACGTGCGGGGCGATCTCCGCCACGGCGAGGCGGGTCGCGGCGGCGCCCTTTTCGGCGCCGGTCCGCGCTCCGCCGGTGCGGTGCCGGGGTCCGCGCAGCGGTAATGTCGCTCGTGCCGCGCCACCACCGCTTCGTTCCCGCCGCCGAGTGGACGCACCCCGGGCAGGTGCGTGGTCTGCGGGGGGAGCGCGCCGCGCTGGCCTACCTGACGGCGTGCGGTTGGTCGCTGGAGGCGCACCGCTTTCGCTGCGGGCGGCACGACGTCGATCTCGTGGTCCGGCGGGGCGGGCTCGTGGCCTTCGTCGAGGTGAAGACTCGGCGGGCCCTGGGCTGCGGCACGCCGCTCGAGTCGATCGGCTGGCGAAAGCGGAGAGCCATCGCGCGGGCCGCCCAGCTCTGGCGGCTGCGGTACGGGCGCCGGCACGACGTGTACCGGTTCGACCTGGTGGCGGTGGTGGAGGAGGCGGGTGGCCGGCTGGCAGTCGAGCATCTGCCCGACGCTTGGCGACTGGAGAGCGGTGTGCTCTAGGTCTGTGATCGAGAATCAGTCATTGGTTTACTATTGATTCGGCCGATATTCGGTATTAGCTTGGCGTTCGACTGATGTGTGGATCAAAATCAGCCACATTACTACCCAGAGGAATCAATGGCCGCTGACGCAAGCCGGCTGGACGCCGACCGCCGCAAGGCCCTCGGGCTCGCCATCTCCCAGATCGAGAAGCAGATCGGGAAGGGCGCCATCATGCGGATGGGTGCCGACTCCCCCCGGGTCCGGGTCTCCGCGATCCCGACCGGCGCCATCAATCTCGACGCGGCCACCGGCATCGGCGGCGTCCCCCGCGGCCGCATCACCGAGGTCTACGGCCCCGAGTCGTCGGGCAAGACCACCCTCTGTCTGCACGTGGCCGCCAACGTTCAGAAGATGGGCGGCGTGGCGGCCTATGTCGACGCGGAGCACGCTCTCGACGTGGACTACGCCAAGAAGCTCGGCGTGAACGTCGAAGACCTGCTCGTCTCCCAGCCCGACACCGGTGAGCAGGCGCTCGAGATCGTGGATATTCTGGTCCGCTCCGGCGCGGTGGACCTGGTGATCGTGGACTCGGTCGCGGCGCTGGTGCCCAAGGCGGAGATTGAAGGCGAGATGGGCGATGCCATCGTGGGCGTCCAGGCGCGGCTCATGAGCCAGGCGCTCCGGAAGCTCGCCGGCGCGATCAACCGGTCGAACACCGCCGTCGTCTTCATCAATCAGCTCCGCGAGAAGATCGGCGTGATGTTCGGCAACCCCGAGACCACCACCGGCGGCAAGGCGCTCAAGTTCTACGCGTCGCTCCGGCTCGACATCCGCCGCATCGGTCCGGTGAAGGAGCGCGAGGCGGTGATCGGCAGCCACGTGCGGGTGAAGGTGGTCAAGAACAAGGTTGCGCCGCCGTTCCGGCAGGCGGAGTTCGACATCATGTTCGACGAAGGGATCAGCCACACGTCGCTGCTGGTCGATCTCGCCGCCGAGGCCAACATCATCCAGAAATCCGGCGCGTGGTACTCCTACGGCGATCAGCGCATCGGGCAGGGCCGCGAGAACGCCAAGCTCTTCCTGCGCGACAATCCGACGCTCATGACGGAGGTCGAGACGAAGGTGAAGGAAGTCCTCGGCATGAAGCCGGCGGGTGCGGGCGCGGGCGCGGAAGAGCCGGAGGCGGAGGAGTAGGCGGATGGACGGAGGGACGGATGGACCGATGGACGGAGGGACCGTGGGCCGTCGTCGGAGCGGCGTCCGTCCGTCCATCTCCGCCATCACCTCCGACGCCCGCCGCCCCGGCGCCGTCCGGGTGCTCGTCGGGGGCGAGCTCTACTGCACGGTGGACGAGAGCGCGGCAGCCGGCCTCGCGCCGGGCCAGCCGCTCGATGCGGGGCTCGCCGAGCGGCTGGGTCGCGCCGCCGACGAGGAGGCGGCGTACTGCAGCGTGCTGCTCGCGCTCCGGCGGCGGGCCCACGCCCGGGCCGATCTCGCGCGGCGACTGGTGCGCCGCGGGCATCCGCCCGAGGCGGTCGACGCGGCGCTTGCGCGGGCCGAGCGGCACGGTTTCCTGGACGATGCCGCGTTCGCGGTGCACTTCGTCCAGACCCGATCCCAGCGGGGGCGCGGGCCCGCGCGGCTGGTGCGCGACCTGCTCGCCCTGGGCGTGGCGCGGCCGCTCATCGATCGCGCGGTGGCCGAGGAGTGGTCCGCCGACACTGACCGGTCGGCGGTCCCGGCGGCCCTCGCCGCGCGGCGCAGCGCCCAGCTGGGCGACCTGCCGCGGCCGGTGAAGCGACGGCGCCTGCTGGCCTTCCTCGCGCGGCGGGGGTTCACCGGATCGGAGGCGGTGGACGCGGTGCGGCGCGCGCTGTAGGCAGCGGATCGCCTATATTCGTGCCCATGCGCTCCGCCGACATCAGACGCTCCTTCCTCGACTTCTTTGTCGGCCGAGGGCACCGCGAGGTGCCTTCGTCGTCGCTGGAGCCCAAGGACGATCCCACCCTGCTCTTCACCAACGCCGGCATGGTGCAGTTCAAGCGCGTCTTCCTCGGCCAGGAGCGGCGCGACTACACCCGCGCGACCACCTGCCAGAAGTGCGTGCGCGCGGGCGGCAAGCACAACGACCTCGAGCAGGTCGGCCATACCCGCCGGCACCATACGTTCTTCGAGATGCTGGGGAACTTCTCCTTCGGCGATTACTTCAA
>DASUAH010000147.1:0-3762 GCA_035763885.1 Gemmatimonadales bacterium
CGCCCGACCTCGCGCCACCCGCGCTCGCCCGCTAGGCCGAACTTCCGGCGGAATTTTCGGCCAAGCTGTTGAGAAACCTAGAGAAAGGCGCGATTTCGGTGGTGCGGTTGTAGGCATGTATTGTGCTGGTTTTACCTTGTATTTGGCCGTTGAACGTGATTGATTCTGCGCATGTACGTGACGCGCGTCCCGAACCGCGGCTCACCGCCGGCGATCCTCTTGCGCGAGAGCTATCGCGCCGGCGGCAAGGTCAGGACGCGCACGCTCGCCAATCTCTCGCGCTGGCCCGAGGCCAAGATCGAGGCGTTGCGCCGGGTGCTCAAGGACGAGGCCGTGGTGGCGCCGCCCGAACGGCTGGCGATCGAGCGGTCCCTGCCGCACGGCCATGTCGCCGCGGTGCTCGGCCTGGCCAGGAAGCTCGGCCTCGACCGCCTGGTGCCGCGCCGGCCCGAGCGGCTGGCGACGCTGGCGCTGGCGTTGGTGGTGGCCCGGGTCCTCGAGCCAGCGGCCAAGCTCGCGACCGCGCGCCAGCTCAGCGAGCCGAGTGCGGCGCATTCGCTGGGCGCCGTGCTCGGTCTGGGGGCGGTCGACGAGGACGAGCTCTACCGGGCCCTCGATCTGCTGGGCGGGGCGCAGGCCAAGATCGAGGCGACGCTCGCCCGGCGCCATCTCGCGAACGGCTGCCTGGTGCTCTACGACCTCACCTCGAGCTGGCTGGAGGGCCGCTGCTGCGAGCTCGCCCGCTTCGGCTACAGCCGGGATGGCCAGCGGGCCAAGCTGCAGATCGTGTTCGGCCTGCTGTGCACCGCGGAAGGTTGCCCGATCGCGATCGAGGTGTTCGAGGGCGATACCGCCGACCCCGCCAGCCTCGCGGCCCAGGTCGCCAAGCTCAAGGAGCGCTTCAAGCTCGGCCGGGTGGTGCTGGTCGGCGACCGGGGGATGATCACCGCGGCCAGGATCGCGCAGGACCTCAAGCCCGCCGGGCTGGACTGGATCACCGCGCTGCGGGCGCCGGCGATCCAGGCCCTGGCCGCCGAGGGTGGCCCCTTGCAGCTGTCGCTGTTCGATCAGCGGGATCTGGCGGAGATCACCTCGCCCGACTATCCGGGTGAGCGCCTGGTGGTCTGCCGCAACCCCGATCTGGCGGCCGAGCGGGCGCGCAAGCGGGCGGCGTTGCTGGCGGCGACCGAGCAGGATCTGGCGAAGATCGTGGCCGCCACGCGGCGGGCGCGCGCGCCGCTGCGCGGTCGCGCGCCGATCGCGCTCAAGGTCGGCGCCGTGCTCGGCCGACGTAAGATGGCCAAGCACTTTGGCCTGACCATCACCGACGATGCGCTCACCTTTGCCCGTGACGACGCCGCGATCGCGCGGGAGGCGGCGCTCGACGGCTTCTATGTGGTGCGCACCTCGGTGCCGGCCGACGCGCTGGATGCGCCCGCCGCCGTGCTGGCCTACAAGAGCCTGGCCCAGGTCGAGCGAGCCTTCCGCGCCCTCAAGACGGTCGACCTCGAGGTCCGGCCGATCCACCATCGCCGAGCCGGCCGGGTGCGGGCGCACGTCTTCCTGTGCCTGCTCGCCTACTACGTGCAATGGCACCTGCGTCGAGCGCTGGCCCCGCTCCTGTTCGACGACCACGACCGGGCGGCCGCCGCTGCCGCCAGGCCCTCACCGGTGGCCGCGGCCCGGGTCTCGCCCGCTGCCGCCGCCAAGGCCCAGACCCGACGCACCGACGCCGGCCAGCCGGTGCACAGCTGGCGCACCCTGCTCGCCGATCTCGCCACCTTGACCCGCAACACCGTCCGCCTCGGCGATGCCCCGCCGATCACCATGCTCGCCCGCCCCACCCCGCTGCAAGCGGACGTGTTCCACCGTCTCGGCCTCGCCCTGTAGGCAGAGCAGCCCCGTCACACCGACAGCTTCGCGTGGCCGATCAGCTACTTACGTCTCGATGGGGTAAGCGGGGCAGAATTCCGGGCGGTCAGGTTGCGGCGCGGGCGCGGACCAGGTCGGGAAGCGGCGGGATGAGGGGTGCATCGGGGACGCCGAGCCGGGCGCCGAGGTAGTCGAAGAAAGTGAGGCCTTGCTTCTGGCAGGTCTTCATCAGGCCGAGGCAGGCATCGCGGGCGTCGCGGCCGGCTTGCGACCAGGTGCCGCCGGAGACCTTGCGCTTGGTGACATGGCAGCGGATGTCGTTCTCCGAGCCGTTGGTGTGGAGCGGGATCTCGGGCCGGTCGAGGACCCGGAGCAGCTCGGCCTTGCGGGCATGAAGGCGCGCCAGCAGGCGATCGAGGGTGACGAACCCGGTGCGGCGCCGGAAGATGCGATCGAAGCGGGTGCGCAGCTGACCTCGCCGCTGGCGGGAAGGGTCGCGCCGATAGGCCTTGAGATCGGCGTAGAACCACCAGATCAGCTGGCGGACCAGATCGACGGCCAGCCGCTGGCGATCGTTGAACGGGATCAGCTGGTGCACCAGCCGTTCGGCGTGGACCCAGCAGAGCGCATGGGTCCCTATTCGGAACTGGCCGGCGTCGTCGGAGACGATCACCGTGTGGTCGAGCAGGCCGTGGTAACGGATGCTGCCCCAGAGCGCGCCTTCGGTCGCAATCTTGACCGGGTCGGGAGTGACCTCCAGCTGGGTGAGGCCGAGCACCTCGAGGTGCGCCTGCCAGGCCGGCCGGTCGGCGAAGTGCTGGCTCGGATGCCTGGCGAGCTGGTCGATCACCGGCCCTGCCAGGCTGTGTTCGGCCATATAGGCGAAGGCGGCGGCGTTGAGGACGTAGTCGTCGTGGCCGGCACGCAGGATCTCCAGGAAGTTCCGGCGGCTCTTGGAGAAGCTGGTGGCGAAGACCGTGAAGCGGTCATCGCCGAGCTGGGTCGTCACACCGCTCTTCGCTTGATGGCGCGCCCCGGTGTCATCGACGGTGATCCAAGGGGCGGTCTCCAGACCGGCGCGCAGCACCGCCTGGGCTTCGGCGATCAGGGCGGCGCTCCCGGCGGTCAGGAGCCGCACCACCTGACGTTTGGAGATCGCCACGCCCAAGCTGGCAAGGAACGCCGTGATCCGCTCGGCCGTGACTTGACCCTGGTGATGTTGCAGCAGCACGAACCGCTTCAGCTCTGGTCCGACGTGGCCGTCGACACCTGCCGGCAACGGTGCCACCAAGGTCCTGCCATCCGGCGTCAACCAACGCTGGCGGCGGTAGCGGATGACCCGCGCCTCCAGCCGCAGGTCCTGGACCACGATGTCCTCGTAGCCCTTGAATCGCGAGCCGGGCGGTGCGCTGATCGCCAGCACCCGCTCTTCGTGCACCCCACGCTTGGCGGTCGTGCCGCGCTTCGAACGCTTGGTCTTGGTGCGCAGCGTGCGCTCTGGCGCCGCCCGCTCCATGCCCGAAGGCTTGATCTTGGGCCGGCCCTTGTGTCCCTTGAGCCGGGCGATCTCCTCGCGCAGCGCCGCGTTCTCGGCGCGCAGCCTGGCCACCTCGGCGAGCAGCTCGGTCACCAGCCGCCGTAGCTCCTCCGGCAAGGCGGTCGCGACGTCGACGTCTTTCGGCAGCGACATGCATCACTTTGAATCACAACCAGAACGGGAGGGGAACCCCAAAAAATTCAATCAATGCCCGGAATTCTGCCCCGCTTACTTGACTTCCGGGCCTGGGTATGGATGGGCGGACGACCAGCAACCGTGAGCTTGCCCGCCGGATCGGGGTGAGCGAGACGGCGGTGCGCCGGGCCGAGAAGGCCGGCCGGATCGGACGCGAG
>DASUAH010000148.1:0-13361 GCA_035763885.1 Gemmatimonadales bacterium
GTCACGCCCGGATCACCCGGTTATCACCGCGCGCCGCGCCATCACCCGCGCTGCGAGCATCCCCCGGCCCCGCGGCGAGGGGCAAAGGAAACGGCACCCCGGCGGGAGCCGGGGTGCCGTGCCAGGCGGCCTTTACTGACCAGCGGTTCCGAGGCAGTGGGCCAGGGGGTCCGCCGGGGGCGCTTCCGCGCTCGCGGCCGCGCTGAGCCTTGCCGACACGTGGCGGCCGGCTGGCTCCACCGTCCCGCCCGGGATACCGTCGTCAGGCGGCTCGAAGGTGATCGACTGGATCAGCCAGTGGTCGGGCACGTTCACATGCCAGGTGATGAGTCCGGACTCGGGGTCCACGCTCCCGATGCTGTTGAGGTTGTCCACCCCGCGCTGAGCCGAGGCCCACAGCCTCCCCAGCCCTAACGGCCCGCTCGGTGCGAACTTCAGCTCGGCGCAGGCGGCGGCGGTGATCCCGGGGATCGGCCCGAGCGACGTGAAGTCGCCCTCGTCCGGGTCGCACGATCCGATGATCTCGGCCAGTTCCGTGTCGATGGCGTACATGAGGTCGTCGCACGGGCTGGAGGCGGCGAGCTGCGCCATCCGGGCGTGGAAAGCACCGCTCCGAGCGCTCACGGCCGGCGGAGCGTACGCCAGCCCCGCGATCCGCGGTGTGGCGCCCTCGTGCGGATCCCCCGCCGCGTAGCGCGGGCTCTGGCCGGTGACGGCGGTCCCGTCGTCCGGATTGATGGACCAGTTCACGCCCAGCTCGGTTGAGATGAGACGGATCCGGTCGGTTACCGGATCGAAGCCCATGCCGAAATGGATGTCGAAGGCGCTGATGATCTTGGGTGAGAACGGCCCACTGCCCACCGGGGTCGCGGCGCCGGTCTGCTTGTCGATGAGGTACACCCGGCTGTCGTTGCCCACGCCGTAGAGCTTGCCGTTGGACGGCCGGAAGTCGATCCCGACGATGCGCTTGAGGATCGGCAGGCCGGTGATCGGCATGAGGCGGCTGATGGTCGAACCGCTCTCCGTGCCGAACATCAGCAGGCGGTTGCCGTTGTCCACCGCGTAGATGACCATGCCCACCGGAGCGGGTCCTTCCGAGCCGCCGCCGTCCGAGCCGCCGCCATCCGAGCCGCCGCCGTCAGAACCACCGCCGGGGGGCGGTTCGGTCAGCCCGCCGCCGCCGCCGCAGCCGAGCGCGGCCATGAGCGCAAGCAGTGCCAGGGTGCCGCCCATCGTGCGGCGAAGGGAGAGATGGCGCATCGCGACCTCCAGTTCAGGGTCCTGTAAGAACCGCTTCCTCCGGACGCGCCAATGCTACGACCCGAGGTCACGCGGGAATCACCCGGCTATCACCACGGGAGCAGCTTCGCCGGCCGCCGAGAAGGCGGGCCGCCCGGGCGGCGGTCCTGCTGCCGTCCCGGGCGCTCGAGGGGAGGAATCACGCGGAGAGGGGTGAAGCGGAGACTACACGATCATCACTTCTGCAGGTCGATCTCGAATGGAATGCCGCCGAACTGGCTGTTCGCGGTCAGCGTGCTCCCGCTCATCGAACCGGTGGAGAGCCGGGGCGTGGACTTGTCCGAGTTGAAGGTGATGCTGGAGCCGGCGACCGAGTAGCTGCCGTAGTCGGTCATCGTCACCGAGCTGCTCCCGAAGGTCGCGCTCACCTGGAGGTCGAACGTGCCGTCGGCGCCGAGAACCAGCGTTCCGCTCTCGAACGTGAGGTGGGTGCCCCCGCCGTCGATGAAGGTGACGGGGAGCCCGTTGCCGCCGCCGCCCAGGTTGCCGAGGGTGCGGACCGCGGTCAGCGAGTAGGTACCGCTGACGTCACCCGACGTGGGGCCGGGGCCGGTGGCGTCGTCCCCGCCGCCGCAGGCGGCGGCCGAGAGCGCGAGCATCACGAGAGCGGAGTTGAAGAAGCGACGAGCGGACATTGTTGCCTCCAGGTGGATTCGTTGCACCGTTGTCAGGGCACCGCGTCGAACACGGCGCAACGATACCGGCCGCCGTCACCGCCAACTCACCGGCCTATCACCTGACGCTCATTGCGGGGAACTCGCCCGTCGCGCGACCCGCCGCCCGCCGCATCACCCGCGCCACGAGCAGGTAGACCTCGGCCCAGGCCGATCGCATCTCCGGCGTGAACGCCGCGCCGAGCGCGTACTCGAAGGTCCAGAGCAGGGCGGCGCCCACGCTCTCGTAGTCGGAGTCGCGGGCCCCGTAGGCCGCGTGCCGGGTGCCCAGCCGCGCGACCTCGGAGATCAGCGCCTCCGGCCGATCGAGCAGGTGGACGATCTCGCCCAGCATCCGCATCAGCTTGCAGCCCTGCGCTGTCAGGTCGATCTCGCCGAACAGGGTCCGGCACTCCGGGTTGAGCTCGAACAGCCGCTCGTAGAAAACCGGGGCGCAGACGTGCGCCGCCGGCGCGAAGCGGCGCCAGCTCTCGCGGACTAGGACGATCTGGTCGGAGGTCATGGGAGTGAGTGAGCGCGGTGGGAACCGGTTGTTACCGGCTCGGCGAGGCCGTGAACGAGCCCCGCACGTTCAGCTCGCGGGTCTCGTCGTCCGGGGCGGCCGCGAGGAAGCCAACGGCCTGCATCTCGAACTCCCCGGTGATCCACCGCACCCGCGAGCTGGTGATCGTTACCGACCCGCTCCGGGCGCGGAACACGCCGGCGGGCCGGCTCACCGGCCCGGTGACCACCAGCGCCTGGATCCCATCTGTGGTCGGCACGTCGGTGATCTCGTAGCGACCGGACATCGGCCGCGCACCGTTCCAGCGGGTGAAGAGCACGGCGCCACTCTCGCTCTGCGCCCCGAGCGTGATGGTGAACGGGGAGGCGTCCTCGGTGCCGTTCACCGCGTCGAACTCGGCCGTGCCGGTGAGCACGGCGCTGGCCGCGCCGGTCAGGCGGGCCTCGTACCGTGAGCTCGCGCGCTCCGGCATCGCCGCGGCGGTGATGGACAGCAGGAGAGCGGTCCCCACCCAGTAGGTCGTGGACGTCCGGATCATCGTTGCATCCCTCCGCTCGCAGGGTCAGGTCGTATGGGGTGCCGTGCTTGGCTTGCCCGGCCATGTCACGGCGCCTACGTTACCCGGCGGAGTCACGCCGGAATCACCCCGGGATCACCTGACGCAACTTGTTGTATCTCCAGACGTTCGGGCGGCTTGCCGTTACGGCTGACGCCCAGCCGTTGGCGGGGGCGGCGGCGCAGCCAAGGCGCCTCGCCATCCTCGCCATGCTCGCCTGCGCCGGCGACCGCGGTGTCACGCGCGACAAGCTGCTCGCTTACTTCTGGCCCGACGCCGACGAGGAGCGGGCCCGTCGCGGGCTCAGTCAGGCCATCTACGCGCTGCGCCAGGACCTCGGCAGCGAGGATGTTTTCCTCGGGTCCAAGGACCTCCGGCTCAATCCCGATCTCATCCGGAGCGACGTCGGCGAGCTGGCAGCCGCGGCGGCTGCGGGAGACTGGGAGCGCGCCGCGGCGGTTTACGCGGGCCCGTTCCTTGACGGATTCCACCTTCCCAGCGCACCGGAGTTCGAGCGGTGGGCGGAGGAGCAGCGGACCGGATTCGCGCGCGATTACACCGATGCCCTGGAGCGACTGGCGCACGGCGCCGGCGCCCGGGGCGACGCGCGGGCAGCGGTGGCATGGTGGCGAAAGCTCGCCGCTCAGGACCCGCTCAACGCGCGCACCGCCGCGGGACTGATGGAAGCGCTGGTCGCCGCGGGCGACCGGACAGGCGCGCTGCAGCACGCCCGGATCTACGAGGCGCTGGTCGAGCAGGAGCTCAATCTGCCGCCCGACCGCGACGTCGTCGCGTTGGCCGAGCGCATCCGGACCGCCCCCGAGCCGGCAAAGCCCGCTCCGCCGCCCCGCCCGACCGCTCCGGCGGCGACGGAGGCCGAGGTCCCGGCAGCGCCTCCGCCCGAGCCATCCCCCGGCGCGTCGATACCGGGATCGCTGAAGGAGGCGGCGTCGCGCTTCCTGCAGTACCACCCGAGCGGGCGCGTCAGGACCACGTCCGAGTGGCTGACGGTGTTGGCTGGCCGGACCGCGGCGCAGCCCGACTTGCCGTGGTGGCGCCGGCGCGCGGCCTGGGTAGCCGGGGCGGCGCTCCTGGTGGTCGCGGGAGTGGCCGGCGTGCTGGTGGCCCGGCGCGGTGGGGACCGGCTCGTGCCCGGGGCCACCCAGCGGATCGCGTTTGACGGCGCGCTGGAGCTGGATCCCGCGATCTCGCCGGACGGCAAGGTGTTCGCGTACGCGGCCGATGTGAGCGGGGACATGCGCATCTATGTGAGGCAGGGCGCCGTGGGTCGCGCGGTGCTCATCAGCCAGGGCGTGGCCGGATATCACCGCTGGCCGCGATGGTCACCCGACGGCACCCGCATCGCGTTTCACGCCGACCGCGCCATCTATGCGGTGCCGGCCCTCGGTGGAGCGCCTCGCGTGCTGGTCCGGCCCCAGGCGGCGTCGGGCTGGGTGGCCCATCCCGCCTGGTCGCCCGACGGCCGCGAGCTGGCATACGTCGAGAACGACAGCATGTACGTCACCGACCTGGCGTCGGGGGACCGCCGCCTGGTCACCGACTCGGCCGGCTTCTCGCTTTCGTGGTCACCTGACGGGGAGTGGATCGCGTTTGCGCGGGGCAATGCGGCGTTCGTGTTCGGCGCGACGGGCTACGGAAGCCCACTGAATCTGGGCAACGTGGCACCCAGCTCGATCTGGGTCGTCCCGGCGCGCGGCGGGGCCCCGGTGCGGGTCACCGACGACGCCGCGCTCAACGTGAGCCCGATCTGGCTGCCCTGGGGGCGCGCCCTGCTCTTCGTCTCCGACCGCAACGGGAGCCGGGATGTGTTCCATGTCGCGCTCGACGCGGCCGGCACGCCCGTCGGCGCGGTGGAGCAGCTCACGACCGGCCTCGACGCGCAGACGATCAGCCTGTCGGCCGACGGGCGCAGGCTCGCCTACTCGGTGTTCCGGTACACCGCGAACGCGTGGGTGGTGGATGCAGATCCCAACCGGGAGGTCTCGGTGATGCAAGCGCGGCCCGTGACGAGCGGGGGCCAGGTGGTCGAGGGGATCGCCCTCTCGCACGACGGGGCGTGGCTTGCCTACGACACCGATCTCAACGGCAACCAGGACGTGTACAAGCTGCCGCTGGCCGGCGGCGACCCGGTACAGCTCACCACCGATCAGCGAAACGACTTCGCCTCGTCCTGGTCACCCAACGGCCGCGAGATCGCGTTCTATTCCTTCCGCCGCGGGACCCGCCGGGTGCAGGTGATGCCCGCCGACGGCGGCAGGTCGGCCGAGGTGGCGGACGCGCCGCCCAACCAGCGCTCGCCCGACTGGTCGCCCGACGGTGGCAGTCTCGCGTTCTCGGCGGGCGAGCCGGGGAATCACCACATCTATGTCGTGTCGCGGCAGGCGGATTCGTCGTGGGGCGCACCGCGGCAGCTCACGAGCGGCGCGGGCAGCGCGCGTGGCTCGCCGCGCTGGTCGCCCGACGGCAAGCTGATCGCGTTCAAGAACGAGGAGGGGATCTGGCTGCTGCCGTCCGAAGGCGGCGGGGAACCCCGCCACCTCCTGCGTTACGCCGGCCCGGAAGAGCCGCGGGCCGAGGTGCTTCAGTGGAGCCCGGATGGGCGCCTCATCTACTACAAGGCGTTTGATCAGGACGGCCGCTCGACGATCCGGGCCCTCGCTGTCCTCGGCGGCGTCCCGCGGGACGTGGTTCGGTTCGACGATCCCCTGCGGCAGTCCGCTCGTCCCGAGTTCACCACCGATGGCCGGCGGGTTTTCTTCACTATCGGCGCACGGACGAGCGATGTCTGGGAGATGGCGCTCGAGCGACGCTAGCGCATCGTCGCGGCCGGCTGTGGTCTGCCGTGATCCCGAGTCAGGCGCTGGCCCGAGCCGCTTCCTGCTTGTAGACGATCTCCCGCTGCCACCGCAGGATCCAGATCTGTACGTTGGTCATGGCCCGGTCCTCCTCGGCTGCCGTTGACTGCCACCGTCATAACGGCGCCAAGGATAGGCCGGGTTCCCCACCCGGAAATCACCCCGCTATCACCTGAGGATCAGGCCGGCCGCCGGGGTCAGCGGGCGCCGACCAGCCGGCTCGACTCCCGGTGCATAACCACACTGCCCGTCGTGACTTCGGGCGGCCCCACCCGCGCGAGGTGGGTGTAGCGGGCGACCGCCTCGGCCGCCAGCCGGGTGGACTCCTCGATCCCCTCTCGGGTCTCGAAGAGGGTGATCGTGGCGATCTCCTTCGGGCCGGTGTCCAGGACGAAGTAGCCGTCGAATCCCGCGACCTCCGCCAGTCTGGGGAGGAAGTCCTGCTGGATCATCTCGAACAGCTGCGTCTTTGCGGTCGGATTCGCCTCGATATTGAGGATCGCGTACCGGCGGATGGTCGCGTACATGAGCGCCTCCCCAAGAGCGGACGGCCCCAGCCGGTTTCGCGATTCGCTCCGCCCGACGCATCGGCGAGCCAGGAATGTGGCGCCGGGCATCGTTGCCTCTGGGAGTGGCCCCACTATAGAGCGGCGCCCGGCAGCGTCAAGAGACGGCGGAGCCGAACTCCTGACCCGGCCAGTCGGCCACGCTCATCCACACCTCGCGGCTGAGCCGGACGCCTTCCGGGAAGTGTGCGCTGAAACCGGCCCGGAGCCGTGCGGTGTGGTGGGCGAGGTAGCGATCGAGGTCGGCCTGGCTGGCGGCCTCGTAGCGCGTGCGGAAGCGCATCGCACCCGCGCGCTCGAATCGAATGGTCCGGAAGCAGCCGGTGGCGAAGACCTCGGGGATGTGCTGCTCGATCATGTAGCGCTCCAGCGCGGCCACGCGGTCGGGATCCGCATCGAGGGCGACCTCGTAGACTACCGGCATCAGAACGGCGGCTCCGCCTGATGCACCGGGTCGTCCAGGACGATGGCCTGCACCTCGCGCCCGGCCGGCGTCTCGAACTGCCCCTCCGGAATCACGAGCAACGCATTCGCGAGCACCATCGAGGTGAGAATTCCCGACCCCTGCGGCCCCGTGAGCCGGGCCTCGGCGCCGTCCGGCCCCCGGCTCACGATGCCGCGCAGGAAGTGCTGCAGCTTCGGCTTGAGGCTGATCGGCTCGGCCGCCCGCGCCGGTATCGATCGGCGGAAGGGCAGCGGGTGCCCGCACATCCTGCGGATCGCCGGCCGCACGAACAGCTCGAAGGTGACCATGGTGCTCACCGGGTTGCCGGGGAGGCCGATCCACGGAATCCCCCGCAGCAGCCCGAACCCCACCGGCGCGCCGGGGCGCATCCTGAGCTTCCAGAACCGCTGCTCCGCCCCCAGCTCGTCGAGCACCGCACGCACGTAGTCGTGCTCCCCGACGCTGATGCCCGCCGTCGTGACCACCAGGTCGCAGGCGAGGGCGCCCTCGAGGTGCGCGCGCAGGCTCTCCGCGCTGTCCCGGGCGATGCCGAGGTTGACCGGCTCGCCTCCCGCGCGGCGGACCAGCGCGGCGAGCGTGTGGCTGTTGCTGCTCGCGACCTTGCGTCCGCTCAGGATCTCCTCGGGCCGGTCGACGTCCACGATCTCGTCGCCGCTGCCCAGGATCGCGACGCGGGGGCGGCGGTACACGACCGGATGCGCCACCGCGAGCGAGGCAAGCACGCCCAGTTCGGCCGGCCCGAGCGCCACCCCCTCGCGGAGCACGGTCTGGCCGCGGCGGATGTCCTCGCCCGCCCGCCGGAAGTTCACCCCCGCATCGCGGTCCCTGAAGATCGTGACGGTCTCGCGTCCCTGGTCGGTGTCCTCCTGCCGCACCACGCCGTCGGCGCCGTCGGGGAGCGGCGCACCGGTGAAGATCCGGGCGCACTCGCCGGGGCCGATCGCCCGTGCGGGGAAGCGGCCGGCCGGCAGCTCCTCCACCACGCGGAGCCGCACCGGTCGCTCCGCCGAGGCGCCGCGCACGTCGGCGGCCCGGGTCGCGTACCCGTCCATCGCGGAGTTGGTCCAGGCGGGAATGTCGAGCGGGCTCACCACGTCTTCGGCGAGCACGCTGTCGAGCGCGTCGTCCAGCGGCAGGCGAAGCGGCGGCTGCCGCCGCACCTCGGCGAGAATCCGGCGTGCGGCGTCGGTGGCGGTGAGCGAAGTGTCGATCACAGGGGCCGGGCTCGCTCCCACGCGAGCGAGGCCAGCGTGTGGAGCCACATGGTGTCGGAGAACCGGAGCACGGGGCAGTCACAGAGCCCGTCCCAGTCATCGACGACCATCGCGGCCCACTCGCGCGCATGCTCCGCGGCGGGGTCGTAGATGGGCTGCTCGGCCGCGGCGCGGCGGAACACCTCGATCTTGGGCAGCCGCGCCGCGTGATAGCCCTCGGCGATCACGATGTCGGCGTCGCTCAGGTAGCGGCGCGCGAGCCCGATCGGATCGTAGTCGTCGGGCGCCCGCTCGAAGAGGACGCGCATCGAGGGCGCGGCAATGATGGTCCGCTCCGCGCGCCCCTCGTGAAAGTGCCGCCAGGAGTCGGTGCCGACCTTGTCCACCTCCGCCGGATGGTGGCCGTGCTTGATCGTCATGACCCGCCGCCCGCGGCGCGCCAGCTCGGCCGACAGGGCCACCACGAGCGTCGTCTTGCCCGCGTTCTTCCGCCCGATCACCGAGATGATGCGTGCCACAGCGCCTCGGCCCGCGCGAGCTCGTCCGCGGTGTTGACGTTGAAGAAGAGCCGCTCGGGATCGCCGAGCCGGCGCACCTCCTCGAGCGGCAGCGTGCCCACGCGGATGCGCGAGTGGAACCCGATCGCCCGGAGGTCGCCCGCGTCGAGGCTCGCGGCGATCGCCGCCGCGCACGCCGGCCCATAGGCCGCGCAGAGCGGCTCCACCCCCCGGCGGCCGTCGCTCTCGGGCAGGAACGCGTCGTACGCCCGCAGTCCCGCCGCCAGCGCCCGGAGCAGCTCGGCGCTGACGAACGGCATGTCCCAGGCGACGCACACCACCGGCGCGGGCGCCTCGATCACCGCGGTGTAGATGCCACCAAGCGAGCCGAGGCCGGGCCGCGCGTCGGCTACGATGCGGAGGTCCGGTCGCCACGCCGGCGCCTCGGGCGCGTTGGCCACCAGGAGGGGCGGTGCGCCGAACGCACGCTCGCACTCGGCGACCAGATGGTCCAGGATGCGCTCGCCGCCGATGCGCTCGAGACCCTTCGGCCGGCCGGCGAAGCGGGTCGCCCCCCCGCCCGCGAGGATGGCCGCGCAGACGGGCACACGGTCGGACGGTCGGACGGTCGGGGATTCCACCGGGCGCCAGCCTGGTGTCACCGGCCGTCCGGCCGTCCGGCCGTCTGGCCGTCGGTCCGTCCGGCCGTCCAGTATTGCGGCTCCCCGCTCACCGCCCGCCCCACCAGCGCGATCCCGCTCCGTCGCGCGATCTCCACCGCGAGCGTCGAGGGGACCGACGGGGTCGCCACCCATGCGATCCCGGCCCGCGCCGCCTTGAACGCGAGCTCGGCCGAGATGCGGCCGGTGACGAGGAGGCCGAGTCCGGCCGGCGGGTGGCCCGCGATCAGCGCCCCGCCGATCGACTTGTCCACCGCGTTGTGACGGCCGATGTCCTCCGCGTGCGCGATCAGCTCGGTGCCGTCGGCGAGCGCGGCGGCGTGGATGCCGCCCGTGTCCCGGTAGCGGCTGCCCCGCGCGAACAACGCCTTGAACAGCCCGCGAAGCGTCTCCTGGCCTGGGGCGCTGCCCCGGGGGGGCGCCGCGGCAAGGGTGGCGGGGTCCGCGAGGTAGGTGGCCACCGCCCCGCAGCCGGAGGCGAGCACCGGCCGGCGGCGCTCGTCCCGCACCGCGCGCACCCGGTCCGCCGGCACCTCGGCCCAGAATCCGAGATCGGTGGCGCAGGGGCGGAGCGTCACGTCGGCGACCCCATCGATGTAGCCCTCGCCATGCAGCCAGCCGACTGCCAGCTCCTCCAGCAGATCGGGCGTGCACATCCAGGTCACCGCCGGCTCGCCGTTCACCTCGAGCCAGACGGGCGCCTCTTCGACGGCCGCGTGCTCCGCCATGCGCCCGCCGCGCTTGGCGGGGCGCACGAGCTCAGGCTGGTCCGGTGCAGTCGGCATGGAGGGTCGGGTCCTCGCTCACGCGCACGCGCTCCAGCCGCACGCCGGCGGGCAGGCGCGCCGCGATCCGCGCGTAGCAGTGTGCGGCCATGGCCTCGCAGGTGGGAAGCGCGGTCGCGAACGCGGGCACGTCGCGGTTGAGATACTTCCCGTCGAGCGGTTCGACGACTTCCTCCCGGAGGATCGCGTCGAGCGCCGGGAGATCCACCAGGAGGTCGGCCGGCGCCCCGGTCCCGGCGCTCACGGTGACGGCGCAGCGGTACTCGTGGCCGTGGGGCGGCTCCTCCGACAGCGGGCCGAACGCCGCGCGGTTCCGCTCGGCGCTCCACTCGGGACGATAGAGCCGGTGAAGCGCGAAGAAGCTGACGGTGCGGGTGAGGGTGAGCATCGGGCGCTCCCACCGCGGGCGGGCGTCCTGCCCGGAGCGCCCGGACGTACCTTGGCCTAAAGCGTGTATCCCAGACCTACCAGGATCCATGGCGACAGATCCCACTCCGAGTCCGCGCCGGTGATGATCACGGGATCGGGCTCCTGCCGGAAGCTAAGAGGGTAGTTGAGCTTCCAGAAGTTGGCCCGGAACTCCGCGCGCAGGTGGACCCGGCCGCCGAAGAAGATCCGCGTGCCCGCGGCTGGGGCGAAGAAGAACTTGGTGCCGAACTCGTAGCCGCTGGTGTCGGCGGGCACGTCGCTCGAGAACCCGAGCCCGGCCACGAGGCCGACGAACGGCGCGAAGTGGTTCCAGGTCTTGCCGCCGGTGAGATTCAGGGTGATGAGCGCTTCGGCGAACGTGACCCGCTGGTCCACCGGACCGCTCGCCCGCTGCGCGGGATCGTCCTCGAACGGGTCCACGATCAGGCGCTCCAGCTGCCCGCTGGACAGGCCCAGCCCCAACGAGACGGCCCGCCCCGCGCGGAGGTCGAACCGGCCGCCGTAGGTCCAGCCGGTGTTGGGCCCCACACCGACGTCGCCGCCGTTGCCCATGAAGCGCCCGCCGAGGAACGTGAGGCTGCTCCCCTGCCGGATGTCGCGGTACGGGCTCGAGGCCGGGGGGTGTCCGACCTGCGCGGCAGCGAGCGCGGGGCAGGACAGGGCCAGGGCGAGGGCGAAGCGCGCGGATCGCATGAAGGCTCGGGTCAGCAGAGGCGAAGGTCGCGCCCGGTCATTTCGCGCGGCCGCTCGACGCCGAGCAGGCCGAGCACGGTCGGCGCGACGTCGCAGAGCGCGCCGCCCTGGCGCAGGCCGGCGCAGTCCGCGCGCACGGCCACGAGAGGCACGGGGTTGGTCGTATGGGCGGTGTGCACGCCGCCGGTCGCCGGGTCGATCATCGTCTCGCAGTTGCCGTGGTCCGCGGTGATGATGACGCTCGCTCCGGCCCGGTCCGCAACCGCGAGCACCCGCTCGAGGCACTGGTCGACCGTCTCCACCGCCTTGATCACCGCCGGCAGCACGCCGGTATGTCCCACCATGTCGGCGTTCGCGTAGTTGCAGAGCACGAAATCGTGGCGGCGCGCCTCGACCGTGCGGCAGAGCGCCTCGGTGATGCCGGCGGCGCTCATCTCGGGCGCCAGATCGTACGTCGCGACCTTCTGCGAGGGGATGAGGCAGCGCTCTTCCCCGGCGTAGGGCGGCTCGAACCCGCCGTTGAAGAAATAGGTGACGTGGGGGTACTTCTCGGTTTCCGCCGTGCGGAACTGCGTCATCCCCTGGTGGGCGAGTGTCTCCGCGAGGATCCTCGCGAGCGTGAACGGCGGGAACGCCGGCGGGATCGGGAACGTCTGGTCGTACTGCGTCATGGTGACACACCGGACCGAGGGGCGGCCGGTTACGTCGAACCCCTCGAAGTCGTCGAGCGCCAGCGCGGCGACGATCTGGCGCATGCGGTCGCTCCGGTAGTTGAAGAACACCATGCCGTCGCCGTCGCGCAGCTCGGCCACCGGCTTGCCGTCGCGATGGTGGATCAGCGGCCTGATGAACTCGTCGGTCTCGCCGCGCTGGTAGGCGGCCTGCACCGCGAGCACGGGGTGGGTGATGGCCGCGCCCATGCCGTGCACGATCGCATCGTAGGCGACCTTGGTCCGCTCCCAGCGGCGGTCCCGGTCCATGCCGTAGTAGCGGCCGACCAGCGTCGCCACGTCCACCCGATTGCCCGCGATCCGCCGCATGTCCTGCAGCAGGGTGCGCACGACCTCCGCACCCAGGGTGGGGGACGCGTCGCGGCCATCCAGAAAACCGTGGATCGCGATCGCGGGGATCTTCTGCCGTACCGCCATCTCGATGCAGGCGAGCAGATGGCGGTCGAGGGCGTGCACGCCGCCCGGACCGAGCAGGCCCACCAGGTGCAGCGTACCGCCGGTCTGCCGGAGGTGTGCGCCGAGCTCGGCGAACGGCTGGAGCTGGTAGAAGTCCCCCGACTGGATGCTCTGGGAGATGCGGACGAGGTCCTGCGGAACCACGCGGCCGGCGCCGAGATTGAGGTGGCCCACCTCGCTGTTCCCCATCTGCCCCTCGGGGAGCCCGACGGCGAGGCCGCTCGCGTCGAGGAGGGTGCGGGGGCCGGACTCCCAGAGCCGGTGCCACACCGGCGTGCGCGCGAGCTCGATGGCGTTGCCCTCGCGCTCGGGCCGGTAGCCCCAGCCGTCCAGCACGATCAACACCACCTGACGGCCGGGGGCACTCCGGTTCGACATGGCTCTCCGCGTGATCTGCTATTACTATCCGCGACGGTGACGCAAGCGACCCAATCTAGTCCCGCCCTCCAACGGCTACCAGCCTGCGCGCTCGTGGTTTGGCTCGTGCTCGCCCCCGCGGCGAGCGCGCAGGACGACGTGCGCCTGACGCGCGACGCGCCGTTCGCGCGCGGCGCCGACGGCAAGGTGCTCGGCACGCTGCGCACGGGGGCCGAGGTGACCGCCGGTCCCACGCGCGGCGGCTGGATCCAGGTCACGCTCGAAGGCTGGATCATCTCGGGCTCGGTGGGCAGGGACGTCCGCGACGGGTTCGAGCTGGGCGTGTCGGCGGACCGGGGCGAGAACATCCGTGCGGAGCCGAACGGCCGCATCGTCGCGCGGCTCCGCTACGGCGCGCTGCTCGAGCGGGTTGGCGCGCGCGGCGGGTGGGTGAAGGTGCGGCGGACCGGCTGGCTGTCGCGGCGCGCCGTGGATCGGGTGGTCGAGACCGCCCAGGCGCCGAGGGGCGGCCCGGACCCGGCGCGTCCGCTCCCCGTTGCGCCCGGGCGCGCACGCCCCG
>DASUAH010000149.1:0-21122 GCA_035763885.1 Gemmatimonadales bacterium
TGCGGCCCGGCGGCCTGCTGGTGTACGCCACGTGTTCGCTCGAGCCGGAGGAGAACGAGCAGCAGGTGGAGCGGTTCCTCGAGGAGCACCCCGGGTTCGTGCGGGAGCCGCCGGCCGGCTTTCCAGCCGAGCTGCTGACCGACAAGGAAGACCTGATGACGCTGCCGCAGCGCGACGCCATGGACGGCGCGTTCGCCGCCCGGCTCCGGAGGCTCGCATGAGATTCCGGCGCCACGTCCCCTCACGGAGCGACCGCGCCCCCCGGCCGGCGGAGGCTCCGGTCGCCGCACCGCTCGCTCGCCGGCGCCTGTCGCGCGACGTCGCAGTCGTGCTCGCGACATTCGGGGTCGGCTACGTCGTCGCGTCGGTGTGGCTCTCGCCGGTTCCGCTCATCACCTCCGATCACGCGGTGCCCCGGGTGCTCGAGCTGCCCGTCGATGAAGCGCAGGCGAAGCTCGCGGAGCTCGGATTCCGCACCCGCGTCGGCGGGGACCGCAGCCACGGGTCGATCCCGCGCGGGAGCGTCGCCTGGCAGGACCCGCCGCCCGGGGTCGTGCTTCCCGAGAACAGTGTGGTCGTGCTCTCGCCCAGCGCCGGGCCGACGCCGATCCCGGTCCCCGACGTCATCGGCTTCACCCGCGCGCACGCGGAGAAGGTGCTGGTCGCGGCCGGGCTGCGCCTCGGCGACGTAGACACCGTGGCGTCGGATCCCGAGGCCGGCGTGGTGATCGCCACCCGGCCGGCGCCGGGCAGCGGCCGCGAGGCGGGAGCGCCGGTGGATCTGGTGGTGAGCGGCCGCCGGCCCCCTGGTCCCATGCCTCTGCCGGCGGCGCAGGTGGAGCCGCTCGGCGCGGGGGAGCCCCGCCCGTGACCGTGCGGATCGCCCCCAGCGTGCTCGCCGCCGATCTGGGCCGGCTGCGCGAGCAGATCGAAGCCGCGGCGGCGGGCGGCGCCGAGTGGATTCATGTGGATGTGATGGACGGGCACTTCGTGCCGAACCTGAGCTTCGGTGCGCCGGTGATCCGCGCGCTCCGACGGGTCACCGACCTGCCGCTGGATGTCCACCTGATGGTCGAGCACCCCGAGCGGTACATCGCGGAGTTCGCCGGCGCCGGGGCCGCGGTGTTCACCTTCCACCCCGAGGCCACCGTCCACGTGCAGCGGCACCTGGTTGCGGTCCGCGAGCACGGGATGCTCGCCGGGCTCGCGCTCAACCCCGCGACGCCGCTGGTGGCGCTCGAAGAGGTGGTGGACGACCTCGATCTCGTACTGCTGATGACGGTGAACCCCGGCGACGGCGGCCAGTCCTACATCCCGCAATCCACCGACAAGATCCGCCGCTGCCGGACCCTGCTCGACGCGCGCGGGTCCCGTGCCGCCCTGGAGGTCGATGGCGGCATCACCGCCGATACCATCGGCGAAGCGTGGGGCGCCGGCGCGGACACGTTCGTGGCCGGCACCGCCGTGTTCGGCGCTCCCGACCCGGGCGCAGCGGTGCAGGCGCTGCAGCGACGCTGCGCCGTCGCGGTCTAGGGTCTCCCATGTCCAGACAGTGGACGGCCGTTCTCGTCATCGTAGGCGGACTCGCGCTCGGCGCCGCGGCGCTGGTCCGCTACGGCCCGGAAGCCGGTCGAGTGGAGGTGGGTGCGCGGGCCCCGGACTTCAACGCGGTCGATCTCGCCACCGGAGACAGCGTGGCGTTCCGCGACCGCTATCGGGGCCACGTCACCCTGGTGAACATCTGGGCGACGTGGTGCATCCCCTGCCGCACGGAGATGCCCGCGATGCAGGGGATCTACGACTCCCTGGCCCCGCGGGGATTCCGGATTGCCGCGGTCAGCATCGACGAGGGCGACGCCACCGAGGTCAGCAACTTCGCCGCGGAGCTCGGCCTCACGTTCGACATCCTGCACGACCGCTCCGGACGCATTCAGCAGCGGTACCAGACCACCGGCGTGCCCGAGAGCTTCCTCGTGGATCAGGAGGGCGTGATCGTGAAGCGCGTCATCGGCGCGCACGACTGGAGCGCACCGGTGAACCGCCAGCTCATCGAGCGGCTCATCGAGGCGGCGGGGAGCTGAGCCGAGGGTGGGCGGCTGGGTCCTCGGCATCGAGACCTCCTGCGACGAAACCTCCGCCGCGGCGCTCTCCACGCACGACGGCGCCCCGCGGGTCGGAGGGCTCGTGGTGCTCACGCAGGACGTGCACCGGGTCTTCGGCGGGGTCGTCCCGGAGCTGGCGAGCCGAGCCCACGTCCGCACTATCCGCCCGGTGACGGAGCGCGCGCTCGCCGACGCGGGCATCGGACTCGACGCGGTCGACGCCATCGCGGTCACCGCCGGTCCGGGGCTGGTCGGCGCGCTCCTCGTCGGCGTGATGTACGCCAAGACCCTCGCCTTCAGCCTGGACCGGCCGCTCCTCGGCGTGAATCACCTGGAGGGGCATCTCTTCGCGCCCACACTCGAGGATCCGGGGTTCGCCCCCCCGTTCGTGGGGCTGCTGGTGAGCGGCGGGCATACCATGCTGCTCGACGTGCCCGCGTGGGGCGACTACCGCCTGCTCGGCCGCACCCTCGACGATGCGGCGGGCGAGGCGTTCGACAAGGTGGGCACCCTGCTTGGCCTCGACTATCCGGCCGGCGCGGCCATCGAGCGGCTCGCGCGCGACGGGGAGCCGGGCCGGTTCTCGTTTCCCCGTCCCCTGCTCCAACAGCTCGGCCGCGCCGCGGGCGGATACGACTTCTCGTTCAGCGGGCTCAAGACCGCCGTGCTCCGTGCCGTCCGCGCCAGCGGCAATCCCGAGGCCGAGCGGGCCGACATCGCCCATGCGTTCCAGGCGGCGGCCATCGAGGTGCTGGTCGCCAAGACGGCTCACGCGGTCGAGGCGCTCGGCTACCGGCAGGCGATGATCGGAGGGGGCGTGGCGTGCAACCGCGCGCTCGCGACGGCGCTGCGCGAACGGCTGGCAGGCCTCGCCCGGGTGAGCGTAGCTTCCCCGCGGCTCAACATCGACAATGCCGCGATGATCGCGGCCGCGGGCGCCTGGCGTCTGGCACGCGGCGAGCGGAGCGGCTGGGACCTCGAGCCCCGTGACGATCTCCCCCTGCCGGGGCTCACCACCGCCGCGGTCGCGGCACGGACCTCCGCATGACAGTCTACCCTCTGATTATCCGCCTCGGCGACTTCAAGCTCACCGGCTACGGGATCATGATGATGGTCGCCTTCCTCATCGGCGGCTGGCTCCTGGCGTTGGAGCTGCGCCGCCGCGGCCTGCGCGAGGAGTACTCGACCGACATGCTCCTGGCGGCGGTGATCGGTGGGATCGTGGGCGCCAAGCTCTGGTACGTCGCGCTGACGCAGGACCTCGGCAACATCGTCTCGCGCGGCGGATTCGTCTGGTACGGCGGATTCATCGGAGGCGCGGCCGCGGTGCTGATCAACAGCTGGCGCCTGCGGGTCCCGGCCCGCTGGACGATGCAGCTGGGCGCACCCGCGCTCGCCGCGGCGTATGCGCTGGGCCGGGTCGGGTGTTTTCTGGTGAACGACGACTACGGCCGGCCCACCGCCCTGCCCTGGGGGATGAAGTTCCCCGAGGGCACCCCGCCGACCACCGCGGCCAACCTCCTGGCCCAGTTCGGCGTGCCCATTCCACCCGGCATCGACCCGGGGACCGTGCTGGCCGTACACCCGACGCAGCTGTATGAGACCGCCATCATGCTTGGCGCTTTCGCCCTGCTGTGGAAGCTCAGAACCCGCCCGGCCGGAACCGGGTGGCTCTTCGGCCTCTACCTCGTGCTCGCCGGGGCCGAGCGGTTTCTGGTGGAGATCCTGCGGGCCAAGGACGATCGCTTTCTCGGGCCGTTCACCCTGGCGCAATTGACCAGCGTCGCGCTGATCATCATCGGCGCGGTGCTGGTGGCACGGTGGAAATCCGGACCGGAGCTGCCTCCGGGGCCCTCTCTGTCGGGCGACCAGGAACGCATCAAGGGCAAGTCTTTGCCAGCGACGTAAGTGACTGCCGCTGCGGAAGATGCGCGGTTCCCCGCGGAAGTGGCCAGAAACTGTACAGCGGCGGTCGCACCGCCTGGCTGGGCACCCGTCGCTAGTTCGCGGTGCGGTAAGGAGTTACGCCGACAGCCCCGACTGGCACCGACCTTGCCATAGGCAACGCGGGCGAGCCGAGAGGCTCCCGCGAGAAAGTGGCAGGTCGAAGAAGGGTTGAGCGGACACTTCGGTCCGTCTCTTACAAACTCAGGGGGCGATCTGCCACCTGCTCCAGACGAAGCGGCCCGCCACGGTGGCGGGCCGCTTCGCTTCCCACCGCCCCGCCGCGCGTCTCAAGCGCTCTCGTCACCAGCCTCCGCCGGGCCGAACAGCAGGTGCAGCATGGCCCGGTCCTCCGGTCGGGCGACCAGATACAGGTGGTCCCCGGGGGTCAGCACCGTGTCCGGCCGGGGGGCCAGCAGCTCGTCACCGCGCACCAGCAGGATGGGCACGGTCCCCTCCGGCATCGGAAGCTCGCCGATCGCAACGCCGACGACCGCAAGGGGCTTGGCGATGACGAAGCTGACGACCTCGCTCCGAAGCACCTGCCGCGATTCGACGGCGAGGACCGCCGGGGGCGGAGGCGGTTCATGCCGCTCGAGGCCCAGACGCCGCGTCACCCAGGCGACCGTGGAGCCCGGGACCAGCGCGCTCGCCACGACAATGAAGAAGACGACGTTGAACACCCGCTCGGCGCCCGGCGCGCCGGCCAGGACCGGAAAGGTCGCCAGCACGATCGGCACCGCGCCCCGCAGCCCGACCCAGCCGACGTACAGTATCTCCCTGGGGTGATAGCGGAACGGCCAGAGGCAGAGCGCCACGATCGCGGGCCGGGCGACGAAAGCGAGCACGGCCGCGAGCGCCAGCCCGACGCCGCCGACGTCGGGCAGCCGGGAGGGGAAGACGAGCAGCCCGAGCAGGAGGAACATGGTGATCTGGCCCAGCCACGCGAGGGCGTCGTGGACGCGGAAGAGGCCGGCGCGATAGGGCAGCGGGCCGTTGCCGAGCACGACGCCGGCCACGTACACCGCCAGGAAGCCGCTGCCCCCGAGCGCCGTGCCGAGCCCGAACGCCAGGCAGGCGAGCGCCAGGCTGAACGCGGCATACAGGCTCGCCGCCCGCAACTGCATGCGGGCGAGTACCCATCGGCCCAGGTAGCCGACCGCCAGTCCGATCACGCTGCCGAGCACCAGCTGCCCCGCGGCGGAGAACGGGACCCGCCACCACGCGACGCTCCCGGGAGCGAGCAGGTGCGCCGTGATCACCGTCGTCAGAATGACGGCGGCGGGATCGTTGAGGCCGGACTCGAGCTCGAGCGTGGTGCCGACGCGGCGCTTGAGGTGCAGACCGCTGCCCCGAAGCACCGCAAAGACGGCGGCGGCGTCGGTGGACGACACCACCGCCCCGATCAGCATCGCCTCCGGCCACGAGAACCCCAGCGCCCGCGCCCCGGCGGCCAGAACCCCGGCGGTCCCGAGCACTCCGATCGTGGCCAGCACTGCGGCGGGCCCGCCTGCCAGGCGCACCGCCTGGAGGGGAGTGTTGAGGCCGCCGTCGAACAGAATGAGTACGAGGGCGACCGTCCCGAGCCGGAACGCGAGCCCGTAGTCCTCGAACGCGATGCCGCCGATGCCATCCGATCCGGCGAGCATCCCGATGACGAGAAAGACCAACGCGACCGGAACGCTCAACCGCTCGCTCGCCCGGCTGAACAGCACGCTCGCCGCCAGCAGCGCGCCGAAGACCAGGAGGAGGAGCGCAGTGGCGCCGGGTTCGTGGGTTCCCATGGCCGCAGCCGCTATCGTGCGGCCTGAGCCCGCTTCAACAGAGAGATCTGTCCCAGATGGTAAGCGTCGTGCTGCGCCAGGCCATGCAGCATGACGTAGCAGGAAACCCCGCTGCCGGTCGGGGCGTCGCGCGCCGCGCCGACCACATCGTCGAGCCGCCTGGCCACTTCCCGGCGCCACCCGGTGACATGGAGGACCAGCTCCCAGATCGTGTGCGCGCCCGGGATCGGCCGCGCCAGCTCGTCGGCGATGCGATCGGTTTCCCTCATGGGAAGGCGAGAGTCACTGCCGCCGCGAGGGCTCGGACTCCGTGTCGGTGAGCCGGCCGCGCATCCGCTCCACCTCGGCGCGCAGCTCGGCCAGATCGGCCGCCATGCGCTCGAGCGACCGCAGCAGCTCGCGCGAGGTGGCGGATGCGAACGCCGGCCCCGTGGAGGCGATCGGCTCCGGGGCGGGCGGCGCGGCCCCGGCGGCCGCCGCCGGGGCGCCAGGCTCGGGCACCAGCACCGAGGTGACGCGAAGCCGCCGCGGCTCCAGCACGAAGGTCCACAGTATCGCGCCCAGCAGCAGGGCGAGCAGGATGCCCTGCGCCAGCAGCGATTCGACCGTGGGATAGATGCCGAGCGCCGGGATCCGCGGTGCCCAGCCGACGATCGTGGTCGAGAGCAGCCCGCCCTCCTGGAGCTCGGCCACGCCCTGGCCCGCGAACACGAACGCCATGTAATACAGGAACGCGCTGGTGATCGCGAAGAGCGGCTTGAGCGGGAGCCGCACGCCGAACCGGCTGATGGCGACGTAGACGAGCGCCATCACGGCGGCTCCCACCCCCATGCCAAGCGCCACCGCGACGGCGGACGCCCCATCGCCCGCGGCGACGAAGAGAGCCTTGTAGAAGAGCACGGTCTCGAACCCCTCGCGGTAGACGGCGAGAAACGCGACCGACGCGAGGGCGAATGCCGACCCGCTCGACACCGCCTCCTGCACCTTGCTCCGCACGAACCGATTCCACTTGGCCACCTCCATCTTGGAGAGCAGCCAGTAGCTGACGTAGAAGAGCACGACGGTCGCCGCGACCATGGTGACCCCCTCGAGGGCCTCGCGATGGGCCGGGCTCAGCCGGAACACGGTCTCGAGAGCGAGCGCCGTCAGCAGGCTCAGCGCGATGGCGGCGCCGACCCCGACGTGAATCTCGCGCTTGCGGTGCCCGGCGCCGGTCTTCGTGAGGAAGGCCATCAGCGCGCCCACCACGAGAATCGCCTCGAGCCCCTCCCGGACCAGGATGACGAACGACTGCACGAACAGGTTGGCCGGTGCGAGCCTCGCTCCCATCACCCGCTCCGCGTTCTCGAGCTCGCCGGCGAGCCGGGCGCGGATGCGGTCGAGCTCCGGCGGCGCGGCGCCCCCGGCGATCCGGGTCCGCAGCGTGGCGAAGCTCGCCTCCAGCGCGGTCGCGAGCTCCGGGTTCCTCGCCCGCACCGTGCGCTCGACCTGCTCGAAGGTCATGTACGCGTCGAACGCCGCTCCGCTGGCGGCCTCGGCCCGGCCCGCGCGTGCCAGATCGTAGGCGGTATCCACCTGCGAGCGCACCCGCGCGAACACCCGCGCCGCCATCTTGCCGTCGGGCTCGGTCACCGCGGTGCTCCGCACTGCGGCCAGCCGGCCGGGCGAGGTGTCGCCGGTGGCAGCGAGCGCCGCGATCACCTCGGCGTCGGACATGCGTGCCGTGGTGCCGAAGTCGTGCAGCGCGACCGGAACGGTCCCGCGCGGCCGGGGCAGCCGGAGCAGGGTGGCGTACGCCGCGACGGCCCAGCGATCATCGGCCGTGAGCCGCGCCTCGAAGGCAGGCATCGCGGTGCCGACCACGCCGATGCTCACCCGCCGATAGAAGTCGAGCGGCGAGGCATCGCGCAGCGCCGCCGCATCCGCCAGGCTCCGCGGCGCCGGCTTCAGCCCGGCGGCCATGGGCCCGTCACCCCGGCCGGCATCGCCGTGGCACGCGGCGCACTGCTCGCGGTAGATCCGCTCGCCCCGGGCGAGCGGCGGCGGCGCGCTCGGAAGCTCCTCCAGCGTGACGCCGAGCCCCGACGACAGCACGCTCGCGAGCGCGCGCACGCGGGCGTCCAGCGAATCGGGCGGGCCGATCGTGCCCACGAGGGCGAGCAGGGCATCGATCTCCCTGCCCGCGGGTCCCCTCACCGCCGGCGGCAGGACCGACGCGCTGCGCCGCGCCTCGGTCAGGAACAACCGCGCCTCCTCGACCTCCGCCGGCGCCACGACGCGCCCCCCGCTCACGCCGATGCGATACTCCTGCGCGGCGAGCTGCGCGGTCGCCGCAACCCGCCGGGCGGCAGTGACGTGGTCCGACGTCGGCTGCTGTAGCGAGTCGGCGGGGGCAAAGCCCAGGAGCAGAGCAGCAACGGCGGCCGTGAGAATCATTCTCAAGTAGTTATTGGGCGATGGCCTGAAAGTAGAGCCGAGGGGTCGGGATTGCCAGACCGCGGCTCAACTCCGCTGCCAGAGCGCCCGGGCAAGCGGCTCCAGCGGCCCGACCGCGGGGAGGTACCCGCCCAGCACGAGGCCGACGTAGGTGGCCAGCAGCAGCGCCGCCGCGGTGATGGTCCACAGCGGCCACGCCGGGCGACGCCATGACCGGACCTGCTCGATTGCGGGAGTCCAGATTTCCAGCTCGCCGGCGGCCGCGTGCTCGAGGGCGAGCCAGGCGGACTCGAGCCGGCGCGCCACCGACAGGAGCGCCTCCGGCCACTCCGCCAGCGCCTCCTCGCCGCGCCGCCCGGACGCGGAGGCTGCGGGCACGAGGCGCTCGAGGGCATCGAGGCTCCGCAGGAACGGAAGGCTGCCGTGGCCGAGACGGGCGGCGATCGCCCGGCGGTCCTCGGCGGTGAGGGGAAGCCCGTCACGCCGGCGGCGGGGGAGCCGGGACTCCACGGCGGCGGCCAGCAGCCGGGCAGTCACCAGCTCACCGATGCGCGCGGCCGCGGTGGCGACGGCGTGCTCCCAGGCGCCCAGCCACGCCGCCCGATTCAACGCGCTCACGGCGGCGGCGGCATCGTCGGTGTCGAACGCCCGGGCGGCCGCGGCGAGCTCGAACACCGCCGTCACGAGCTCCAGGCGGATGTCGTCGAGCGGCACCCATCCCGTGCCGCCGGGGTCCGCCGGAAGGGTGAGGCGGCCGAGCGCCGGGCCGAGCTCGGGGACGTGCCTCACGCCCGCTCCCAGTCCGGCCGGTCGCCCTCCATTCCCGCGAGCGTGAGGACCGCGGCGCGACCCACCCGGAGCTGGAACCGGCGCACCCGGAGCACCTCGTCCCGCGCGGTGAGCGCGCCGTCGCGATCGTAGCGACGGTCTTCCATGAGACCGCGGAACCCCGGGACGGCGCCTGCCGCGATCAGCCGCGCACGAACTGCGGACGGATCGGGCACGACGCTCTTGAGCTCGAGCTCCTCGGCCATCGCTAGCCGAGGATCGCCTCGAGCACCCGGTCGGTGTCGGCGAGGTCCTCGAAGACAGCGTGCGGATCGCAGGCCTCGAGCTCCGCGATTCCGTACGCGCCGGTGGCGACGGCGACCGCGCGCGCGCCGATCCCCGCGCCGCAGGCGATGTCGGCCGGCGTGTCGCCGACGATCACGACCTCCTCGCCCGTCGGCACCCGGCCGAAGAGCGGCTGGGCGCGCGCTGCCGCGATCGGGGGGAGGTCGGGGCGGCGCGCCGAGTCCGAGCCGTAGGCGCCAACCCGAAACCGGGCCGGGTCGAGTCCCGCCGCGCGCAGCTTGAGCGCGGCGCCACGCGCCAGGTTGCCGGTGAGCAGGCCGAGGACGACGCCATCGGCGAGCTCCAGCCGGTCGAGGATCGCGGGAAATCCCGGCATGAGCCGCATGCCGACGGTGGAGGAGAGCTCGCGCTCGAGCAGCGAGACGTAGCGCTCGCAGAGCGCCGCCACGTGATCGGGGTCGGGAGGCCCGGCATGGCCCGCCGCCTCGAGCAGGTCGGCGACGATCTGGGGATCGGTCTTGCCGTCGAACCGGACCTGGCGGAACGCGGAGGCGTCGCCGATGGCCTCGGCGAGCGCCGCGGTGATGGCGCGGCGTCCGGCACCCGCGGTCAGGAGGATCGTGCCGTCGATGTCGAAGAGGACCAGTCTGCGCATGCGACTCTCGTTCTCGGGCTGATCACCGCCCTGCTCGGGGTGATCACCGCCGCCGCAGGAAAAGTAGACGGTCGGCGCGGCGAAGGCTGTGCCCTAGGCGACACGCCTTACGGCCACGAGGCGTGCCCTCAACCCCGCCGCGCGTGTGCCGGGCCCCCATGGCTCGCGCACCACTCCGCCGCACGCAATCGCCGCATGCACCAGTTCTTCGCCCGCCGCCGCCACGGCGACGTGGGTGACTCGATCGGTGTCTTCGCCGCGAAAGAAGAGGAGATCGCCCGGGCGGATGGCGTCGAGCGCCACGGGCGTGCCGGCGCAGGCCTGGTCGGCCGCGTCGCGGGGGAGGCGGATGCCCCGGACGGCGAAGGTGGTCTGGGTGAGCCCCGAGCAGTCCACTCCCCACGGGGTGATCCCGCCCCACTGGTATGGCGCAGCCGGAAAGTGCCGCGCGGCCCACTCCGGCGGCGCGAGGGCCAGCGCCGCAGCCTGGGCCTCGGCGAGCGGTCGGACCCGCCCGTCCAGGATGCGCCCGCTCCGCCCGTCGGGCAGGCGCACGCCGTGCTCCGTGAGCGCGAGTCTCGCGCGGAGCGGGACGCGAAACGCGGCGGTGCCGCCCAGGTCGAGCAACGCGCCGTCGGACCAGCCTTCCGCCGCCTCGCGCCAGGCGGCGGCGCCCGCGTCCTCCAGCTCCCGCAGATAGCCGGCGTGGGTCCAGCCCTCGTAGCGGTCGGTGCAGGCCCGGAGACGCAGCCACTCGCCCGCCCGGGTGAGCAGCTCCGCCGTTTCGCCCAGCACCAGCTGCGATACCTGCTCGGCGCGGACGCTCGGCTCCGCGAGGAGGGGCGCGATCGCCGCGGTGGCGACGACGCCGGTCAGGTCTTCTCCCCCGCGCGGGCGGCGCAGCTCGCGCAACGGGTCACGCCGCGGAAAGTGCAGATGAGGCAGATGAACGTGCCGCAGTCCACGCAGGGATAGCCCTCGGACGCGCGCTCTTCGCGCCCGCAGGCCCGGCATCCCATCGCGTCCTTTTCCTTGAGCTCGTGGGCCATCCCGCCCGCCTCAGGCGTTGATGGTGTAGCGCTTGATCTTGTTGATGAGCGTCGCGCGCGAGATCCCCAGCTCCTGCGCCGCCCGGGTGCGGTTGCCGCCGTGGTGCTTGAGGGTCCGCTCGATGTGCTGGCGCTCGAGGTCGTCCAGGCTGAGCGGCGTGTGGCGCCGATCGCCGATCCCCGGGCGGGCACGGAACTCGCCGGGGAGGTGCTCGACGCTGATCGCGGGCTGGCCGCGGCCGAGGATCATCGCCCGCTCGAGCACGTTGCGCATTTCCCGCACGTTGCCGGGCCAGCCGTAGCCGAGGAGCCGCTCCAGCGTCTCGCTGGTGAGGGCACCCGGCGCATCCGGCAGCTCCTTGCGCAGGTCGGTCATGATGCGGGTGATGAGCGAAAGCCGGTCTTCCCGCGACCGGTCCCGCACCGCCGGCAGGGCCAGCGGCATCACGCTCAGCCGGTAGTAGAGATCCTCCCGGAAGCGCCCGCTCTCGACTTCGATGTGCAGGTTCTTGTTGGTTGCCGCCACCAGCCGCACGTCCACCGTGATCTCGCGCGTGCCGCCCAGCCTGCGGAACGTCTTCGTCTCCAGCACCTTCAGCAGCTTGGGCTGCAGCTCGGGGGCGAGATCGCCGATCTCGTCCAGGAAAATCGTCCCGTGGTCGGCGATCTCGAACAGCCCCTGCTTCCGGTCCTTGGCGTCGGTGAACGCGCCCTTCTCGTGGCCGAACAGCTCCGAGTCGAGGAACGTGGCGTTGAGCCCGGCGCAGTTCACTTCCACGAACGGCGCCTTGGCGCGCGGGCTCAGGTCGTGGATCATCCGCGCCACCCAGCCCTTGCCTGTTCCGCTCTCCCCGGTGAGAAGCACCGTCGTCCGCTCGCTCTGGGCGAGGAGCCCCACCTGGTGGGCGAAGTCCTGCATGGCCGAGGAGGTGCCGAGCGACTCGGGCCCGTGCCCCGGCGCGCTGTGATTGAGCAGGGCCTCGTTCACCCGCCGGAGCCGCACCTTGTCGGCCACGCGCGCGGTGGCCGCGGCCAGGTGCGCCATGTCGACCGGCTTGGTAAGGAAGTTCTCCGCCCCCAGCTGCATCGCCCGCACCGCGGTGGGCACGTCGCTGTGGCCGGTGAGCAGGATGACGGCGGCGTCCCGGTGCCGCAGGTGCTCCAGCACCTCCATCCCGTCCATGCCGGGCAGGCGGAGATCGAGGATCACCACGTCCGGCCGGAGGCGGTCGTACGTGGCCAGCCCGGCCTCGCCGCTCAGCTCGCGCGTGACCTCGTAGCCGAGCCGCTCGAAGTAGTTGCCGATGGCGCGCAGGACATCGACGTCGTCGTCGATCAGCAGTACTGAGTCAGCCATTGAGTAAGGGGATGCAAGGTACTTTCTGAAGGTACTGCGAAGTGTCAAAAAAGCCAACAGCGACGGCGGCAGAGCGGCCGCGCGGTCGGTCGCTATTCGCTACTCGCTGGTCGCGATGCGTAGCGATCCGCCGCGCGGTTCAGCCGTCCGATAAGCGAATAGCCAATGGCCAATCGCGGACCGCGCTAGGGTACCATGATCCGGATCGCCCCCGGCACCACGCTTGCCGTGAACGGGGTCGTCCCGGCCGCGTCGCCGTCGAGCTGCACCGGCTCCGGCACCGGGGTCGCGACGGTGATCTCCCGGCCCCGGGCGTACCCCACGAACGTGCCCGGCACGCCGTGGACTCGGGGCTCCCGGAGCAGGTCCCAGACCGCCCGGATGCTCTGTCCCACCGTGTCGGCGCGAAGCACCACGACGTCCAGCAGGCCGTCGTCCGGCTCGATCCCCGAGCGGAGCCGCACGAACGGGGGGATGACCTCGCCGCAGTTGGCCACGAGAATCATCGCGGCGTTCGCCTCGTACTCCATCCCGTCCACCGTCACCAGGTGCGGCTGGCTCCGGACCTGCCGCAGCAGTCGCAGCGTGGTCGCAACGTAGGCCGCCATCCCCCAGCGGCGCTTGCGCTCGGAGGTGGTAGCGGCCATCACCCTCGCGTCCATGCCGGCGCCGCAGGCGACGGCGAAGTAGTGGGTGAGACCGTCGCGCTCCACGCGGCCCAGATCGAGCCGCCGGGCGCGGCCGCGAAGCAGCACGTCGGCGGCGCGCGCGGGCGCCGCCGGGATCCGGAGATTGCCGGCGAGCAGGTTGCCGGTGCCGCCGGGGATCAGGCCGAGCGCCACGTCGGTGCCGACCAGGGCGGACGCGGCCTGCATCGTCGTGCCGTCCCCACCGAACACCGCGACGACGTCCACCCCCTCGGCGATTCCGTAGTCGGCGAGCCGCCGCGCGTCGCCCGGGCCGCCGGTGGCCAGCACCTCCGCCTCCCACCCGCCGGTCCGCAGGGTCTCGAGCACGGTGCTCACGGCGAGCGGCTCGGTACGGGCGGCAGCGGGGTTGGCGATGAGCAGCGCCCGGGGCACGTCCTAAAACTCCCGCTCCCAGAAGATGTCGGCACCGATCTGGTACCGGCTCGTCGTGATGACGTTGGCGAAGCCGCTGGTGGTGCAGTAGCTCCGGGTCGGCTCGAAGCTGACGTGCGTCCGCCAGGCGCGGCTGATCCGGTACTCGAGGCTCGCGCCGAAGTTGCCCGCGTCCACGCCCTGGTTGGGGCAGAACCCCGCGCTCAGGGTCACGAACGTCTTGGCGCCGATGCGCTTGCCGATGGCGAGCCGGGTCTGGGCCGACGCGCCCAGCACACCCGGGCTGATCGCGCCGGGCTGGATCTCGATGAAGTCGAGCGGAACGCCGAGGTCGGAGATGAGGGCGCGCTCCAGCTCGCTCACCGCGGCGGTGGAGAAGTACGACACCGCAAGCCCCAGCTCCCGGTTCCCGCCCTGGACCGCCAGGACCGAGCTCGACGGCTGCCCGAACACGAGGTACGACACCAGCTCGCTCTCGGGGAGCGGCGGCCGGATGGGACTCTCGAGCGCCACCCTGGGCGCCTGGAGCGTGCCGGTGATGTGCGCGCTGATCGGAATGACGTCGCCCCGGACGGTCTGGGCGTCGTGCCGGGCGGTGAGGTCCAGCTCGGCGTTGAGATCCGGGGTGCCGAAGTAGGTGACGGTCCCGCGCTCCACCCGGAACTCGCGCCCGCCGGCGAAGGGGAACTTGAGCACGTACTGGCCCCGGAGCGCCTCCAGCGTCCCGCTGGGGCGATACTCGCGCCGGACCTTGTTCACGGTGATGTCACCGCCCAGCTGGATGTTCGCCTCGTTCGAGCGCAGGAACACCCCGGTGCCCATCTCCAGCTCGAGCTCATCCACCCGGAGCGAGTCCAGGAACCGGTTCTCGAACCGGGCGCCGAGATTCGCGCGCCGGATCAGCGTGGTGTCCACGATGTCCCGGATCGTGGGATCCTCGAGGTTGATCACGTTCTTGCTGATCAGATCCGCGAAGTAGAGGACCCCTTCGTCCACCAGGGCCCGGCCGGTTGCCCGCGCGTTCAGGACGGGACCGCGAAGCTGCAGGTTCCCGGTGGTGGTGAGGCTCAGCAGGTTGCGGACGTTGAGCGCCTGGAACTTGTTCGCCTCGAGGTCGAGGTTGAGCACCGGCCTCGACAGATCCTCCAGATGGACGTTGCCGGTGATCTGCATCGTGCCGCCGCCGCTCGTCACCAGGGCGTAGGGAATCAGCAGGGAGTCGGCGCGGAACTCGGCCCGGCCCAGGATCGCCGCGTACCGCACCCCGATGCCCGGGATCGTCATCGCGCCGCGGCTCACGTTGGCGAAGCCGCTCACCGTCGGCTGCTCCCAGGTGCCCTCGATCTGCGCCTCCGCCACGACCTGCCCCTCGACGTCGTGGACGCCCGGGAGCACGGCCTCGATCAGCGCGAAATCCGCGCTGTCGGCCCGCGCATGAATCCGGAGGGGACCGTCGATCCGCCGGCGGCGCACGTCCCGGAAGCCGAGGTCGAGCGGCAGCGACGCCTCGACCTGCAGCAGCTGGTTGCCGGTGCGCCAGAGGAACAGGTTCGCGGCGAGGCGCCGGTCGCGGTAATCGACGATCGTCTGCGCGAGCGGGCCCCGGAACTTCCCGTGCATCGCGTCGGCGAGCCAGGCGCTGCCGGTGAATGCGGGGGCGCGCGCGGTGCCCCCGACCTCGAGCGCGAGCCCCACCTCGCCGCTCACCGCCACCGAGTCCTGGAGCAGCGCCATGACGTCGGCGACCTCGATCCCGAACGCGTCGATCGCCAGCTCACCCGGCGTGTCACCCGGGAGCCGCCCGTACGCGCTGATGCGCCCGGATCCGTCCTCGGTCGCGAGCACGAAGGGCGCGACCGCCGGGGCCGAGTCGCTCAGCGTGACGGTGGCCGGGGCCGCGAGCCGCCAGTCGTGCAGCGCGAGCCGCGCCGCGAAGCTGTCGACCGCCACCCCCCGGGTCCCGGCACGATCCCACCAGCGCCCCCGTCCGCCGAGCCGCGCGCCGCCGGTGTCGCCGAGCGCGGCCGTGACCCGCCACGCGAGCGAGTCGGTGGGGCCCTCGAGTCCGAACCCGACGTCGCGGAACAGCCGCCGCCGCCGGGTGAGCGAGTCCAGCACGCCGGAGACCGCGAGCTGCGGCCGGGCCCCGCCGTCGTATGCGATCGAGGCGGTCGCCCGGGGGGCGCGGAACCGCTGCCACTCGAGTCTCCGGCCCTCCAGCTCGGCCGCCGCCCGGAGCGAGTCGAGGCTGCGCGCGAGCGTGAGCGTCCCCCGGACGGCCCCCCCGAGCGGCCCCGCGTCGGCCGCCGTGTCCCGCTCCACGCCGGCCGCCACATGCAGCAGTGAATCGAACACGCCGAGGCTGTCGGTCGCGAGCGCGAGCCGCAGCTCGCCCTGGTGCGGCTGGGCCCAGCCGAGCGCGCCGCCGCCGCGGACGCTCACCCTGGCGACGCGCGCCTCGACCGTGTCCACGCGAATGAGGCTGTCGTGGACCGAGCCCGCCAGCAGCAGCGTATCGACCCGGAACTCGCGCACGCGGCTCCGTCCCAGCTCCACCACGAGCTCCACGTCGGGCGCGCGGGCGCTGTCGGCGACGCCGCTGACGAGCAGGCTGCCATTCAGGTTGGTGGACGGCGCGGAGTCGTTCAGCACGTCGAGATCGAGGCCCCGGAAGTCGATCCGCAGGCTGTCGGCACCCCAGTGCGGCGGCAGTACCGTCGCGGTCCCCACCGCCTCGATCGTGCCCACCTCGCCGCTCACCGATGCGTCCACGGCCAGGTTGCCCAAGGTGCCGTCGAGCCGCACCCGTCCGGTCAGCCTGCCCCGCGCGGTCAGGCCGGGGAAGCTGGCCCGGATTCCGTCGAACGAGAGCGGCTGCAGCGCCACGTCGGTCGCGAGCGCGAGGGTGTCGCCGCGGGTGTCGAGCCGCACGATCCCATCGATTTCGCTCGCCGGCCGCTCGCCGTCCTGGTGCCGTGCGGTGCCCTCGAAGGTCACGTCGCGGAGGGCGCCGTCCAGCCGGCCCCGGGCCGCGAGCCGGCCGTGGAGGATCACCGCGGGCGCCAGCCGCCGCACCGTCCGGAGATCCACGTCCGAGTCCCGGACCAGCACGTCGCGGAACACGATCGTCTGGCCGCCGCCGAGCCCCACGCGGCCTTCGGCGGAGATCCGGGTGACGGGCCGGCCGGGCACCGAGTCGTCGGCGAAGGCCCAGTCCACGTCCACCGCGAGATCGTCGAGGTACCCGCCGGCGTCGGTGGCGCCGGTGACGGTGCCGAAGAACGGCAGGTCGGGCACGTACGGGCGGACCGCGTCCAGGTCGAGCGCTTGCGAGCGCAGTCGGAGATCGCGGACGCCGAGGCCGCGACGCTTGTCGTCGAGCGCGGTGAGGGAGCCGTCCACCCGCTCGGACCCGCGCGCGAGGTGGAGGTCGGTCAGATGGAACGCGGTGCGGGTGCCGGTCTCGGAGCGCGCGGCGAGCACGGCCCGGCCGCGAAAATCGGGGAACTTGGGCGAGACCCACCGCAGGTCGGCGAGGCTCGCGCGCGGCGCCACGATCTGGAAGTCGTAGAGCACGGTGTCCTGGGGCCAGGTGACGGCGCCGCCGCCCGAAAACCGGGTACCGGGGAGCGCCCCGCGGTGCAGGCTGAACACGAGGCTGTCGCCGCCCAGCCGCACCCGTCCCGCCGCGTCGCGGAGGTCCACCTGCGGGTCGCTGATCCGGGTGGCGAGCGAGTCGAGGTCCAGCGTGAACGGGCGGCGATCCGGCGTGCTGATCCGCATCCGCCGGAACCGACCCGCGACCCGCTCGAACTCCACCACGCGGCGGAGCCCCTCGACGCTCGGCTCGATGACCCGGCCGGGCTTGGCCCGCTCCGCCGCGAGCGCGGAGTCCCGCTGCCGCTCGGTCGTGAGCGAGGCCGGCGGGGACCACGGGAGCTCGAGGCGGACGGTGCCGTCCCGCACACGGACGTCGCGGAACTCGATCAGCGGCGACCGGCCGGCGCCCTTCCCGCCGCCGAGTCGGAGCACGTCCTCGTAGTTCATGCGGCCGTCGCGGTGCTTGATGAGCTGGAGCACCGGCCGGTCGGCGTGCAGCCGGCTCAGCACGAACCGGCCCGCGATCAGGTTCGGGAGCTGGTACGCGACCCGCACCCGGGGCAGGTCGGCGAGGAGCACGCCCGCCGTGTCGCGCACGACCAGCCGCTCGAGCGTGAGATCGTAGAGGAAGGAGCCGGAGATCGACCCGATATCGATCGACCCGTTGATCACGCGGCTCAGCTCGGCCGACACCGTGCGCGCGAGGAGGTCGCGCCCCGGCGGCGTGAGGGTGAGGGCGGTGGCGACGCCGGCCACCGTGGCCACCGCCGCCAGCACCGTGACGAACACGAATCGCGCGATCCGCCGCCGCATCAGAACGCCTGCCCGACCGAGAACTGGAAGGTGAGCGGCACGCCCAATACGCGGCCGCGGCGGTCCACGCTGAACTGGTCACGGATCTGCTGCAGATTGCCGGCCGTGTCGGCGACGAAGAGCGGCCCCGGCGGCAGCGCGTAGCCGTTGTACGCCAGGTCCAGGCGCGCCGGCCCGAGCGGCGTGCCGATGCGGAACCCGAAGCCGGGGGTGAAGCGCACCCGTGCCCGGCTGAGCTCGCCGCTGCGGCCGCGCTCCCAGAGCGCCCCCGCGTCGAGGAATGCCGCGAGGCGCAGCGTGGACCGGAAGATCGGCGCGGGGAACCGGAGCTCCACGTTGCCCACCGCGAGCGTGTTGCCGCCGGTGGGGGCCACCTGCACCGAATCCGGCTCGAGCTGCTCGGGCGTGCCCACGTTCTGGAGCGTCGAGTCGCGCACCACGTACACCACCGGCCCCATCTCGTTCCGGCTGAACCCGCGTACGTCGTTCGGCCCGCCGGCATAGAACCGCTGCTCCGGCGGCACGAACGCGTCGACCCCGGTCCCGATCGCCACGCCCGGCGAGAAGATGACGCCGCCGCGGACGCGCCAGCTGAGCACGATGTCACGCGAGAGCGGCCGGTACCACGCCGCGTCGCCGAAGAGTCGCGTGAACTGCTGGAGCGACGAGGAGCCGATCGGCTTGGAGGCGTGGGTGATCTCCACGGTCGCGTTGTACCCGCGGGTGGGATCGATCAGGCTGTTCGCCCGCGGAAAGCTCACCCGCCCCGAGAGCGCGGCGAGAATCCGGCGCTGCCGGAGCTGGTTGATGACCTCCGGCGTGCACGCATTGAAGAAGGCGCAGAAGCTCACCGGCGTCGCCTGGGTCTTGCCGTACGACAGGGTGTAGCTCAGCGACACGGGCAGGCGTGCGCGGGGCGACTCCCGCTGGATCTCGACCGAGGCGCCGATCTCGTCCCGCCGGTACACCTTGAACTCCGACCGCCGCTCCGCGAACAGCGTGAGCAGCAGCGTGTTGGGCGGGCCGAGGAACGCCGGCCGCCGCACCGTGGAGCGGAGCTGGTAGTTGACCCTGGCCGAGCCGATCGTGTCCTCGCGGGTGACGCCGCAGATGTTGTCGCGCAGGCCGAGGTCGAACGGCTTGCCCACGCCGATCCGGGAGAGCTGCCCCGTCAGGTCGAGCGTGCGCGCCTTTCCGAGGAAGTTGCGCGTCGTGAACGCCGCGGAGGTGCGGAAACATTCGGTGGTCGCGTAGCCCACCCCGGCGCGCACCCGGTAGGGCCGGCTCTCGCTCAGCCGGACGAGCAACGGCACCGAGTCGGCCCCGGGCTCCCAGCCCGCGGAGTCTATCCCCACCGCCACCGACCGGACCAGGTCGGTCTTGTAGAGGTTCCGCTGGCTCTGGACCAGGTCGGCTTGGGAGAACGGCCGGCCCGGTCGCGCGAAGAGGAGGTCGCGCACGACGGCGGTGTCCAGCCGCTCGGCGCCCTCCACGCGGGCCTGCCCGAACACCGCGGGCTCCCCGGGGACGACGTCGAAGGTGACCGATGCCGTGTACGTCTCCCGGTTGCTCTCGAAGCCGGTGAAGACCGAGGCGGTCGGGTAGCCCCGGTTCCGCAGGCGCTCCCCCACCGTGTCCGCGCTGATCTGCATCAGATAGCGGTTGAACACGTCGCTCGGGCGGAGCGGCAGATCCACCAGCACCCGCTCGCGCAGCTCCCGCGGGAGCGAATCGAGCCCGTTCACCGCGAACCCGGTCACCAGGATCGGCCGGCCTTCCGTGATCGCGAAGTCGATCCGCACGTTGCGCTCGTCCCGGCGGACGATCGTGTCCACCTGGACATCAGGGAACCCGGTCCGCTTGTAGAGCACCGCCAGCCGGAGCACGTCCCGGCGGAACTCCAGCTCGTCGAAGTAACGCTTCTCGCCCAACCCGAGCCAGCTGAACAGGGGGGAAGTGGCGAAGAAGCTGGACTTCGTCGTGCCGATGGCGGCGGCGAGGGCCTCGTCGCTGAGTGCGGCATTGCCGCGGAAGGAGAGGCCGCGAATCACCCGCTGGGGTTCCTGTGCCGCCACCTCGGTGACCGCACCGCCGAGCAGGAGGAGCCCAACGGCGACCCGCAGGCGCGGCCACGGCCGGAGGTAACGACGGGGGTGACTCGGAATGCGGTACTCCGGGGCAGGGAAGACCGGCCCCCGCACCTCCGGCCGGCGATTGACCTTGTATGCTAACCCCGGTAGTTTGACGGCCTTACGCCCACGTGTCAACGTTCAGATGAGCGATGACGGATGAGCGGATGAGCAGTCGCTTCCCCTGGGCTCCGGCTCTCGCACCCCGTCCGACCTGCCGGGGATCCGGGCATCTGCTCCGCTATCCGCTCATCCGCTCATCCGCTCATCTGCTCATCTGCTCATCCATGAGGCGCTCCGCCGTCCCGCTGCTTCTCCTCCTCGGTGCCTGCGGCGCAGACCGCGGGGGCGCTGCCACCGCCAACTACTATTTCACCTACGACCCCCGCTCGCTCGACCCCGCCCTGTCGACCGATGTTCCCACCGGCGAAACCGTCGCGCTGCTGTTCGACAATCTGACCCGGCTCGACATCGACGGCCGCCTCGTCCCCGGCCTCGCCGCGTCGTGGGAGACCGATTCCGGCGGACGGCGCTACACCTTTCACCTGCGCCGCGGGCCCGCGTTTCACGACGGGCGGCCCATCACGGCGGCGGACGTGCGTGCGTCGTTCCAGCGGGTACTCGCGCCCGGGTCGACCGGGGGACGCACCTGGCCCCTGCTCCCGATCGCCGGGGCACGCGCGTACACCGAGGGGAAGGCCGAGTCCGTCGCCGGCGTCGGGACCCCGAACGACTCGACGGTGATTCTGACGCTGGAGCAGCCGCTCAACGTCTTTCCCAAGTTCCTCGCGATGCCGGTGGCGGCGGTCGTGCCCACGCCGACGCCGGCGGACTTCGACCAGCGGCCGGTCGGCAGCGGGCCGTGGCGGTTCGCCTCCTGGGCGCACGACGACGAGCTGGTGTTGACCGGGAACGCCGCCTACTGGGGCGGTGCGCCCGCGCTCGACACCCTCCGCATCCGCATCATCCCCGAGCCGCTGACCCGCGCAGCGGAGTACGAGTCCGGGCGGCTGAGCGTCGCCGAAATCCCGGTGGGCGAGACCCGCCGCTGGGAGCAGACCCGCGCGGCGGAGCTGCAGCGGCGGCCCGCGCTCCGC
>DASUAH010000150.1:0-3402 GCA_035763885.1 Gemmatimonadales bacterium
CGCGGGCAAGCTCGCCAAGCGGCTCAAGCTGGAGCAGAAGGCGCCGTTCCTCGTCGCGGCCGACGTCTACCGGCCCGCGGCGCAGGAGCAGCTCGCGACGCTGGCGAGGCAGGTGGACGTGGGCGTCCACACCGAGCCCGACACCGGGGACGTGGTCGGGCTGGTGAAGCGAGGGATCGAGGCGGCCGCCAAGGCGCGCGCGCGTACGGTGCTGGTGGACACGGCCGGCCGGCTGCAGATCGACGACGAGATGATGGCGGAGCTCGAGCAGCTCAAGTCCGCCGTCGCGCCGCAGGAGATTCTCCTCGTCGCCGACGGGATGACCGGTCAGGACGCGGTCCGGATCGCCAGGGGGTTCCACGACGCCCTCGGGATCACCGGCGTGATCCTGACCAAGATGGACGGCGACGCGCGGGGTGGTGCGGCGCTCTCGATCTACGGCGCGACCAGGGCGCCGATCAAGTACGTCGGCGTGGGCGAGCGGCTCGACGCGCTCGAGCCATTCCACCCCGACCGCATGGCCGGGCGCATCCTCCAGCAGGGCGACATCCTGTCGCTGGTGGAGAAGGCCCAGGCCGCGGTGGACGAGCAGGAAGCCGAGCGCCTGGCGAAGAAGGTCAGGTCGAAGAAGGGCCTCGACCTCGCGGACTTCCTCGGCGCCATGAAGCAGATGCAGAAGCTCGGGCCGCTGAAGAGCGTGCTCGGCATGCTGCCGGGGGTGAACCCGGCCATGCTGCAGGCGGCCAAGATCGACGAGAAGAAGCTCCGCCACGTCGAGGCGATCGTGCTCTCCATGACGCCGAAGGAGCGCTCGGAGCCCGACGTGATCAACGGGCAGCGCCGGCTCCGGATCGCCCGGGGCTCGGGGCGGCCGGTGCAGGAAGTCAATCAGCTGCTCGCGCAGTTCAAGCAGATGCAGAAGGTGATGAAGATCGCGGGGAAGACCGGGGGGCGCCTGCCTTTCCCCGGACGCGGTTTCCCCGGCTGACCCGCAACCAGGAACACGGAAATGGCCACCCGCATTCGGCTCCGTCGCATCGGTCGCAAGAAGCTGCCCCTGTACCGCATCGTGGTGGCGGAGCGGACCGCCGCGCGCGACGGGCGCTTCATCGAGGTCCTCGGCACCTACGATCCCAAGGGGCGCACGTCGGCCGACAAGGTGAAGGTGGACATCGAGAAGGCGCGCGACTGGCTCGCCCGGGGTGCCACCGCGACCGACACGGTCCAGTCGCTCCTCAAGCAGGCCGGGGTGATCGCGCCGACGCCGGCGTGACCGCGGACGGGCCGCGCCACCTGGTGGTGGCGCGGCTCCGGAAGCCGCACGGGCTGAAGGGCGACATCGTGCTCTTCCCGCTGACGGACGCTCCGGCCACGGTGTCCGCGCCGGGGCGGGCGCTGTGGGTGATGGATCGCGAGGGCGGGGTGGTGGGCGGGCCGCTGGAAGTCGAGCGGAGCCGGGAGTACCACCGCGAGTGGCTGGTCAAGTTCCGCGGCATCGACTCGCGCGAAGGGCTCGAGCCCTGGCGGGGAATGTTCCTCGGCGCCCCCGCAGACCAGCTCGCCGCGCCGAGCGGTGACGAGGTGTACCTCCACGAGCTCGAGGGTTTCGCGGTGCGCCTCGAGGACGGCACACCGGTCGGGCTCGTGTCGGCGGTCTACGAGCTGCCGGCCGGCCTGATGCTGGAGGTGCAGGGACCGAAGCGGGAGTTCCTGTTGCCGTACCGGCGGGAGTTCGTGCGGGCGGTGGACCGGGCCGCGCGGCGCCTCACCATCGCACCCCCGGCAGGATTGATCGACGAATGACGGAGGAAAGCGCAGCGGCGCGGCGTGGCGCGGGGCCGTTACGGATTGACGTGGTCACCCTGTTCCCCGAGGTGATCGCGGCGTTCACCGGCACCAGCATCCCGGCGCGGGCGGCGGCCGCGGGGCTGGTGCAGTACCGGGTGGTGAACCTGCGGGACTTCACCCACGACCGGCACCGCACGGTGGACGACTACCCCTACGGCGGCGGCGCGGGCATGGTGCTCAAGCCGGAGCCGTTCTTCGAGGCGGTGGATGCGCTCGCCGCCGAGGGGCCGATGGGACCGATCGTGCTGCTCTCCGCGCGCGGCCGGCCGTTCGGGCACGGCGACGCGGTGCGGTTCGCGGTGGGGAGCCGGCTCACGCTGCTGTGCGGCCACTACAAGGACGTGGACCAGCGGGTGGCGGAGGGGCTCGCCACCGAGGAGCTCTCCATCGGTGACTTCGTCCTTTCGGGCGGGGAGCCGGCCGCGATCTGCGTGATCGACGCGGTGGTGCGCCTGCTGCCGGGAGCGCTCGGCGACCACGAGTCGGCGAGCGGCGACTCGCACTACGACGGACTGCTGAGCCCGCCGAGCTGGACCCGGCCACCCGAGTACCGGGGGCTCGCGGTGCCCGAGGTGCTGCGCTCGGGCGACCACGCCGAGATCGCGGCGTGGAGGATGGCGGAGGCGGAGCGGCTGACGCGGGAGCGCCGGCCCGACCTCTGGGCGCGGTACGTAGACGAAGCATCGAATTAGATTCCCCGGCCGGCCGGTCGGCCCGGACATCGCGGAGGGTGAGACAATGGAGCGGTTGGCCAAAGCTGGGCGCGAAGGGCTGCGCACGGACCTGCCCGCGTTCGAGCCGGGCGACACGGTGCGCGTCATGGTACGCGTGAAGGAAGGCGACAAGGAGCGGCTGCAGGCGTTCGAGGGCCTGGTCGTCGCCAAGCGCGGCGGCGGGATCAGCGAGAACTTCACCGTCCGGAAGGTCTCGGCGGGGGTCGGGGTGGAGCGGATCTTCCCCCTGCACAGCCCGAGCATCGCGTCGGTGGAGCTGGTGCGGCGGGGCCGGGTTCGCCGGGCCAAGCTCTACTACCTGCGGCGGCTGTCCGGCAAGGCCGCCCGCATCCGGGAGAAGCGCGAGAGCTGATTCATGGCGCCGCCCGTGCCCTCGCTCGCGCGCGAAGCGGCGGCCTGGGCGGAGGGGTGTCTCCTCGTCGGCGTCGATGAAGCCGGCCGCGGCCCACTGGCAGGACCAGTGGTTGCCGCGGCCGTCGTCTTTCCGTCCGGCTGCACGCGGCCCGCGCTGCGCGGCCTGCGCGACAGCAAGCTCCTGCCCGCCGACCGGCGCGAGACCCTGGCGGTGCGCATCCGTGCGCGCGCCTGCGCGATCGGGGTCGGGGCGGCCTCGGTCGCGGAGATCGACCGGCTCAATATCCGCCGCGCCACCGCCCTCGCGATGCGCCGTGCCTTCTGCCGGTGTCGCACGACGCTGCAGGGCGCCGCAGCCCTCCCGCCGCAGCTCCGGGTCCTGGTGGACGGCCTCCCGTTTCCCGAGCTCGGCTTCGAGCACGACGCGCTGATCGACGGCGACGCCCTCTGCTGCTCCGTCGCCGCC